>NZ_NPFP01000006.1:0-150149 GCF_002259145.1 Rhodococcus sp. 15-2388-1-1a | reverse complement strand
ATGGGGTATAGGCGGGAGCCGGCGGGGTGTAAGCGGGAGCCGGCGGGGTGTAAGCCGGTTCAGGTGTGTACTCGATCGTCGGTGGCACGTACACAGGGGGATCTGTGGTGACAACAGGCGGAGTAGTTGTGACGGCTGTCGTGGTGGTGGCGGCGGTTGTAGTAGGTGTTGTTGACGCAGCCCGAGATGTTGTGTTCACGTCGGGGAGTGGCGGGACCGTGACCTGCACTGCGTCGCCGGTACCGCCGGCTTCGTCACTCGAGCATCCGCTCACCAGAACGACAATTGGCAATGCCGCAGTGAAAGCTATTCCCGCAGAGCGTCGTACAGCAATGCGCAAGGTCGATGGTGCTCGGTGCTTCACGGTTTCTCATAACGGTCGCAGGTGGGTACCGCAGGTTCCGCGGTCACGCTCACAGGGTCGTTCGCTCGGGCTGGGGTGTTACAGACTCCCGCGAATCGAAACATTTTCATGGGGCTTGGCGATCAACATTTACACACTTCCAATTGGACAGGATGACAATGCTGCCACCGCTTGGGCCCACCCTGAAAGAGAAGGACGCCACCAAATGGATCGCGTCGCTGAGTGAGCACCTTGCGCCTGGCGAATCGGTCAGGGCGTTGGCCCGGTTCAGCACCATGCGGCCCCTAACGGACGCGATTGCAGTGACCGATCGACGAGTGATCGCGTTCTTCAGCGCGAGCGTGAATAAGAAGGGTCCCCTCGTCGAGATTTCGTCTGCCGACATTGGCCAAGCGGACGCGCACACGAAGTTCGGGGGACGGACACTAACCGTCCATGCCCCAGGACAACAATCGCGCCATATCGGAACTATGCGAGCGGACGATGTGAGTTTTGTGGTCGGGCAGGTAAATGCGATCGCTGCTGCCAGAGAGCCTGAGGCCCCAACGGTCGACGTGTACGACCCGTTCTCGAAGCCCTGGGAGGCGCCCGCGCCTGTTGATGTCCCTCGGCCTCAGCTTGCGGCGCCGCCAGCGAACGTCGACCCGTTTCCTGAACCGGTGCTCGCGGAACAGATTGCGTCGGAATCGATCCACGGCGTAGTCGGCGCGAGCAAGGAGGAAACGAAGCGTCTGGTTCCGCGATGGAAATCGGTACCGCTGCTGTCAGTTGCCGGGTTCTTCGGTCTACTCGCGGTGACCGGAGCTTTTGATCGGGAGTCAGGGCCCATGATTTTTTTGTTCTTCGCTGCCTTCACCTTGGTTCCGGTCTCAGTGCTGTGCAGCATTCGTCACCGAGCTACACGTCGACAAGCCATGGCGGCCGGGTCTGCACCTGTGTACGGCCTCTTCAGCCGGAACTGGGTTCCGATTGGGATTCCGTTGGCCGTTGTGCTGTTCATCGTGTCGGTGGCGATCAGTTGAAGATCATTCAAACGTACGACGTAACGGCGTTCGTCCCGAATCGGGCCATTCGGTCTGCTAAAAGTAAAGAGTTGTAGTTTTCCGGTAGCAGGACCCCGGATGGATCGGTCTCGGATGGATGAGGGAGTCGAATCATGAGTGTGACCCTGGCCAAGGGCGGAAATGTCTCGCTGAGCAAGCAGGCCCCGCAGCTGACCGCCGTGACCATCGGTCTCGGGTGGGATGTCCGATCGACTAGCGGCGGTGACTACGACCTCGACGCGAGCGCAATTGCGCTGGGTAGCAACAAGAAGGTGCTGAACGAGCTCTTTTTTGTCTTCTACAACAACTTGCGGTCGCCTGACGGAGCCATCGAACACACCGGCGACAACCGCACCGGTGAGGGCGAAGGCGATGACGAGTCCATCGACATCGATCTGTCAGCGCTCTCGCCCGAGATCGAGTCGATCATCTTCCCTGTATCTATCCACGCTGCCGACGAACTGAACCAGAACTTCGGCCAGGTCGTAAACGCGTTCATCCGCGTGGTCGACAAGTCCGACAGCCGCGAGCTCGCCCGCTTCGATCTCAGCGAAGATGCATCCACCGAGACAGCCATGGTCTTCGGCGAGCTCTATCGTCACAACGCAGAGTGGAAGTTCCGCGCCATCGGTCAGGGCTACGCATCCGGCCTCGCCGGCATCGCCCGTGACTTCGGAATCAACGTCTGACATCGACGTACTCGAATACTGTTGAGCCGTAACATGTCGAGTGCAGACGCGTGTTCCCCTGGGAATGATGTGCACTGTGTCGTCAGCCGCACGCAAACGTCACTCTGAGGGGATTGCACACTTGTCTTCATCACCGGATCCGTTCGGCTACGGCAACGACAGGGGATCCGGATCGCCCCCGCCGCCCCCGCAGTCGTCCGGTGCGCCGCCGGCATCAACCCTCTCGGTCGCGGGCCCACCGACGATCTATTTGATCGTCTCCGGGGCGCTGGCGCTGGTCGGGTTGATCATGGGAGCAGTACTCGGTGGTTCCGGACCGCTCGCTGTCGTCGGATGGGTGTTGGCGGGGCCGATTGCCATCGGCGTCCTCTCGGCGTTCACGCTCCTCGATACCAACCGCCGAGCGCGGCCGATCTATGCGGAACCGACGTGGGTCAAACCCGCGTATTGGGCCGTCCTGATCATCGCGGCGGTCGGGATCATCATCTGCGCGCTGCGCATCGCTGACTGGATTGGTCGACTGTGAACAAAGCGAAAGCCGGCGCACTCGTCTCGGCGACCCTGCTGGGCGCATGCGCTGCGATCTCGGTCGTCCTCGCCCCACCCGCCGCGGCAGCACCGGGGGGTGCCGCGGTATCGGACTTCGGTGCCTGCCTCGCGGCACAACGCAGCGGCGACCTCCTGCTGATGATCGACGAGTCGGCCAGCTTGCAAGCCTCCGACCCGGACGGTGCACGCATCACCTCTGCGAATTATCTGCTCGATCAGCTCACCAAGTACAAGGAGTCGTCGGGCATCGACCTCGACGTCGCGGTGGCAGGGTTCGCCGACACTTACTCGGTGGAATCCGATTGGTCGGCTCTCGACCCAGGTTCGTTGCCGTCGATCGAGAACGCGGTCGAAGGGTTCCGCGACCGTAATAATGGCATCGACACCGACTACTGGCTGGCGCTCGACGGCGCTAGGCAGACCCTTGCCGACCACACCCAACCCGTCGATGGCGTCGATCCATGCCAGGCCGTCGCCTGGTTCTCGGACGGCAAGATCGACTTCACCCCGCGCGCAGACACAAACAAGCCGTACGCGCCCGACCTGCCGCTCGATACTGCCGACGATGTGACGCGAGTAGTCGGCGCGGCCACCGAATCGATCTGCCGCCCCGGTGGCGTCGCCGATCAACTGCGATCCTCCGGCATCGTGCTCTTCGGTATCGGCCTTGCCGCAGGCACCGCGCAGCCGGCCGACTTCGACGTCATGCGATCCATCGCCACCGGAGAACCAACAGGCGGCACCGCATGCGGCAATATCGCCAGCCCCAGCCCCGGCGACTTCTACCTCGCAGGCAACATTGACGATCTGCTGTTCGCGTTCGATGCATTTTCCACTCCCGGGCAAGCGCCCCTGACGCGCGAAACTGGCGTCTGCGCACTGACGGTCTGCGAGGAAGGCAAGCACCGCTTCGTTCTCGACAACTCGATCGACACGGTGTCAGTCCTCGGATCGGCTGACGTCTCTGGGTTGATCCCCACACTCGTGGCCCCCGACGGCACAGAAGTGCCGCTGCCGTCGTCGGATTCGGACGTCGCCGTCGACGTTGCTGGAGTGAACGTCACCTATCGGTGGCAGTCCCCGCGCACCCTGTCGTTCGACATGAACAATCCCGACTCACCGCAGTGGCAGGGCGTCTGGGCTCTGGTCTTCGTCGACCCCACCGGCGACGCCGCCGGCGCTCGTACCCGATCGAACATCCACATCTCGGGAAACCTTTTCCCTGAATGGAAAGGGCAGCGGACCACGGCAATCCACAGCGGTGAAGCCGACGTGCCCATCGATCTCGGGATCGTTGACGCCTCGCGCAACGAAGTGGACCCGCAGTCTCTGCTCGGAACCGCCACGCTGGCAGCCACTCTCATCGAAAGTGACGGCACGCAAACCGTCGTCGGCGCGGATATCCCGAAGGAACAAATCAGCGAGCCGCTGCGTCTCGATCTCTCCGATGTGGCACCCGGCCAGGCGTCGGTTCGACTCACTTTGAACGTGACGACCGCCGACGCCACCACGCCCGACGGCACCGTCGAGCCTGGAACTGCGCTTGCTCCACAGTCGGTGGACGTGCCGCTCACCATTGCACCGCCGATCGGCTTCCCTGCTCTGCCTCGGACCATCGATTTCGGAACGGTCGAAGGTGCCGGGCAATTCACCGTCGACCTGCCGATCGCCGGCCCCGGTTGCGTGTGGCTCCCCGCCGACGCCGGCACTTCCATCGTCGCATCTCCCGATGGAGTGGGTAGTCTCGAATTGTCGACGTCGGGAGCTACATCCGTGGATTCTTGTCAGGCGCTCGGTGACGGGCAGGAAGGAACGCTCCCTATCGCCTTGCAGGTCGAGAACGCAGCCAACGGTCCCGTCAACGGCACCGTTGCACTGATGGTGGCACCCAATGGCGAAGCCGATCGGGCCCTACCTATCGACGTGGAGTTCACCGCTGACCTCGAGAAGCCGCTCGACACCGGCAACGCACTCCTGGCCCTCATCGTGGCGCTGCTGCTCGGGCCTGGCATTCCGCTGCTGTTGCTGTACGGCGCCAAGTGGTTCACGGCAAAGATTCCCGCGCGCACTCTCAAGGGGCAGCAGTTCCCGGTTACCATCTCCGGAAATACTGTGCTGCGCAACGGCTCCCCATTCGCACTCAACGACCGCGATCTAATCGAGGTAGTCCGCGGTCTGGACTCACCGGCTCGATCCCTCGATGTAGCAGGCGTGCAGCTGCGCACACATGTCGGATGGTCGCCTGTCGGAGCCGGATTCGTTACCGCAGTCGCCCCGGGCCGAGTTGGAGCGTCGTCGACGATGCCCGCGACCCACGGCAAGAATCACGAGGCACGACTGCCGCTTGCCGTGCACAACAGGTGGTTCGTTCTGCACGACCTACAGGGACCAGCAGACAACGCCGTTGTCGTGTTGCTCATCGGTGACGACGCCGGCCCGACGGTCCGCAAGTCGGTCGTCGACGATATGACCAATCGCCTGCCGAACGTGTTGGCGACGCTGCGATCGTCCACCGAGCCCGGTGCCGGTCCGTCAAGTCCCAGCTCTACTGCACCGCGCCCCGCACCGTCCGGGTTCGATCCGTTCGGCGGCGGAAACACTCCGCCGCCTGCGCCCGGCAACTACGACCCGTTCGGCGGTGGCGGCAACACCCCGCCTCCTGCCCCGCACAACAACGACCCATTCGGTGGGCCGCAGCGAGGTCAAGGCCCGAGACCCGGTCAGCCGCCGGGTCAGTCCGGCCCGTCGAAGCCGTTCGATCCGTTCGGAGACGGACGATGACGGTGCCGACACGACTCACCATGGCTCGACAAACAGCAACAGGAGAGGTTGACGTATGAGGCGCTTTCTCGTCGTCGGATGCGGCGGTTCCGGTGGAGCCACGCTGGCATACATGATGGACCAGCTTCGCTCCGACCTCGCCTCACACGGCATCGATTCCATTCCGGCCGGGTGGCAGTTCATTCACCTCGACGTTCCGACAGCACCGTCGCCGGGGCCCGATGGAATGGGGCACGTCCGTGAACAGGGCGGGACCTACGTCGGTACAGGACCGCAGAGCGATAGCTACTCGGTGTTGGACAATGCGATGAGCCAGCAGTTCATCGGCAAGCAACGCCTGGACACCATCGCGACCTGGGCCCCCCGCGACCCGTCGGCCGTGCACACCCCGCTCAGTACCGGTGCCGGTCAGTTCCGCGCCTTGGGTCGCATGATCACGCTGAGCCGCGCCGGCTCGGTGCGCGAGCGACTCGAAACTGCCTGGGGCAAGCTCAATCTGGTCGATACCGATTCCGAGATGCGCAGCCTCGACATTCCCGGTGCCGGCAAGTACGACCCGGGCGAGCGGCCCGTCGTACTCGTCGTGTCCTCGATGGCCGGCGGTGCGGGAGCGTCGATGGCACTGGACATCTGTCGATTGCTGACACTGATCACCGGGGTCGATCCGCGGCTGATGGGCGTGTTCATGGTTGCGCCGGACATCTTCGACGGTCTCGACGCGTCGGCCACCACCGGTGTACGGGCCAACGCGCTGGCCATGTTGGGCGAGATCGTGGCCAGCCAAACAGGGTCGGCACGTGAGCACGACGTCGCGATTCTGCGTGCACTCGGACAGCAGAACGGTGAAGGCGAACTCATTCCCTTCGCCCGCGTGTTTCCGGTCGGCCGCTACGTCGGAGCCGAGCAGACGTTGTTCGGCGACGGCACCCCGAACGCGATCTACCGCGGCCTCGGGCGGGGGCTCTCAGCCCTGATGATGAGCCAGTCGGCAACGCAGCAGTTCGTCGAGTGGGACCTGACCAATGGCGGCGGTATTGCCGGAAACCGTGAGTACCTCGGCTGGGGTAATCAGCAGTGGAACACGCTGCCGTGGGGATCTTTCGGGTTCTCCAGCCTCAGCATGGGCCGTGATCGGTATGCCGAATACTCGTCCCAACGACTGGCTCGCGCCAGCGCCGACAAACTGCTGCGCGGACACGTACAGCCCGGCAATCGCGCGAGCGAGGACGAGCAGGCTGCGGCCGTGCTCGACAGTCAGTGGCCCAATATCTGTAGTGCACTGGGCCTCCCAGCAGGCCACACCGATGCCAACTCATTGCCCTACGACATCGGCTCCTGGATCACGAACACGGTACTTCCGCGATCCGAGGTATCCACCCTGGCCACGCACGTCATCGACACGACGCTTCGCGACTACATTCCGTCGGGCAATGGCCTCAACGCGTCGGCGTGGGTCCCTGAGGTCAATCGCAACCTCTACGCCCGACGCGCGGCGATGCTTTCCAGCGCACAGAGCGCGGCGTACTCGAAGGCGTTCGGCTGGCATCTCGAATTCGCAGACAAGCTCGAAGATGTGGTGGGGAGTGCTGTTGCGGACCTTGGGCTGCCGTACGCTACTGCATTGGTCAAGCGGGTCTCGAAATACATTCAGAATGTGGTTCTGCCTACAGCGCAGGATCTTTCGAAGCAAGCCCCGCAGGATATATCCGAACCGCCGGAGGATGTCCGGGCCACACTCGCAGCGCTGAAGGGCACATTGTCGAATGCCCAGGAAGTGGTGTTCGCGGTCCTCGACGGCGCACGACGGGTCACTGAAAAGCAGATCTACGCAACACTGTCCACGCATCTGAGCGCGGCGGCCGGAGCCATGGTGGCGGAGTTGTTCGATCCGTTGGTCGAGGCGCTCAACGAATCTCACACCTTGCTGCGTCAGGCCTCGGTGGAACAACCGCGCGACCTCGGATTGGCGCGACTGCACACCGACCAGTACGCCGCCTGGCCGTCGGACCGGGACGAGCGGGTGCCATCACGATTCGCCGAGGCGAACAATGAAGTGATGCTCACGAGCTCGAGTGACTTCAAGATGAGGTACGAGCTGGACCTGCCTGCGGCAATCGGCAGCGCCAACATAGATCAACGTGCGTTCGGCGACGCTGTCATGCGCGCCGCTGCCCAGGCCATCACCGGCAAATGGGATACGAGCGATGGGACCACCGCGCCCGGCTACACGGTCAAGCTCGTCGAGCGGACGGCTACCTGGCGCTCTCGCGTCTTCCCGACCAACCCGGCCAGTGGCGAATCGATCATCTCGTCGCCCTCGGCGTTCGACGTGCATACTCGTCCACCCGAATTGTTGGCACGGGCAAGGAAGTTCATTGCTCGTACCGGTGAATCCTTCGACAAGTTCTGCTCGGTGTCACTGCACGACTACGTCACCGGTGGCGGTGCAGCCGAGTCGGAACTGTCCGGTCGTCGCCGCGACCTCATCGCGAAGTTCGGTCAAGCCATCGCCCTGGCACGTCCGCTCGCCAGCGTGAACGAAACAGCAATGCAGGCGATTCACAACGATCAGCAGATGCAATACCGTTTCAAGTTCTCGGCCATCCCGTTCCAGGGGCAGAGCATCGCCGAGGAACTCTCTGCAGAACTCGAGCGCAGCGTCCGCATCGACCAGACGACCAAGGACGTTCTGGTCAATGCGCTCACCGACGAGAAGCAGATCAAGCGCATCGACATCTTCGGTTCCTACCCGAACTATTCACCGCTCGCTTACAACTCGGTGATCGGACCCGCATCGCGCCAGTGGAACACGTCGTCGCCGTCGCAGCGGAAGGCTTTCTGGAACCTGCGTCGTGCAAGACCGCTGGCTGCGTCGTTGCCGATGCACAAGTCGGAGCGTCAGGCGATGGTCGGTGGTTGGTTGCTCGGCCAAGTACTCGGCCGAGTGTCCCTACCGAGCGGCCCGTTCATCGAGCCTGCCCGGGTCTTCGACGGCGAGTTGGGACGGTGGCTCGAATTCCCGAACCCGTTGTTGACCCCGCCGTCGGAGTTCTCTGCTGACTACGACTGGCTGCCGGCAGTTCTCGAATCCGTGTTGTTGGCCATTGCCCAGTCGCATGAGCCGCCGGTGATGTCGTCCATGCAGTCGTACCGTGCGCTCCGGCGCATTTACGACTCCTCTGCAGAAGACGAGGTCGGTGGCATCCTCGGTCTCGCTGCATCGGTGCACCTGACGGAATGGCTGCGTACCGGGGTCACCGGAACAGGTCTCGCATCGGCGGTGGCCGACACCGGCGAGAATTCCACCCCGCAGGAGCGCGCAGCGAGGGCCAAGGCCTGGCTCGAGGAGGAGCGGGACTTCGCGGGCAAGCACTACATGCAGCCCGGGTCCGGTGCCGGTATCGGTGAGGTAGGTGCCGTCGGTGGTGGTGTGTTCTCGAATATCACCGTGCGAGCGCAAGCGACAAAAACCCCGATCTACCGTGACGTCGCGCCCGACGTGTTCTGGGGTACCAACAAGCTGATCGCGCTCATCGACGCAAGCCTCGCAGCAGCGTTGCGGCCCGCTGCTGCCGACGAATTCACGGCCACGCCGCCGACATCGAGTTGGTCGGCCGGAGCGGACTCGTTCGAGATCCCACAGCGAGGAAACCACTGATGTCCGAACTGACAGTGTTTCTGGCACCGACCGGCGTGGCCGACGGTGTCAAGGACGTTCTCAAAGACCTCTCCGCAGTAGGTATGGTTCGCCCGTTCCTGTGGGTCGACGGCGCGGATGCGGATCTTGCTCCCACCGCAGCGTGCTGGGTGCAGAACGGCCGGGAGTTCGACACCACGGTGCAGGAAGTCGTTTCCTCGCAACGCATCTTTGTGCTTCGGCTGTGTATCTTCGTGCCTTTGACGGGCATCCTTCCGGCGCTGGAGGTCGACACCGAACGGCGGTTGGCGGAGCTGCTGGCATCGACATCGGGCGGCGCGAACGTGGTTCGGCTACGACTGCTGCTGGGACGACCAGGAGCTACTCCTCCCTCGAATGCGGTTCTTGCCCTCGACGGTTGGCACAACATCTTGGTGGCACCGGAGGATGCGCGCGGCCCGGGCATGGGCCATATCGCGCTGACTGCCACAGACAACACTCTCGAGATCGGACGCCACGCGGCACCCGTCGTCGCTGCGGTGTCCGGGCTGTGGGCCGACGTGGAACACGCGCCGTTCGACGCCAAGCCCGTCCTCCCCGGAAACCTCGTCAGTCTGGTCCGGTCGTTCTACCGTCGACTCGACACGTCCGAAGTGGAAAACTCACTGCGTCGACAGATTTTCGAGCAAGACGGCGGCCTTCCACTCCCGCGCGAAAGCGGAGCTCCTGTCACATACGTCGATGACGTTCCTTTGGCGACGCAGACGATGGCGCGGAGCCTGTGGGGAAAGCATCGCGCGGTCCTCAAAGGTGATCGGGTTCCGTATGAGGCCGAGCAGACCCAGACGATCGGATTCTGGGCCGCACTCAAGATGTTCTTCTCGTTCCTGGGAGCCGCGCTGCGTAATGCGCCCGCCGCTTGGTATGCGCGAGTGGTGGACAGCGTCTCCACGTCAGCTGCTGGAGCGGTGCACGCGACCGTGTTCGGAAACAACCCATCGGCCTACGAAGTTGTCGCCAACGGGCGCACCTCTCAAGGGCGGCAGGCAAGTTGGACTCAAGTGGGATCGGCGACCCACCAGTTGAGGGATTCCCTGGAGTCCACCGACGACGAGCGTCACCACAGTGCGCGCGCAGATCTCTCCGATCTGTGGCAGGACTACGCGAAGGCTGCGATGACCCTCGCCGACGGCGGTGCGCGATCCGCTGAATTGCCCCCGGTACAGATCGGAGCCAGCAGGGGAGTGTTGCGCAGAGCAGCGGACGTCATCCCCGGACCCGCAGAGCGATTCGATCGAGTGCCCGGGATCGTGGCCGCGACCGTCGAGGTGGACGGAGTAGATGCCACCGATGTGATCGGTGCCAATCAATTGCGCGGCAAGCTCGGTGAACTCGATCAGGACGCGGCTCTCGGACTCGAGGCGAGGCGCACGGGTTCCGCTCTCGACGAGTGGCAGGCGCGCGGAGGCAACAGCTTCGGTGTTGC
Source organism: Rhodococcus sp. 15-2388-1-1a (assembly GCF_002259145.1). Classification (NCBI taxonomy): domain Bacteria; kingdom Bacillati; phylum Actinomycetota; class Actinomycetes; order Mycobacteriales; family Nocardiaceae; genus Rhodococcus; species Rhodococcus sp. 15-2388-1-1a. Next base: position 139,600 of record NZ_NPFP01000006.1, on the reverse strand, counting down.
TGTCGGACGGACCCTGGCGCAAAATTTCGTCGAGCGTCACAACGAGGTCAAAGATCTGATGGCGCGGCTGCGTGCGCATGCCGACGCCGCTCCACCCGCCGAGAGTAAAGGGCACAACACGCTTGCCCGCTGGATCCAAATCACCTCAGTGATTCTCTTGCTGGTTGTCGTCGCATCAGCGGTCGGCATCGCGCAGTCATGGTTCGACTGGTGGATCGGCGCGTTGATCATCGTTGGTTCGATCGTGCTGTGGATTGTGGTTCTGGTGTTCGTGTTCCTCCGTGGGCAACAGGATCTGTTCCAAGACCTGAACAGACGTAAAGCAGCGGCCGCCAACGCTTCTGCTGACGAAGCGAATCTCCGCACGGCGCTACGCGACCTCGACCGATTGGCCGACGCGTACTCGCAGTACCTGTCGTGGAGCCGCGCGTTGGGTGCATTCTTGGCGGAGCCGCTCGGGCCGAACAGGTTCGAGCGCTCGGCCGAAGGCCGGATTGCCTGGGGGCTGCCCAAGAGCACTGGCATCGGTTACGCGAACCCACACCCCGACCAGCTCGCCAACACGGCCGAGTATCTACGGCAGGACCTGTTCGGCCTCGGCTGGCTGACACCGCCCTGGGAGAGCGCACTGGGTAATGCCGGAGACTTCCTCGGCAGTGATGGGCGTGACGTCAAAGCGGACCCCACGCTGCTCTGGCGAGCCCCTGGAGCCGGTTCGATGTCGTCGTTGGATCGGTGGTCCGGCGGGTTCTCCAGTGGCGAATTCCGGTCCACCGGTTCCGAGCTGATGTGGGAAAAAGCTCGGATGAACTTGATGGGGCCCAAGTCCGAGCTCGTGCAATCCCTTGTCGGACAGATCGAAGTGCTCACCGACGGCACTACGACCTTCGTACCGATGGTCGACTTCATGGCGGGGGTCGGCGACGAAGCAGGACAGGGCCGGATCGATCATTTCGACCGGTCGATGGTCACCGACCTTGCGGCAACTCAAGGCCTGACCGCCGTCAAGGACGACCACCGCCAACGTGGTTGGGCAGGGATCGGGGCAGTCAGTGTCGCAACGCAGATCAGTGACGGCTTGTCAGCGGACCAACTGACTCTCGGTTCAGCCGAGGCACCGACCCAGTCGCAGGACTGGAGCGTGCCCGAGATGCCCGATCGTCGCACTTCGACCGATCCCGAACCGGCTGCAGAACCGGAGACCTACGACGCGCCGAACAGAGAGTTCCGGTTCTGATATGGCGACAGACAAGCAAGCGCGGCGTACCAACGCGTTGACCGATTGGGCCGATGCGGCCGCAGGCGTCGGGTTCGATGTGCCGACCCAGGCCGATATCCTCACCATCGCTGCGCATCCCGACAGCTGGGAGACGGAATTCGTCTCGTCGGCAGCCCGCGATTGGTCGGCAACGATTGCGCACATCAACCATCAGATCAAGTTTGGCATGGCCCCGAACGAGGTGGTGCGCCACCTGCCCGAAGAGCTGCGGACGCCGCGCAGTGGGCCGATGAAACCAAAACCTGCCCCTGTCGCTGAGCCTGTTGCCGCTCCTGTCGAGGTTGCCGAAGTTACTGAGAATACGGACGAAGAGCCCAAGCCGATCGACGCGCTCTTCGCCTGGCGCGCGAACCGAATTGCCGACGGTGATGCGGCTGCCGCGTCGATCAAGGACGTTACGTTCCACAATCTGATCAAATACGGCCACACCTCTGCCGCCCAAATTCGCAAACAGCTACGCGGACCATCGGTCTCGTTGGCAGGCAGCATTGCCGAAGTGTTCGCTGCTCTCGGCGACAAGGAGGAAGGAGTAGCACCGGTTGTTCCCCCCGAGCGGGAACCTATGGAGCAGCAGGCCTCCTCGTCCCCGAAACGCGCACCGAGACGGCCGAGTCACAGGCTGCAACCGGCGACTGAGCAAACCCCCGCGCCGCCACATCCCACACCGAGGCCAACCCCCGCGCCGGCGGCCGCCCCGTCTGCAGGGGCGTCGGAGTTGGAGGGCCTCGACCACGCAGACTTCTGCGAGTTCAACTTCGAGAGCACGTTCGTACCCACCTCGTTGACGCTGACCAAAGTGGGCGAGAGCCAACGATTGTCGTGGTCCCCGCATCCCGACGCCGAGGGATCTGTCGCGCTTTATCGAGTTGTGTCCGGTGAGAACTCGGCACCGTACAAACCCGAAGCCGGCGAACTTCTCGGCGTCACAACTGGGACGACGTGGATCGACGAACGATTCCCCACATCGGCCGTGCGCAATTACCAGGTGTGGTGCCACCTCGGCCGCGACAACGCCGACGCGACGATGCAGCAACCGGACAAGCTCGCTCAGGGAGAGTCAGTCAGCCCGGTGTCGGAGTTCGTCCTCAGCGAAGATGAAGGGCGTGTCATCGGTCGTTGGTCCGCGTGGTCGGGTACACGGGCGGTACGCATCTTCCGGATCCCGCTGGACGGCGCGTCACCTGTCAACAACGATCCGAGATACCAGATCGAATCGCATCAGGACAATCTGACCGGGTTCGTTGACGAAGGCGTCGCTCGTGGGCAGCGGTACCTCTACCGTGCTCTGTCCGAAGTCCTCGTCGGCGAAGGAACTCGCCAATCTTCGGCTTCGCAGGGCGAGATTTTGGTGTCGGTTGTACTCGCGCCCGTCGATGACCTGACGGTGCACCCGGATGATCATCCGGATAAGCCGTCTTTCGATCTTTCGTGGAAGACGCCGGAGTCGGGCAACGTGTTCGTTTACCGCACGCAAACTCCGCCCGACGCCGGACTTCGCTTCGCCGCGCTACCCGAGGCGGCCATCGAAGTTGAGGGCCTGACGCGAGCGATGCAGCTGGCGCATCCGATCGAGGCAGGGGACGCCTCCACGTCCAGGATGCGCCGAATTCCTTGGCCGACAGGCTGGGATCGCGCGTACCTGACACCGGTCACCGTCCTCAATGGTTCTGCGCGAGTGGGTAAGACGACTGTGCAGACGCGCCCGATCCCGCCGGTAACCGACGCGAAGATCGTAGAGCGTTGCGCCACGCAGCTGGTCACGTTCGGTTGGCCGAAATCAGCGGCCAGCGTGCTCGCGTACCTGGGTCCACGCAATCACACGCCAGAGGATCTCCTCGAGTCCAGGCCCGAGCAGGAGATTTCTTCAGCTCAGTACAAAAACGCTGGTGGGTTGACCTTCCGGCCACTTCCGCCCAACGGTTGTGCCCTGCATCTGATTCCGATCGCCTACTCGCGGGGGGAGCGGGTGACCGGAACCGTGACATCGCTGGATTACCCCGGCCTGACCAGAATTTGGTACACCCTCGATCGGACTTCAGGACCTAACGGAGGTACACGCTTGGGGGTCACCCTCTTTGCGGGTAACGAACTGGAGCCGCCCGCTCCGTTGATGTTGGTGCATAATCCCGAGCGACTGCCACTGAGTGCTCGGGATGGTGAACCGCTGCCGCTGAGCGATCAGAACGACCCGTCTGGACGAGGAATGCGTCAGTTTCTTCCGCCGAGGTTGGTGCCGCAGTGGACGCCAACGGGGTGGAGTGCGGACGTGACAGGTCGCCCGGGTTATGTGCGACTGTTCTTGGACATCGACCCGGTACGCGCACGCGGCTTCGCCATGTTGGATCCAGCCGTGTCGGAATTGGTTCTCGAACCCAACGCGGGCCCTGATCGCTGATGACGGCCGACCGAGGACGTTTTGCACATCTGATCTACACGTCGTTCGATGACGGGTCTGGAACGGGCGGGGGATGGCAGGTCAAAGATGTCTCCGGGGGTATCGACTCGGCGGAGAGGGAGGTACTCACCGCGTGGGTAGCTACCCGCTTCGACCTTGTGCCGGCACTCGACCGGTATCCGACACCGGCCGACATCGACAATCGGCAGCGTCGACTGATGTACGCGAAGGTATCGGGAGGTGCCGCATATTGGCACACGGTGGAAGCGGGAACCGACGGTTCGGGCCGGCCAGGAAACGTCTTCGCCCACGTCGTGCTCGATCGTGAAATCGACGCACCAGAACCCCCGTTCAGGCCCATCGAAGTCTGGCGTTCGCCGTCGTGGCTGATGCCGTACGGGCCGGTCAATACGCGGGCCGCAACGGTTGAATCAGCTGAATTGCCGGAGTTCGGGGACGTTGTCACGCGGGACCGCGTCATCGACTTCCTGCTCGACGCCAGCGTATTTCGGCAGAATACGTTGCAGGTTTTGCTCGACGCAGTGGTGCATTCGTGGGATGGCGGCGCACCCGTCGTTCTTTTGGTGGAAAATTCGGCGTCCGCCGCCCTGTGGATAGGAGCGGTCGAATACCTCATGTCTCCGGGCACGAGTCGCCACCTCAGCTGGAGTACGCACGACCGAGCCGACGCAGTGAGTGAGAGCATTCGGCGAAAGATTCATCTGACAGTGGCACCCGGCTCCGAGCGTGATGCGCTCACCGGACGTGGTGACATCGTGTTGCTCGACGAAACCGACGACCCTACTTTGGGTGTGCTCGATGCAGAACCCCACATGACGCAAGCCGGAACTGCCGTGGTTGTCACACCGTGGTCGATGTTGGCGCAGGCCGTCCTGATCGATCACTCGACAGCGCTGCTCGCACTCGGAATGCAGGATTCGATCGCCATCGAAGCCGGAGACAGTGGACTGTCGCCCATGTGGCCGCTGGCAATGGCCGTCGCATCGATGCCGGGCATGGAAGACGTCAGGAAGGAAGCCGCACGGGTCATCTCCGAACAGCGCCCGATAGCCCTGGCACCCGGGTCTCGTCTGGCCCTGGTCTCGGATCAAGTTGACGAGGAGTCAGCACCGAAATCCACAGCCGAAGCTGTCGCGGGTCTTCGTAGGGCGCAATCACACTCTCGCCCTGCGTCTGTCGCGCTGAGCTATGTTGTCCGCCTCGCCATCATCGATAAAGAATGGCTGGCCAACAATCGCGCCAGCGAGATCGGTGCCGTGTTCAGCGGCCCTACCCCCGGAGCTCTATCGGCAACCGTTCAGACCGTTCTGCACGGCTACATCGAGGCAGCGCAAGACAAGTTCACCAAGAAGGTCGACCAGGCGGTGCACATCCTTCGCATCGCAGACCTTCTCGTGGTGACGAATTGCGATGTTGCAGTGGACGTCGACGTCGTCGACCTGCTGTGCAACGCATTGGAGACGGTGGTTGCGAAGTTCTCGGACCCCTTGTCGGGTAGCAGGATTATTCAATTGGCGGGGGGTCTCGATGAACGGACGCTGCACCTAGTCGTCAGACCGACACTGACGACTTCACCGGTCGCCCAGCAACTTCCGTTCGGCCACCGTTTTGATGAGGCTGTTCTTCGATGGGTGTTTCCGAGTTATCCAAAGATTCCGTTCTTGCGAAAGATTGCGGAAGCGAAGGACGAACCGGAATTCAGAGACGACGTTGCACTGTTCTCCGAGCTTGTCTACGGAACAGTTATTGCACAGTGGCACCCGGAACGTGGAAAATCCAATTTGCGTGAGTTCGCCGATCTCGCGCTGTGGGGGATCTTGAACGACGCGCGCGAAACGGGTGCTACAGAACGAGCTGATGAAATCCGCACGCTGTGTCGTTTGGATACCTTGTCGTTCGACGACCTCGATGTCTTGTTCTCACGGTTCGGCACCGCAATCCCACCCGAGGCCGCGCTTTTTGCGATTGTGAGCGAAAATGATTCTGGGTGCCTCGGGACTGTTTTGGCGCAACTTGCAGCTGCAGGCCATCGAATGATCTCTGACTATAAAGCCTTTAATGCCCAAGATCGCGCTGCGGTTTCATGGGGTGCGCTACGGGGTGTCGGGTCATGGACCGAACTCAGACGTGATGAGCTTGGTCAGCTGGTCGACGAGCATTTCGATGTCGTCATGGCTGATTTCGGCGGCGAGAACGCCAAGACACCGACCGCGCCGGTCGAGATGGCCTCGGACGTTCTGCGGAAACTTGCTGTCCTCTTCTACGTCGCACAGTCACGGGGCCGCGACGTGTCTGCGGTGCCGGCAGTTGTCAAAGAGAAGCTGAGAACGGCATTTGATACGCAGTCCGGTCTCCTGAGCGCTTTGATCGAGAATGGGGTCGTCGATGTGGCGGGAATTGCCGCGCGATCGTTCTTGGACTATGCGGACCAGCAATCGAACCGGGAACAACCTCGTCGCTCTCGCGAAGATGACATCATCGCGGATCTTGTCCGCCGCCAACTCTATTCAGGGCCTTCGGACTGGGAGTCCTTGCGGGACGCGATGTGGCCGACGATCCGCGAATTCTCAGCAGTCGAGGTCGAGATCATCTTCGCGTCGTATAGGCGGTACGTCGAGGAGTGGCTCGCCCAGTTCGACCTGCGGACCCGACCGGATCTGTCGTGGCCCGCATTCAGGACGGAACTGCAGTGATACACAATGAAGCCGTGCACGAGCATCGAGAGGACACCATCTGATGGTCACATACGTACTGGACGGCAAGAGCAAAGCTCACCTGCCGAAGCGGCCGTTGATGGTGACGATGTCGGTGGTTGGCGCACCCGGATCGGCAGCTCTGGACGTCCGCCGCGGGGGAGCGTCCGATCCTTCGGTGATAGCGCACAGCCCAGGCATGCTGATTCTGCCGAGAGTCGAGCACGAGATGTTGCTCGTTGCCGTTCCGGCACAGGGGAACTCGACTTTTCCCAGTGGAACCACGCTGCACGTGTCGGTTGCGGTCGACAGTTCACAGGATTCAGACCCGGACAGGGCGCAGCTGACGCCGCGCGATGTGTCCGGTCTGAGTTACCTCGAACTGGCGACCATCGGACCGGACGGTGACCGAATCGCGGTCGTGACACGGCTGGAGGAGCCGGAAATAGAGCTCGGCCCACTGGCATCGCTGGCGCGGGCAGCTGCCAGATCGGTGTTGCGGGTCGATCAGCTTTCGGACAGTCAGCAAACAATGCTCGACGTCAGAGTGGACTCGAGTGCGTCGATGCTCCCTGCTATCGCCGATGGAAGCGTCCGCGCGATCCTGGACATTTTGGCGGGCATTTCCACGGTCATCTCCTACGATCGACAGCCTAAAGTCAGTATTATCGGAAATCGCTCTGATGCAGCGTCATTCGAGACGGCTGGTGACCTTGCCGATAGCGTGCAGCAGCAACTTGCGAGTGCTCTACCCGGCGTCGGATTCGGCACCGGCGAGCAGTTTGGGCAGGCTCAGCCGGATTCCATGATCGTGCTGGTGACGGATTCCGCGACCGATTCGATTGTCAGTAAACATGAGTCGGCGAACTCTCACTTCGCGACGATGATCGCTTCGCCTTCCCGTGCGGCCCTACGTGCCGTCGCTTTCGCCGGCGCAATAGTTTCCCCAGCGCCGAACGGGACTGACACCTCGGAGTATCTGATCGCTAATCGGCACGAAGTCGACACGATTGTCCGGTCGTTCCTGCAGCAACTCACTGGACGAATTACAGCCGACGTACAAGGGTCCGCCCAATGACAAAGTGTCCGCGCTGCTTCAACTTTCTGACGCATGAGTGGTATGCGTGGACGGAAGAGACGCCGACGCGAACCGAGGAGGACAAACGCGCATCTGCGTTCAGTGGAGTACCCGTCACGATGGGCCAGACGGTCGAACTGCGCAAGCCCGAAAATGCTGCGCCGGACTGGACGCCTTCTGCAGACTACGGTGAAGAGCAGCTGGGTGGGCCTGCCGTCGATCTTTGCCCGATCTGCCATTACAAGCTGCCACCGGCGTGGCGGTGGGGGAACGCTACCTGCATCACGATGGCCGGCGCTCGTGCGACGGGTAAGACTGTCTACATCGCAGTCATGATCAAGCAGCTCCAGCGACTTGCCGAGCTGCGCGGGCAGTCCGTGGATCCGGCGAACCCCGAGACCGAGCGGAATTACCGCGAGTTCTACGAAAAGCCCCTCTACGAGGAACGGGGGATCTTGCAACCCACCCCGACGGTCAACACAGGAAGCTCGTACCAACGCGATCCGCTGATCTTCAGCTTGGGGAATTGGGGCAATGTTCGCCAGTACCTCGTGATTCGCGACGTCGCCGGCGAGGATCTCGAGAACTCGAACACCGACGGTTTCCCTTGGCAATTCTTCGGTCTCGCTGACGCCGTTCTGTTCATGTTCGACCCGCTCCGCGTCGAAGAGATAGCGGACCAGCTTCGTGACCTGGTTCCGATGCAGGGAAACTACGGCGGCGACCCCAAAGTAGTGTTTCGCACAGTCACCGGTGTGATCGACCGTGGTACGCCGCGGGTGGCCATGATCCTCTCCAAGTTCGATGCGTTGCAGGAACTTCAGTACGTCAGCGGGAGTAATTGGAGTCAGATCATGTCCAATCCCGGTGCAGCGTTCTCGCGTGATCCCGGTATCGGGGTGCCGTACGACGACGAAGACGGCAGACTTTTGCACGAGGAAGTCAAGAGCATGTTGCAGAAGCTCGATGCGGGCCCGATCATCAGATCGGTCGTCAACTCGAATACGGGACACCCCTACGTGCACAGGTTCTTCGCAGTGTCCGCACTGGGTGATTCGCCTGTGGGTAGCCGGTTGCATGAGAACGGAATTTCACCGTTCCGCTGCCTTGATCCGATTCGGTGGGTGTTGTCCGAGAACGGCATTCTCTAGAACGGAGACAGAGCCATGTCCGGAAACGATGACCCGTGGTTCCGAGCGGACGGTGCATCAACGCGGCCACCCGCAGGGTCCGACCCATTCGGCTTCGATGCTGGACCGGCATACTCGGCGGTTCCTAGAGCTCGAGACGCTCGGACCGCGCCGGCCGTGGCTCCGTTGATCTCCAGACCGGTGTCCATGCACGTGGCGTTCGCGTCATTGGTACTCGCAGCAGTGCTGGCATTGCTGACTGCATTGCTCGGGGTGCTGACGATTTTCGACCTGCAGGGAAAATTGCAGACCCTGATTGGAGCAGAGCCGTCTGGCATCGCAACCGTGTACACCGACGACTACATCGACGGAGCTACCCTCGTCTTCGTATTCGTGATGGTGGCGATCGCTGCTGGATTCGCCTGCGGCTATTTGCTGTTCGCGCGTGCTGTGTTCAAGGGTAGGCACTGGCCACGAACCTGGGCCCTCGCACTCGCGGTCATTTCGCTGTTCGGCTTGTTCGGCGGGCCGTTGATAACCGTTATCGTCTTGCTGGGCCTGATTGCCGTAGGTGCGCTGTGGCTGCCGACATCGAGGCGATACTGCGACTACGCGTCGACCCGTCTGTAGGGTTCAAGAGTGGGTGGCCCACTGGTCAGGACCGTGTGATTGGTGCACTTCAATGCAACATCACTCGACGTGTAATCGGATTCGCCTGGAACTAGGTCGGCCGGGGTCCTGTTACGCAGGTTGATTGGCGAACGAGCGCTAGATGGGTCAGCGGTTCTGACCCGGCTCGCTCACGTGACCATTCCCGCCCGGAAGGCAGCCAATGCCGCCTCGACTCGATTGCGCACACCGAGTTTCACGAAAATCCCGGAGATATGGGTCTTCACCGTCGTCTCGCTGAGGTATAGCTCGGAGGAGATGTCCGCATTGGTCGAACCAGTAGCCAAGATACGCAGCACATCTCGCTCCCGCGGACTCAGCACGTCCATCGACACCGATGTCGGGGCCACCGGCACCACCGACGTCGCCACGATTTTCCTGAGCGAATCTTCACTGAACAACGTGTTGCCCGATGCCACCGCTCGAACCGACTGGTGGAACGTCTCGGGTGCCTCGCTCTTGCTCAGGAAGCTGTGCGCCCCCGCCTCGATGGCGCGCACCACCAGATCGTCCACATCCATCGCCGTCATCGCAATGACCTTCGGGGGATGGGCCAGCGCCATCAACTCGCGTGTGGAGTCCAGTCCACCGACCCGGCGCATCTGAAGATCCATCAGCACCACGTGCGGTCGGAACGCCGCCACTGCATCAGGAACCTGGTCGCCGTCCTCCACGTCGGCCACCACCGCAATGTCCGATGTCTTCGCGAAGATGTCCGACACACCACGCCGAACGAAGGGGTCGTCATCGACGATCAGAACGGTGATAACGGCTGGCGTTGTCATGGTTCGCTGAGCTTAGAACGCCACTCCGACATTGCCCGTCAGGAGTACCACGGCAACCAGCACGACACCACGAACTCGCCCGGCTGCGCGCCGGCACCGAACGTGCCGCCCACCCCGCGGACCTGTTCGGCTAACCCCGCCAACCCCGTACCCGAGCCATGCTCGAACGCCGGTTGCCCCATCAGCTGATTGCGCACCTCCACGCGAACGCCCGCTTGATCGGACCCGTACACCGCCACTCGGATGGTCGAACCGGCGGCGTGCTTCTGCGCGTTGGTGAGCGATTCCTGCACCACCCGATACGCCACATGACTGCTCGTAGCGCCGATCTCACCGGGCGTCACGTCGAGCATCAGCGACGTGTGCAAGCCTGCGTCTCGCGCCGAGTGCACCAAATCGGAGATGCCCTCGACGCTCTGCCGGCCGCCGCCCGAGTTGTCGGCCGATCCGCGCAGCACGCCGATGATGCGCTTGAGCTCGTCGAGCGCATCGTGGGCGGTCTGCCGAATCATCGATGCAGTTTGGGCGACCTTCTCCGGCCCATCGGCACTGTTGACCTGCATTCCGCCTGCGAACAGCGAGATGCGACTGAGGCTGGCGGCGAGGGTGTCGTGCATGTCGCGGGCGATGCGGGCGCGCTCCGCATTCAGCAGCATCTCCTCGCGAAGGGCGTTGGACTCCACCGTCACCTTGTCACGGGTGACCACAGCCTCCGTCAGGTCGGACCGTGTGCGTCGCAGCACCGCCCCGCCCACGACCAACCCGACGAGCACTGCCGCGACGACCCACGGAATCCACGCTGGGACGTCCCACTCCACCGGCACGGATCCGTCCTCGGCCTTCGTCGAACCGAGGGTCAGCACGGAGTAGTACCGACTGCGATGAGCGTCGTACAACAACGACACTCCGCACGCGACGTACACCGCGACGGCAGCAATCACGAGCGGCTTGGTTCGCGCGAACGCACCGACAGCAAACAGGGCAATCAACGCCGCCGTCGCATCGGTGGCGAAGAACAGCGGCCCGGCCAACGCCAGTCCCAGAACCACCCATGGCCGTTCGTGTCGCCAGATCAAGGCGACACCGGCGATCAGGTTGAGCGTGACGCCGATGCCGAGGTTCCATCCCGGTGTACCCGACGAGCCCGCCAGCCCGGCGGTCATGAGCGAGCAGAACAGGCTGAAGACCACCGCCACCGTCGTCCAGGCTTTGCGGCGCAGGGTGCCTGTCCGATGCGTGCTCACGAACAGCAGCGTACGGGGGAGCACCGACACCGCGGATCGCCCGATCGGGCCAAATCACGACCGGTGATGGGACCGAAAGGAGGAGGGACACCGACCGGTCAGCCGAGGCGCGGACACGGCCGACTGCGGTGTTGTTGGTGCATCGTCGAAACGGAAGGAATCCAGACATGACCACCAACAACCCGAACCCCCAGCCTCAGTACGCCCCGCCCGCTCCCGAGCAGAAGAAGAGTTGGTTTGCCCGACACAAGATCCTGACCGTCATCCTGGCGATCGTCGTGCTGGGTGTCATCATTCGGCTCGTCGGTGGTGGCTCGTCCGAGACCCCGACCGCTCCCGCGCCGGCCGGGTCCTCGGCGTCGGAGGAAGCGGCTCCCGCAGCACCGGCTGAGCCGAGTAGTCCGGGGATCGGTGTCCCGGTGCGCGACGGCAAGTTCGAGTTCGTCGTCACCACGGTCGCACCACCCGTCGCGACGGTTGGCTCGGAGTACTTGACGCAGACCGCACAGGGCGAGTTCGTTCAGGTGACGATGACCGTGCGCAACATCGGCGATCGAGCACAGAGCTTGGACGCGTCCTCGCAGAAGTTGCTCGACGCCGACGGCAAGCAGTACTCGGTCGACAGCCTCGCGACTGCCTACCTCGACGAGGGCATCGGCTACGAACAGATCAACCCGGGCAACGCGCTGGACACGACGGTTGTGTTCGATGTCCCCGTCGGGACCGTGCCTGCCGAGATCGAGCTGCACGATTCGGCGTTCTCGGGCGGCACGACGGTCGCTCTCCGTTGACCGACTCGAACAGCACTTGCACTCTCTCCAAATCTATTTCACTCGTTGCAGTGTCGGCCGCGACCTGAAGGAGGAAACTATGACCAACCCTCAGCTGTCCCTCGTCGCCGCACTGCTCGACCGCTCCGGCTCTATGCACTCCATCGCCGACGACACCCGCGGCGGATTCGACTCGTTCATCGCCAAGGAGCGTGAGGCCGACGGTCGGACCGTGGTCACGCTCGCGCAGTTCGACCATCGGTACGAGCTGGTCTACGACAACACACCCATCGAGGACGTCGGCCGCTCGTGCTCGAGCCGAGGGGCAGCACCGCGTTGTACGACGCAATCGGCCGGCTCGTCAGCGAGGTGGGCACCGGTCTGGCCACGATGCTGGAGGACGAACGTCCCGGCGCGGTGACGGTACTCGTAATGACCGACGGTCACGAGAACGCGAGTCGGGAGTGGGCGAATTTTGCTGTGCGAGAGCTGATTCAACGGCAGGAAGCCGAGCACGGCTGGGACTTCGTGTTCTTGGGATCGAACATCGACGCCGTCGAGGTGGGTGCCGATCTGGGCTTTCAACGGCACAAGTCGATGACGTACGTCTCGTCGTCGGTCGGTGTGACGGCTGCCTTCGATTCGGTGGCGGAGTACCAGCAACGGAAGCGCTCGACCGATGTCGATGCGTGTGCGGTATCGGCCTTCACCCCGGAAGATCGCAGACGCGCGCGAGGGGAGTAGGAGAGATCGGCGACGGCCGGGCTCAGTGTCACTCAATGGAGACTCTCGTCTGTCATCCGAGTGGAACCGCGCACGGCGCTGCTGCGTCTAACAGGCAGTTGCTCCATAGGTCAACAGATAATCGACGTTAGCCGGGGGAGGTATTGATGGGGTCTGAACCGTTGTCGGCGGTGCTGGAGGAGCTACACGATTTGTGCCGTTCGACCGGCCGTGTTGCCGATGAATTGGCTCGCGGACTCGGTTCGGTACAACCTGACATCGAACGGGTTGCCGATGGTTGGGTCGGTGCGTCCGGTAGCGCGTTCGATGCACACTGGGAGTCGGTGTGTAGTCGTGCTCGGGTGGTGACACGGGAGCTCGCTTCGATCGCGGTCGTGCTCGATCAAGCAACTCGGGATTATGCGAAAGCAGATGACTCAGTCGCGCTGCGCGTATCGGTTCTCAACCTTGAGTGAGTCCGAGGCTGAGTTCGCCGTCGAACTGGACGGTCTCCAAACTTTGGCCACGAGGCTCGACGGCTTGATCGAGTCCATTGATCGAAACGTGGCTGAGCTGTCCGCGCAGGCAGCGAGTGTGAGGTCGTATTGGACCGGTGAGGCAGCCGACGCCTACACCGAACGACACCTTGCTTGGCATGCCGCAGTGAGTGAGCTGACCGACGAAATCTTCAATGTTCAGGCGCGCCTAAGAAATGCGCATCACCAGTACTCGGATGCCGTGGCAACCAACCTCAGAATGCTTGGTCGGGGTTGATATTCATTGTCTCCAAATAAGATTCATCTGGATCCCGAGACCTACTACGCCGCCGCCAACGTGTGTTTCAGAGCGGCATCGGGCCTGTGCGAGGCAGTGCGCTCCGCGGGGAGTGTGTTGGATGAGTGTGGCTCGATGGCCGGTGCCTACAGTGAAGGTGTCACCTGGGCCGAAAGATACGACGAACATGTCAACGACTTCTATTTGGGCGCAAACGATCTGGTGGAGGCGTTAGAAAACTACGGTGACGTATTGACCCAGGCCGGATACAACTACGCCGTCGCGGAGTGGGCAGCCAGCCAATCAAGTGGCCTGCCGACCATGCCAGAGCTACCGAACTACATCGAGACGACTGTTCTCACACCAGCGCCGGCGGCAGGGGGAACCGGCGAAGGGTTGCTCGACGACGGTCTCGGGCTGGTCGGTGAGATCGGAATACCAATTCCAGACGGTGACACAGCTAAACTGGAGCTCGCTTCGGGCGCGTGGAACGTTCTCGCTACGGGCAGTGGATCGACCAATCTGCCACAGGATGTTGCTGCGGCGGCAGCGTTGTTCGCCGATACGACTGGCCCCGACGTCGAATTCATCGATGAGGACTTACGTGAATTGGGCGCAGCAGCATCAGACTTGATTGCCGCAGCAGCTGAACTGCGCGACGCGTGTGCCGAATACAAGGCGTCGCTGGTGGAACTGCGCGACGATCTCGAGTCGATCCTCACTGACCTCGCGAAAGAACTTGCGGTAACCGTAGCCGTGGCAATCGCGGCTTCGTTCATCACCTTTGGGGCCGGGGCTATTGCTGGTGCTGGTGCCTCGACCAGAGCAGTGCTGAAATACGGCAAGATCGTCCGAGATGCCATCGTCCTCTGGAAGTCAGCCAAAGGTGTGGGTACCAGGCTTGAATTCGCGAAGGATCTCAAGCGACTGCGTGCAACTTTAGGCCGTATCAAGGATCTGGGAAGGCGGACGAAGCCTGCCCCGGTGGGGCCGCCGCCGCATGTTCCCACTGGGTGGGTACGTTCCCCCGTGCGGAATGGAAAGGGCGAGATGTGGCAGAAACCGGGATCCTCCGGAAATTCCGATTCGATGCGGATCATGGATCCGACTGCGAGGTACCCGAACGGGTATGTTCGCTACTACAACGAACACGGTCAGCCCGTCAACCTGGACGGCAAACCGGGGCCCAACCCGGAGACTCACTTTCCCATCGAGCCGGACGGCTCATTTTCAGTCCCGAGAGGGTGGTAGCACGTGGACATTCCACTGGTAGGTCAAGTGATCGTGTCCCTCGAGTTCGGGTTCTCCCTGGCGCTGCGTACGAATCATGACTGCGAGTTGCGCATCGAATCCAGTTTTCGGCTCGATGAACCTGAGTCCGAGGGGTTCCAAGGTGCGCCCGACGCAACGCTTTCCGAAAACACCGCTGTCAGGCGTCTCGAGGGCAGACAAGTCGTGCGTGCGCACGCTTCCGACGACGGCGACCTGCGAATCGAGTTTGCCGACCGTGCAAGCCTTGAAGTTCCTTTCGACCCCGATTTCGAAGCCTGGACCGTGGCGGCACCCCAAGGCTTCAAGGCGGTCAGTGTGGCCGGCGGGGGGCTCACAGCCTGGGGCTGAAAGCAGCGGTACCAGCACGGATGCATGCCGATTGATACGAGGCGATACGCGATTTCATGCTGGTCTCGGTTTCGGCGGTCGCGCGTGTATTCGTCCGTCTCAACTCACGACTGCGCGAATGCTTTTCGTGCGCCGAAGGACGAGGTAGTGAGCATCGTGGGAGACGATCAGCAGCTGACGTCCGGGACACGCACCCTTGTCAGACCCTGCAGATACGGTTTCGGACGAGTCAAGCAAATCGTCAACGATCGGGGAAACGCATGGACGGGGCAGCTGTGGTCGAGAGAATTTGGTTGATGTTGGGTTCCGCGTTGACGCCTGCGGCGATGTTCGGCGTGTGGAAGTACCTCCTGAGGGATACGAAGTCGACGCTGATCGACGAAGCGTTTCGCACGAGGGACCTGGCCCTCGCGCAAGCGAAGAGGTTGCGGGAGGACGGGTACGTCATGGAGGCACAGGAGCGCGAAATGGACGGGCATCATGCGGTAGCACGTGTCTTCGCTCGGTTCTCATTTTATCGAAGCAATCGGCGGGTAATTTACATCGAGATTCTCTACGCGGTCACGCTGGCAGCCGTTGTCGTGGCTTCGGGTCTCGCGCTCGTCGGCGTTCCGAACGCAGTCTGGCCCGCAGTTGCGCTGTGCTTTCTGTCGCCGTTCGTTCTACTTGCATTCTTGGTGAGCGAGCGATGGGCGTCGAGGACGGTAGGCGAGATGGCTCGCCTCAGAGCTGAGGATGCGCAAAGCTTTCGCCTGCACGCAAACGAAGCATCGGCATCGATTCGATGAAAGGCCGGGGCCTATCCCGGAGACCCATCGTCCCGTCGAGCCGGACAGGCCGTTCACATTCCCGAAAAGTAGGCTGCAGGCGATTGCTATGAGACCAGAGCGCGAATCGGCGTCGGGGACCTCCCCAACAAGGTGGCCGTGACAGTGCTACTGGCCAGGAAGTCCCGGTCGTTGTAGTACTCGAACATGGCCGAGAGTCGCTGTTGTGCATCAGGACTCAATTCGGTGCCGTGAACGCTCATCCACTCGCCGACACCGATTGTCTCCATCGACACCGCCCGACCCGTCATCGCCTCGACCAGACGCACCACGTCTCGCACGCTCAAGACATCCGGTCCACCGAGTTCGTATGTCGCCCCGTGGTGCTGATCCGGACCCTCGACCAGAATCCGGGCAGCCACCTCGGCCACATCGTCGAGGCTGACGAAGGAGAACTTCGCATCGAGGCTGTAGGGCACAACGACACTCGGAGAACCGGTCAGAATTGACTCGAAGTTCTGCGCATACGCGCAGGGCTGCAGGATGGTCCAGTGCAAGCCCCGCGCCGAACCGAAGGCACGTAGCTCATCCTCGCATCGAGCCTTGTCCATGTGGTGCGGCATGCTCGGGCTGTAGGGCCAGGCCACGGAATGGTAGACGACGTGGTCGACTCCTGCCGAAGCCACTGCTTCCAGCGCCCGCAACAGTAGAGCAGGCTCATCCGGATGCACGTTGGGCGCGATGAAATACACGCCGCGGCACCCGGTGAATGCCTCGACAAGGCCTTCACCGGTCTCCAGGTCCACCGGAAAGTCAGTCGCAGAACGGCTTAGTCGCCGTACCACCGCCACGCCGTCGAGGGCAGCGGCGACTGCTCGTCCGGTCTTGCCCGTGGCACCGACGATCGCGATGTCGGTGCCACGGGACACATCAAGCTCCATCAGTGAATCTCAGCGATCGATGAAGTCGTACTCGGCAAACTTCGCGCCACCGGACAGGCGCTCGTACCCCGGCCCACGGTCGAAGAACGGCTCGTCGAGTCCGCGAGCGTTGCGTATCTCTGCGCGCAGCTTCTCCGATGCTTCGACATCGGCGGTCGGCGTTCCCTCCTCGATGACGACGCCGTAGTCCTTGGCCGCGAACTCGCGAGAGACTTTGCCCCACAGCACGTCCTGCTCAACCGACTCGATGGGTCGTTCCAGGGGATCGCCCCAGCCGCCGCCGCCGGTGGTGCGGATGCGGATGGTGTCACCGGCCAGAATCGGCTCGGCATCGGTCAGTGCGTCGAACTCACGCTCGTTCGGCTGACCCGGATTGAGCGTCACCGAGAACGATCCGCCGGCCTTACCGCCCTTGACTCCCCAGCACGCGAGAATCGAGCGATCGGCGATGGACATGAAATGCGCGTCCTTGAGCATCCGAATGTGCTTCTCGTAGCCCAGGCCGCCGCGGTAGCGTCCGGCACCGCCGGAATCCTTCGCCAAGCCGAGCCTTTCGACGATGAACGGGAAGCGGCTCTCGGTGAACTCGGTGGGCAGGTTCCGGGAATCGGGAACGACGTGAATGGTGTCTTCACCGTCCGCGTAGTGCCGTCCACCCGAGCCGCCACCCAGTACTTCACGCATGAGGTACGAGTTGCCGTCGAAGTCATCGCCGTACACACCGGTGTAGCGAATGGTCTCCTGATCGGCAGGCATGTTGCCGTCCACGGCCTTTGCCACCACGCCGGCGAGCACACCGAGCAGACGCAGGATGACGAACGTCCGAGCGTTGGTCGGAGCCGGGAAGATCGGGGTGATGAGCGTGCCCTTCTCGGGGAACTTCATCTCGATCAGCGGAATGACGCCCTCGTTGACATCGAGCTCCGCCATGCGTTCGGGGGAGTCCGCGAGGTTGCGGAGCACCGGCGCAAGCCATTTGGCCAGGAAATTACCGTCGGCGTAATCGCCGCAGTGGTTGATCGGACCCTTGGCCTGCGGTCCGGTTCCGGTGAAGTCCAGGATGAGTCGCTCGCCGCGCTCGTCCTCGGGGCCGGTCTTGGTCAGCGTGATCCGCTGAACGTGCAACATGGGCTCGTCGACGCCATCGTGCTCGGCGTAGTCCTCCCAGGTGTATTCACCCTTCGGAATCTTGCTCAGAATCTCACGACGGTAGATCTCTGTGGTCGCATCCATCATGGAGTCGAAGCACGCCTCGACGGTGTCGACGCCGTACCGCTCGTACAGCTCCGTCATCCGCCGGGCACCCATCAGGCACGCCGAGCACTCGGCGTCGAGATCGGCGGCCAACGCGTCGGGCATGCGCGAGTTGCGCGTCATGATGGTCAACGCAGCCTGGTTGGGGACGCCCTGATCCCACAGCTTGATCGGCGGAACCATCAGGCCCTCTTCGTACACGGTGGTCGCACCGGACGGCATCGAACCGGGGCAGCAGCCGCCGATATCGTCGTGATGGCCGAAGGCCTGGACGAAGGAAACGACCGACGGCTCGGTGTCGCCGGGCTTGGTGGCGAATACCGGCACCGTGACGCAGAGGTCAGGGAGGTGGCCGATGCCACCCTCGGAGAGATAGACGTCGTTGTGGAAGTAGACGTCGCCCGGCTTCATGGTCTCGAGCGGGAAGTCGCGAGCCACCGGATGCACCAGCGCGGAGTAGGAGCGACCCGTCAGCTTGCGCAGGTTCCGGTCGTGGATTCCGGCGCGGAAATCGTGGGCGTCACGGATCATCGGGGACCGCGACGTCCGCGAAATCGCCGTCTCTACTTCCATTTCCACGCTTGCCAGGTATCCGGCCACGATCTCGACGAGAACGGGATCAGGCGCAGGCGCGTCGACCGGAGAGAGCCGGTAGGGCTTGTTGTTCACCATGTCGATGACGGTCATCAGTTCGCTCCGTTCGAGTCGAGAGTGCGGGTGATGCGGACGTTGCCGAACGTGTCGATGCGGGCGGAGAAGCCCGGATCGATCGGTACAGTGGAGCTGAATTCTTCGATGACGGCCGGTCCGGTGATCGTGTCACCGGCACCGAGATCCGCACGGCTGTAGATGGCGGTCTCGTGCCAACCATCGAAGTAGGCCTGACGCGTTCCGGTGCGGGCACTTTCGGCTCCGGTTCCGGCGGCGATCTCCGACAGCACGGGTCGCTTGATGGGGCCGATACCGCTGACCCGCAGATTGACCCACTCGACGAACTGGCTGTGATCGCCACGGAAGTCGTAGCCGTACAGCTCGCGGTGTGTTTCGTGGAAGGCCTCGGCGGCCTGATCGATGCTCGCCTGGGTGATCTCCCCGTCGGCGATCGGTACGCGCACCTCGAAGGCCTGCCCGAAGTAGCGTAGGTCGGCAGAGCGTGCGTAGCGACGATCCTCGGCGGCGAAGCCTTCACCGGCGAGTGCTTCGTCGGCGCGAGCAGCGAGCACGGCCAGTTCCGACTCCAAGTCCTCGGCACGTAGACGGTCGTGGCGGCTGACGTGCGTTTGCACGTAGTCGTTGCGGACATCGACGGTCAGCAGACCGAACGCCGAGACGTTGCCCGGATTGAGCGGCACCAGAACGTCTTTCAACCCCAGGATGTCCACGAGGCGGCAGGCGAGCAGCGAACCGGAACCACCGAAGGTGACGAGCGTGAAGTCACGGACGTCGAGTCCGCGCTTGACCGAGATCTGCCGGAGCGCGTTGGCCTGGTTCCAGGCGGACACTTCGAGAATGCCGGTGCCACAGGCCTCGACCTCGAGGGAGAGCTGGTGCGCCAGATCTTCGATGCCCTTGCGTGCCAAATCGGTATCGAGCGGAATCTCGCCGCCCAGCAGGTGGGGAGGGATCCGGCCGAGGAGAACGTGGGCGTCGGTGATGGTCGGAGCGGAACCGCCGTTGCCGTAACACATGGGGCCGGGATCGGCACCGGCCGAATGCGGCCCGACACGCAGCGTGCCCTCGGGTGTCATCCAGGCGATCGAGCCACCACCTGCGCCGACGGTGACGACGTCGATCATCGGGATCTTCGACGGGTAGTTGCCGACGCGTCCCTCGGTGGTCAGCGCGGGCTCACCGCGGACCACGACGGTCACGTCGGTGGAGGTGCCACCGCCGTCGCAGGTCAACACCTGCTCGACACCGGCGGCGCTGGCTACCAGGGCTGCGCCGAGGGCACCGGCGGCCGGGCCCGAGAGCACGGTGGTGATGGGCTGGTGCACAACCTCTTTGGCGGACAGGACGCCGCCGTTGGACTTCATCACGTAGAACGGCACGTCACGGGCGTCGCCGGATTCCGTTGCGAACTCACGCAGCCGGTTGGCGATGTTGTTGACGTAACTGCGGATGTTGGGCTTGACGGCCGCGTCGACCAAAGTGGTAATCGCGCGCTCGAATTCGCGGTACTCGCGCAGTACCTCGGTGGAGATGGAGACCGTGGCCTCGGGATACTCCTCGAGCAGGATGTCGCGGACACGCTGCTCGTGGTCCGGGTTGGCGTAGGAGTGCACCAGGCATACGCCGAGCGTCTTGACGCCCTCGGCTTTGAAGAACGCGGCAGCTGCGCGTACGTCGTCATCGTTGAGCGGGCGGATCTCGTTGCCGTCGAACGACAGTCGGCCACGGATGGTGCGGACGCGGTGCGCGGGCACGATGCGATCGGGCTTGACCCAGAAGTAAGAGTTGCCGTAACCGTCGGGTACCGACTGGCGGGCGATTTCGAGTACGTGCTCGTAGCCCTCGGTGGTGATGAAGCCGAGGTTCTCGACCTTGCCCTCGAGCAGCTTGTTGGTGGCGACGGTGGTGCCGTGGCTGACAGCGCTGAGGGAATCACCCGAGACGCCCAGCTGGCGGAGCACCTTGTCGATGCCCGTCAGAAATCCCTCGGCCGGATCACTGGGAGTCGATGGTGTCTTGGTGGTCACCATGGCACCGGACTCCTCGTCCACTGCGACGACGTCGGTGAATGTGCCACCGGTGTCGATGCCGACCCGAATCTTTCGTGGTTCCACGCTTCCTCCTCAGGATGGTTCGTAGGCCACGCGTCCGAAGCTCGGATCTGCGGGTGCCTGACGTGTACTCATATTCGACCCGTTATGCGCGTCACAATCTTTGTCACAAGGTGCCAAACTCCGACCGCGCATTTGAGCTCCGCGCGCCGTGCAGCACCGTCGAATTGGCAGTACTTGCAATGCAAAAGGCCGCTCACCCCTAGGGGCGAGCGGCCATCTGCCTACAAAGCTGGTTCGAGCTACCGATTACACGACGAGCGAGTGAGCACGCTGCCCAACACAACTCCGGCCAACGCGATGCCCGCGCCCGCCGCGGCGGCGATCAGCGCACCCTTGACCGACTGCACTGCAGCGGGAGCGCTCGCAGCGCCGGACTGTCCGCCTGCCGCGGCGACCGGAAGCGCGATGGAGCCACCGGTTGCGCCGGCGGGGGAGGCCTCGGCCGGTGCGGCCGCCTCGGGCACCCCGTTGGCGATGACGCCGTCGAGTCCGTTGAAGAACACCCCGGCCATCTTCTTGGCGACACCGGTGATCATGCGCTGCCCGACGCCGCCGACCATTCCGCCGACCACGGCATCGGCGTCGTAGCTGAGCAGCGTGCCGCCGCTCTCGGTCTGCTCGAGCTTGATGGTGACATCGGCGCGCACGGTGCCCGGCGCGCCCGCTCCGGAGGCGGTCATGACGAACGACTCGGGCCGATTCTGTTGCGAGAGGAGCACTTCACCGTCGTACGTGCCCTTGATCGCTGCGACCCCGGCCGTGATGGAGAGTTTGTAATGGTCGTCGGTCAACTGCTCGAGCGATTGCACTCCGGGAATGGTTGCGGCCAGTACCCGGCCGTCCTGCATGCTGTCGTACACCTCGGCGGGAGGTGCGGCCAGCGTGGCGGTGCCTGCGATTCTCATGAAATCTCCTTGGATGTCTGGGCGACCGCATGGGTCAGCCGCAGCTCGTACAGGTCGGACGGGGATATGGGCATGGAGGTGATCGGGAAGCCTTCGGCGTCCTCGACCGCTGCCGCGATGACGGCAGTGGTGGGAATGACGCCGGCTTCACCGGCACCCTTCATTCCCAGTGGGTTGAGTCCGGACGGGGTGACGGTGTGATCCATCTCGATCGACTCGGGAACTTCGGTGACGAACGGCATGAGGAAATCCATGAACGAGGCGTTGAGCAACTGCCCGTGCTCGTCGTAGACGATCTTCTCGTACAGCGCGCCGCCGATACCCTGGGCGACACCGCCGTGGATCTGACCCTCGACGATCCGAGGGTTGATGACGTTGCCGCAGTCGTGCACCACGGCGTAGCGCTCGACGTGTATTTCGGCTGTCACCGGGTCGGTTTCGACAATCGCTGCGTGGATGCCCGACGCGAACGTCGAGCGCGGGGGAGAGTAGTACCCGGTCGCTTCGAGTCCCGGCTGTTCGCCCTCCGGCACCGGCGGGATCGTCATGTCGGTGTCCATCTTCGCGAAGCCTGTCGCCTGCCTCGACTCCTTGTCGAAGGCGTACCGCAGCGGATTGGACAGCACGGCTACAACTCCGAGCGAGATCGACGTGCCCTCGGCTCCGGGTTCGGTGCCGATCTTGCTCACGTAACCCCCGCGCAGTTCCAGCTCGACGGGGTCGAGATCGAGTGCACGCCCGGCGATGATCTTCGCCTTCTCGGCCACCATCTGCGCGGCCACGTGGAATGCCGATCCCGACATGACTGCACCACGAGAGGCGAACGTTCCGACGGCATAACCGAATCGACGCGTGTCACCGGTGGTGATCTCGATATCGGCAATCGACACACCCAGGTCGTCGGCGACGATCTGGGCAAACGTTGTCTGATGACCCTGCCCCTGTGTGGTCAGGCCTGTCGCGCCCTTGATCTTTCCCGAGTTCTCGATCAGGACATGCGCGCCCTCGTACGGTCCGGGGCCGGTGCCTTCCACATACGCGCCGACGCCGATGCCGACGGTGCGGCCCTCGGCGGCGGCCTGCTTCTTGTACGCGGGGAAGCCGTCCCAGTCGATGAGCGCCTTGAGCTTGTCGATACCGGCCTGGTAGTCGCCGGTGTCGTAGATCAACGGGCGACCGTCCTGGAACATCAGGCCGAAGTCGTAGGGCATCTCCTCGGGCCTGATGAGATTCTTCTCCCGTACCTGTAACCGGTCCTTGCCGAGATACTGGGCGATGGCGTCCATCGATCGTTCCATGGCGAAGACGCCCTGCGGACGGCCGGCACCACGATAGGGAATGACGATCACGGTGTTGGTGTACACCGAGTATCCGTTGCACCGGAACGAGACCGGCTTGTACGGCCCGAGCACCTGCGTCGCGGTGTTGATCAGCACGATGATGCCGTACGGCAGGTAGGCGCCGTTGTCGTGCCAGACGGTGAAGTCGAACGCCAGTAGCCGGCCTTCGTCGTCGAACCCCAGCGTGACCTCTTGAACCTGCGCGCGTTCGTGGGCGCTCGAGATGAAGTGCTCACGACGGTCTTCGACCCATTTGACCTCGTTGGAGATGCCGGCTCGGCCCAACTGCCGCGCGGCCCACGTCACCATGACCTCCTCGGGCCACGGGTGCATGATCTTCACGCCGAAACCGCCGCCGACGTCCGGGGCGATGCAGTGAATCTTGTTCATTGCCATGCCGAGCCGCGCTGCGACGGCCGCGCGCACCGAGGTGGAGGTCTGCGTCGACGACCAGAAGGTCAGCGTTTCCTCGTCGCTGTCCCACCGCGCATAGACACCCTTGCCCTCCAAGGGCATTGCCGCCGAACGCTCCACGTCGAGGTTCAGCGTGATTCGGTGCGGTGCCGTCGCCAATTCGCGGTCGATGTCCCCGAAGCTGTGCTGAAGATGGGCAGCCACGTTGTCGGGTACATCGTCGTGTACGTGCCGAGTCGCGGTGCGAGCGGTCTCGATTCCTACGACCGGATCGAGAATGTCGTAGGTGACCTCGATGGCGGCGCAGGCATCTTCGGCCACGTAGCGACTCTGCGCGATGACCATGACGATGGCCTCGCCGACGTGGTTGACCTTGTCCTTGGCCAGTGGAAATCCGTTGCGCGGGGCGACGATTGCCGGGTGCGGAATCAGCAGTGGTAGGCCTTCGGCCATCTCGGGTGAGTCCGCTTCGAGATCGTCGTAGGTGTAGACCGCGTGCACTCCCTGCATGGCGAGCGCGGCGTCGATGTCGATCCCGGTGATCCGCGCGTGTGCGTGCGGTGAGCGAACGAAGGCGGCGATCAGCGCTCCGTGTCCGAGGTCGTCGAGATACTTGCCCTTGCCACTCAGCAACCGTGTGTCCTCGGACCGCGAGAGTGGTTGGCCGAAGAGCGGGGCAGTGTTGGTCGGGGTGTGTGGTGGGGCCGTGCGGGTGGTGCTCATGCTCGGCCCATCCGTCCGCCGACGGGACTGGTGGTTCCCCGTACTTTCCGATCCAGTGCCGCTCGGCTCGACTCGTCGTCCGGCCCGAGTGGAAACTCGCCTGCGCGTTCACGCTTGATCTCGGCGGCACGCAGCACCGAGGCCTTGATGTTCTGGTAGCCCGTGCATCGGCAGATGTTGCCGGCGATGGCCTCGGTTGCGTCTTCCTGCGTCGGCGAGTCGTTCTCTTCGAGGAAGGCGGCGATGGTGGTGACGAATCCTGGTGTGCAGAAGCCGCATTGCAGACCGTGGCAGTCCTTGAACGCCTGCTGCACGGGGTGCAGGGTGCCGTCCGGCTCCACCAAGCCCTCCACCGTGGTGACACTCTGGCCTTCGAGGCTGGCGGCCAGCATCAGGCAGGCCCGCACTGGCTTACCGTCGAGCAGAACGGTGCAGGCACCGCACACCCCGTGCTCGCACCCTACGTGGGTACCGGTCTGGCGAAGATTGTGGCGGATGGCATCGGATGCGATCGTCCGGGCGGGAACGACGATCGTTTGTTTCGTCGAGTTGAGCGTGAACGTCACCTGTACGTGTTGCTCGCCGGTCTCGGTCATCAGATCGTCGAGCTGTTGTTCGATATCTGTTGTCGTCATTACTGGTTCACTCCGGAATCGACGTGCAGTGCTGCCTTGTGCGTGGTCATCGAGGATGCGCCGTCGACTGCGGCGGCCATCACCACCCGTGCTGTCAGCGCTGCGACGAGTTGAGATCTGTAGGCGGCTGTGGCGTGAATATCGGGCTCGGTCTCGATGCGATGGCGAGCAGCTTCGGACAGTGCGTTCCACTTCGGATCACGCGCGTCGGATATGCACGCCCCAGCGATGACGTCCGTGAAATCGGTGACTTCACCGAACTCGCCCGCGGAAACATAGGTGACCTGGGCGCTGCGTACCTCGCCGCCCTCGCTCACCTCGGCGCGGGCGACAACCCCGACGAGTGCGTAATCACCTTGTCTACGGGCGATTTCGTCGATGGCCGTGCCCACTCCGGGCCGGGCCGCAGGAACGGTCGCCGCGATGGCGATCTCGTCGGTCTCGAGCGAGGACTCCAGGGGCCCTAGAAAAAGATCCTGCGCCGTGATCTCGCGACGTCCCCGCACGGACTGGACCGTCACCGAACCGTCGAGCAGACGGATGACGGCAGGCATCTCGGCCGACGGGTCGGCGTGAACGATGGATCCGACGGTGGTTCCACGGTTCCTGATGGTCGGGTGCGCCACCAACTGCAGTGCCCGTCCGAGCAGCGGCTGCGTCCGAGCAGCAGCGCGGTTCGAGGCCACGGAGGCGTGCGTGGCGAGCGCTGCGAAGGTGACACCCGACTGCGCCGAGGCGGTGATCTCGTCGAGTCCGGCGATGCCGGTGATGTCGATCAGGTTGCCGGGGGCCGCCAGCCGCATCGAGAGCATCGGGATCAGTGACTGTCCGCCCGCCAGGACCTTGCCGTCGACGCCCGCGAGGATCTGGCACGCCTCCTCGATCGACCGAGGTCGATGGTATTTCAGTGGCGAAGGTTTCATATCCCGATCCTGCCTGCCTGTGCCGATAAGTGTTTCGTCAAGAGGTGACAAACGTCACGCCTCAGTGTGGCAATCGCTCGTTACCGCAATGGTTCTAGGGGCCCCACCTCGGTCGTGCCTCCACGGGTGGCAGATCGACGGGTGGGTGAGTGGTCGATCGGTGTTCTCATGTGCGCGGGAGCGATGCGTGCACACAGGTGGTAGAGCCCGATGACGATGATGGTGCCCAACGAGATACCGCTCAGCGAGAACGAATCGCTGAAGACGAGCGAGGTGTCTCCGATGGCGATGATGAGGCCTGCCGCGACGGGCATCATGTTGAGCGGGTTACCGAAATCGACGCCGTTCTCGCGCCAGATCTTGGCCCCCAGTAGACCGATCATTCCGTAGAGCACGACGGTGATGCCTCCGAGTACGCCGCCCGGTGTGGCCGAGATCAAGGCACCGAACTTGGGTGAGAAGCCCAGGATCACTGCGATGATTCCGGCGGCGGTGTAGGCGGCCGTCGAGTAGACCTTGGTGGCGGCCATGACACCGATGTTCTCGGCGTAGGTCGTCGTCGGCGAGCCACCGACCCCGCTGGACAGGGCGGTCGCGATGCCGTCGGCAGCCAGTGCGCGTCCCATCATCGGGTCCAGATCGTCACCGGTCATTTCGGCCACGGCCTTGACGTGCCCGGCGTTCTCGGCGATCAGTGCAATGACACCGGGGAGCACGAGAATGATGAAGGCCAGGCTGAACGACGGTGCATGGATGCCCACGATGCCGTTCGCTTCGTCGGTGAACGGGGGCAGACCGAACCACTGCGACGATTCGACGCCCGACCAATTGACCCGGAAGTGCTCGGTCACCTCACCGGCCGTGGCGTCGTAGGACGTGATGGGGCCGGATACGAGATCGAGAATCCACGACAGCAGGTATCCGAAGACCAGAGACAACAGAATTGCGATGCGTCCCAGGAATCCGCGTAGCGCAACACTCATGACGATCAGGACGAACATCACTGCGAGAGCGACCCATTGATCCTGGGGCCAATACGTGCTGGCGACAACGGGGGCCAAGTTGAAGCCGATCAACATGACCACCGCACCGGTGACGACCGGAGGCAGCACTTTGACCACCACGCCGCCGCCCATGAAGTGAATGGCGAGGCCGGCGAGTGCGAGCACCACACCGGACACCAGGATGGCTCCGGTGACCTCGGCCGAGGTGCCGCCTTGCGCACGAATGGCGGCGACGCCACCGACGAAGACAGCGGAAGTACCCAGGTAGCTGGGGATTCGGCCCTTGACCATGAGCAGGAACAGGATGGTGCAGAACCCCGACATGAGAATGGCCAGTTGAGGATTGAGGCCCATGATGATGGGGAAGACGAACGTGGCTCCGAACATCGAGACGACGTGTTGACCGCCGAGACTGATGGTGCGGCCCCAGTTCAATCGCTCGTTGGGGGCGACCACGTCACCTGGTAATACGTTCTTTCCGTCTCCGTGAATCTTCCAGATCGGCATTTCGAGCCTTCCTCCAACGTACCGAACCGAGGGGGTTCGTGGGGCGTGTAAAGTGTTGTGGTGCAACGCTACTGCGGTATCGTGCGGTCGATATGGGCGCAATCTGCCAAGCGCTCGATGGCCCAGCCGTCACATCTGGTGGTCGGCGGCGCGCATCGCCATGATCTTGAGCGCGAGGGAAAGATCGAGCCGTAGATCGGCGTGATCGGTGAACGGGCCCAGAATCTTTTCGAGCTTCGTGATGCGGTATCGGAGAGTGTTGTAGTGGAAATGCAGTGCGCGAGCAGTTTCCGCGATATTGATGTTCGTGGCCAGCAACATCTCCAGGGTCTTGCGCATGTCCTGCGCTTCGGCGCTGTGACCCGCAAGATCGTGCAAGGTTTCCCGCGCGAACGATTCGAGCTCGTCCTCGTTGTCCACCAGGCTCAACAATCGAAAGACGCCGAGCTCGTCGAAGGTAGTGACGGTCCAGTCGCCGCCGATCCGCCGGCCGACTTTCACTGCTGTGCGGGCCTGGCCGTACGTTGCCGGAATGTCTTCCACTGCAGTGCAGGGCCGTGAGATGCCGACGGTGAAGGGCTGTCGACCGCCACCGCCGTCGCCGTGAACTCGCTCGACGATCTCGTGTACGTCCGACACTGTAGTGGGCCCACTACCCATGATGATGACGGTTTCGGTGCCGAGTGCAGCAATCGCAGCAGACGAATCACGTTGCGCCAGTGCGCTCGAGAACGCGGCCATCTGCCGATCGACGAGCGGCCTTCGGGTGGGCGACGGGTCGTCGCGACGAGGTATCGGTTCGATCGCGACCACGACGACGGGTCTGCCGATGTCCCAACCGAACCGACGGGCATGAGCGACCGCGTGGGCATGTTCACCGCCTCGGCCCAGCAGGAGATCGCGGAGGAAATTGGAACGGTGTTTCTCCTCGACCGCCGATAGAGCGAGATCGCGAGTAACGACCATCGCCAACACCCCTGCGGCCGCGTCCGCGGTGAGAAGGTCCGATTCCGTCAAGGTGCGAGTCGACGAGAACAGGACGATACGTCCGTGGTCGATTCCGTTGGCCGTGACGGCGCATACGGCAATCGAACTGTGCTGTTGTGACCGGAGACCGAGGCCGCCGTCGATGGAATCGGTGCGAAGTCTTCCCGTAGCATCGAATGCGATGCCGGTGCGAAGTGCTCGAAGTTCGTCGTCACTTCCGGCGGAAGAGAGTTCTCGTCCATCCACCGTCGTGATGGACACTGCCACGTCGCATTCGACCGCAGTCGCGAAGGCCAATTGAGCCACCCCACCGCCCGCGAGCGTGATGTCGGTCAGTGAACGACGCAGACGATCCGACCGAAATTTCGCTCGCGCCTGAGCTTTTGCACTGTCGCGAAGGCCTACGGTGAGCTCGTGACCAGGGTTGGGCTCACCGAAAATCTGAAGTAGCGGTAGGCCCAGCTCGTCGGCACACACGCCGACGCACTCGGGAACGGCAAGGTCGTCGTCCGCCCGCACAAGAATTCCGGCGACGCCGAGGGAATGCGCGCGTGCCAACAGCGATGCCGTCGGCTCCGTCAGATGTGCGAGAGCCTCGCTCGTCGTCGACAGTAGGTCGCCGGGCCTGATCCAGAACCGGATGCCGGCGGGGTCGTCGACGTGGTTGATTCTGCGTACCGGTCGTCCGAGGCCGGCATGACCGGCGAGAACAGTTGCGTGCGCCAACAGGTTCGAGTCCAGGACCGTCTCTACGGTGTGCGGTGCCTCGGTGATCGCCGAGCGTTGCTCGTCCCGCAGTGTCAGCACCGGACAGCCGACCGTGTGCTTGGCCGATTCTCGTTTTCGGACAGCATCTCTCGGTGAATCGGTCCGGTGAGGTCACGCAACTCGAGCCCGGTGGCCCGGCGTGAGACCTTCAAGATTTCGGCGACGATGGACACCGCGGTTTCCGCGGGAGTGCTCGCGCCGACATCGAGTCCGATAGGGGAGTGCAATCGTTCCAGCTCGGTCTCGCTCACCCCACGCTCGCCGAGGAGTTCGATGCGGCGGCGGTGAGTGGACCTGCTGCCCAACGCGCCTACGTACGCAGCACGGCTGCGTAGCGCTCGCTCGAGGAGGGGAATGTCGAACTTCTCGTCGTGCGTGAGCACTGCGATGACTGTTCGCTCGTCGACCGGCGCAGATTCGAGAAACGTGTGCGGCCATGCGACGACGACGTCGACTGCCTCGGGAAAGCGGGCCGGGGTAGCGAATACGGCGCGGGCGTCGACGACGGTGACGGCGTAGCCGGCGAACGAGCCGAGGTGGCACAGAGCGGCCGCAAAGTCGATGGCACCGAAGACATACATCCTCGGCGGCGGGCCGAAGACCTCCGCCATGATCGACCGCTCGCTGTCATCGGACAGGTGAATGTCCAGACCCGATTCGCCGCGGTGCAATTGATCGCGAACGAACGGCCCCAGCGGCGATCCATCGGAGTGCGTGTCGGCGAGTGAGCCCGCATCCACGGTGAGGTCCGATCCGAGAACTGCGTACCGCGTCGGTGCCCCGGCGCTCAGCTCGGTCAGGACGGCCACCGGCTCGCCCGCAGCGATGCGGCCGGCCACTTCCCGAAGAGAATCGCAGGCGTCGCGGTCGACGAGCCGAACGAACACCTCGATGGTGCCGCCGCAGGTGAGGCCGACGCCGATGGCGTCGTCGTCCGCCACACGGTAGGTCTCACTCCGGGCGCAGCCGTCGGCGAGAACGTCGTTGGAAAGTTCGTACAGGGCACCTTCGATACAACCACCGGAGACACTGCCGATCACCTGCCCGGATGCCGATACTGCCATCGCTGCCCCGGCCGGACGGGGTGAGGACTGCCAGGTTCGCACAACGGTGGCGAGGGCGAACGGCTCACGCTCGAGCAGCCATGGGGCGAGATCGTCGAGAATGTCACGCATGCCGCCGCCTTCCTACTGGATGAGTGATACCCATCACGCTAGTGGCCGGTGCTGCATCGACCTGAAACATAACTCGACCAAATCCGGGGCCGCTCGTTGTAAGAAGTCGCCGTCGCGGTCCGCGTGGACTAGCCCAGAGCGGCGGCGACGGCGAGCGCGTGGTGTTCGTGCCACGGCCGGGCGATGATCTGGACACCGATCGGCAGGCTGCTCTTCGAGGTGGCAACGGGAACCACCACCGACGGCAGACCGAGGATGCTGATCGCTCGACTGCTGGCCAACGCCTGCGACCACGACAATGCGGTGCCGTCGACATCGAAGCTCGTCTGTCCGAGCGGTGGGGCGAGGATCGACGCGACCGGGAGTATCAGGACATCGCCCATCTCGGACAGCAACCGATGCTGCAGTTCGGCGCGGTGAGCCCACAGTGCCTCGACGTCCCTCGTCGACGTCGGTCGGACCGCGGAGAGGATCGCTGTGACGTTGGCGCTGAATTCGGCGGGCCCGTATTGCTCGATGTCGGTTTGAGTCTCGCAGGCGCGCATTCGCGTGAACAGGTCGTCGGCCTCGCGCAGCGCAGTGCCCTCGTAGGGCGTCACCGACCTGACGGACGAGGCGGCGAGTAGGGCGGCCGCTTCGGTGGCGGCGCGAATTTCCGTATCGACCGGAACAGTTCCCTCTCCTGCCGCCCAACGGATATCGAGATCGCGGGTGTTCACCTCTGCCGGGTCGATCCACCGGTACTGCGGCGACGAGAGCACCTTCAGCACCACGCTCACGTCGTCGAGGGTGCGTGCCATCGGTCCGACGGTCTGAACCGCACCGTGCATGGTGGCCGGGTTGGTCAGCACCCGGTGATCGCTCACGACACCGGGGTATTGCCCATCGGGGTCGATTCGCCCCGGCGTAGGCCTGATCGAGAACAGGCCCGTGCAGTGCGCGGGCCAGCGAACCGAGCCGCCGAAGTCGGTACCCAGTCCCACCACACTCATGCCCGATGCTATCGACGCTGCTTCGCCGCCGCTGCTGCCCCCCGGCGAAAGTGTTGTTCCCGCAGGAGAAAGCGGGTTGACGGTGTAACCGAAGATGTCGTTGTGCGTGAGACCGCTGGCACCGAACTCGGGGGTATTGGTCTTCCCCATCAGCACTGCACCTTCCGCGCGCATCCGAGCGACGGCCGGTGCATCGATGCGAGGGACGTTGTTCGCCAGGGCGAACGAGCCCGCCGTGGTACGAACACCAGCGGTAGCAATCAGATCCTTGACCGTGAACGGCACTCCGGCAAGTGCTCCGACCGGTTCGCCGCGGGCCACGCGAGCGTCGATCTCGTCTGCTTCGCGTCTCGCCGATTCGGCTGCCAGCGTGACGATCGCGTTCAGATCGGCGTTGGTGCGGGCGATGTGGTCGAGGTGTTGCTCGATCACCTCGCGGGCCGAGAGGCTACCGGATCTCACCGATGCGGCGAGCGTGCGAGCATCGGAACCGATCGAATGTCCCTCGAGCACTTGATATCTCCTTGTCGTACGTCACAGGCCCTTCATCTCCGCAACGCGCAGTGCGAGCGCCACATCCAGGCGCAGAATGGGATCGGTGGTGAAGGGGCCGACGATGGACTCCAGCTTGCCGATTCGGTAGCGGAGGGTGTTGTAGTGAAAGTGCAGCACGCGTGCTGTTTCGGCGACATTGCAGTTGGTATCCAACAGTGCCTGCAGCGTCTGGCGCAGATCGAGAGCATCGGCATCGTCGCCTGCGAGTGAGCCCAACACTTCGCTCGCGAACGCCTGCAACTCCGCGGCATCGGTCACCAGGGACAGCAGGCGGTGCACACCCAGGCTGTCGAAATGTGCCACCGACCCGTTACCGCTCATGCGCCGGCCGACCATGACGGCCTTGCGCGCTTGATCGTAGGCGCGCGGAATATCGGCGACGGAGTCGATGACTCGGCTGACCCCTGCGCCGAACGAATTGCGGCCACCACCCTTGTCGCCGGCCACGGACGCGATCAGATCATCGACCACCTCGTGCTCGGTACCCGGTTCGGCCGGCATGAGGGTGACGACCTCGTTGCTGAATCCGACGACGGGTGCCCGTCGATCGCGGCGGCGCACCACCTGTTGCCAGGCTGCGGTGAGCCGCTCCTGGGGTAGTCGTCCCGATACCGCAGGCTTCACCGAATTACTCACGGCCGCTTCGGCAATCTCGTCCAATTGAGCGACGATGACGACCATGCGTCGATTCACGTCCCAGTCGAGTTGCGCGCAGTACTCGATGATCTGATCGGGGGACTCGGTAGCGCCGTTGAGAACGTCACGCAGAAAGTCACCGCGGAACTTCGATTCCACGGCCGAGACTGCAAGCTTCTTGATGACCGCCAACGCGACCACTGTGGCCGCACGCTCGAGCGACTGCATGGTGACCGGTCCGAGGCGTTGCGCCTCGGCCACGGCAACGATGAGGCCGTGGTCGGTGCCGCCGGCGATGATCGGTGCCACCGCGATGCGGTGCGTGTCGTCACCCGGTACCGGCTGCAGGCCTTCGTGCAGGCGCTCGGTGAGCAGCCTGCCGGAAGGATCGAACAGCGGCATCTCCTCGAGCGCAGCAAGATCGGCATCGGCGCCGGCCGTGGCCTGCACCCTGCCATCGGGCGTACAGATGAGTACCGATGCCTCGAAGAGTGTGGCCACCTCGTCGGCGATCTGAGGTAGGTCTCCGCCCTCGAGCACGATCGAGGTGAGTGCTCGATGCATTCGGTCGGCGATGTCCAGTGCCCACGCCTGCCGATCGACGAGGTGGGTGAACACCTCGGAGATGACCTCGTCGAATCCCACGTCGCGGCGAATGAGGAAGAGGGGAAGGTCGAGTCGATCGGCCGCCTCGATCATCGCGGCCGGCACGTCCCCGAAGTACCGGCCCTCCTTGACTCCCAGCGCTGCCGCGCCGCGCTCGGCCAAACCTTCGACGAGCTCCACAAGGGCACCGGCACCGAACGGTCGACCCGAATCAGCATGTCGCAGAGGGAAACCCGTTGTCAGCAGCAGCTCGTTCTGCTTGACCCAGGGCAAGATGTCGGGAACCTCGATGACGTTGACGCGTCGTACGACATTCGCCAGACCGCGCTCGCCGGCGACGAGGGTGGACTCCGCGAGACTGGGTAGCGCGAGAAGTTCAGCGACAGTGAGGGCATAGCTCGCTGACGAGGGGAAGTCTCGTGTTCGTGGACGAAGTTCACCGACCATGTCATCCATTGTTCAACCGTACGTTGCCGTCCGTTCGCCTGTGGTGGGGGATCAGCGGACCTGCAGGGCAGGTGGGACGATGCGCTCCACCCAGCGGGTGGCCTGCTCGTACGCGTACGCGAGTTGCAGGACCGAACGATCGGCGCCGTGCCTGCCGATGATCTGCACCCCCATCGGCAGGCCGCGGTCGTCGACACCGACCGGTACGGCCGCGATCGGAACACCGGCCATCGTCCACGGCACCACCGTCTCCATCCACCGGTGGTAGGTGTCCATCGAACGCCCCGCGATGGACTGCGGCCAGTGCTGTTCCTTGTCGAACGGGAACACCTGGGCGCTGGGTGCGAGAACGAAGTCGTAGGTCTCGAACAGCGTGTTCAGTGCAGCGTTCCAATCGTTGCGCTTCTGCGCTGCCGCGGTGATGTCGAGAGCGCTCAGTGAGACGGCATGTTCCATCTCCCAGACCATTTCGGGCTTCATCAGTGCTCGCGTTCGAGGATCCGTGTAGAGGTCGGCCATCCCGAGCTGAGCCCACCAACGCCATGTCAGGAACGAATCCCAAATGTGGGCCGGGTCGTAGTCGGGCAGAGCCGCATCGACCTCACAACCGAGATCGGCGAAGATGGGGAACGAGGATTCGCACAGGTCGAGTACGCCGGGTTCGGTTGCCAGATAACCGTTCCAGTCACCCACCCAGGCGATCCGGGCGCCCCGAAAGCTGCGTTCGAGGGTGCGCGTGAAAATTTCCGGGTCCTCGTCGATTGCGAGTGGAGCGTTGGCATCCGGTCCGGCCATCGTGGAGAGCAGGTGAGCAACGTCGGTGACCGATCGTCCCATCGGGCCGGCCACTGCGCCTTGGGCGATGAAACCAGGCTCGGGGATTCGTCCCCAGGACGGCCGGAAACCGACGACGTTGTTGAAGGCCGCCGGGTTACGGAGCGAACCCATGTAGTCGGTGCCGTCAGCCACGGGCAGCATGCGCAGCGCGAGTGCCGCCGCCGCACCTCCGCTGCTGCCGCCTGCGGTGCGCGAGGTGTCGTACGGGGACACCGTGGTGCCGTACACGGGGTTGTACGTCTGGGACCCGTAGCCGAATTCAGGTGTGTTGGTCTTGCCGATGATGATGGCTCCGGCGCTTCTGATCCGAGCGACGAAGAGGTCGTCCGCCTCGGCGATCCGATCCGCGAAAATGGCCGATCCCGACGTGAACGGCAGGCCCTTCACCGCCGAAAGATCCTTCACCGCATGCGGAAAACCGTGCATCCACCCGAGGTACTGCCCCTGCGCCAGCTGGTCGTCACGCTCCCGCGCCTCGGCGAGCAACTCCTCACGGTCACGCAGGGCCACGATGGCGTTGACGGTGGGATTGTGGATCTCGATGTGGTCCAGGTACGCCGTCATGGTCTCGACACAGGACACCTCCCGACGCTTGATCTTTCCGCTGAGTTCGAGTGCGTCGAACATCAGAAGTTCGGTAGCGGGTCCGGCGGTGGTTGCCATGGGAGTTCCTTCGTTCGAGATCCGCAGTCTGGGGATTCACACTGGTGCGAGAGCGAATGCCGCGCGGCTCCGATGGAAATCGGTTCCGCGCGGCCTTCGTTCGGTAGTCGAGCTCTGCGCTATCCGAGGTCGA
The DNA here is from genome assembly GCF_002259145.1 of Rhodococcus sp. 15-2388-1-1a. NCBI lineage: Bacteria > Bacillati > Actinomycetota > Actinomycetes > Mycobacteriales > Nocardiaceae > Rhodococcus > Rhodococcus sp. 15-2388-1-1a. The sequence continues at coordinate 104,421 of NZ_NPFP01000006.1, read as the reverse complement.
CGATCGCAGCGACGGGTCCGCCGCCTTCGGGTCCCTGATGTGCGGCCGAGACCGACACGAACACTGCCGGGTCGCCCGTCACCGCGGCCGTGACTCCGCCGACGCACGCCTTGATCTGGCGGTGCCAATGCACGTCGGAATCGTCCAGCATCGCGTTACGGCGGCCACGAACCGTACCGTCCTGGCTCGCTTCACATTTGAGGAATACGTTGACCAGCTTGCCGTCGAGGTCTGCGGTGCGCGGACGCTCGGGAAGTTCGAGGCCGGCGTCCTTGATGGCATCCCAGATGCCGTCCTGATCGAGCGCATCCTTCATGACACTGTGGCCGATGCGGTATCGACCGCCGATTCCGCGCGTGTTTCCCACGACTACGATCTGCGCACGGTCGAGCTCCACGCCCGAGGAGCACGACGCGACAGACGAATACAGTTCGCGACTGTGCATGACATCCTCGTCCGTCGGCATGTCGATCTCGCCGAGGGCAACAGCGATACCGAGAGCGGTTCCGCCGTTCGAGAGGTCCATCGACTCGTGCGTCTGCTCGGTCCAGACGGTCTTGCCGCGGCTCTTGGCATCGCGAATGGTGTGAATCGTCAGCAGCGGTGTCTTGGTCTGCACGTAGTGCACGTCGGCCGGATCGGTGATTCCTGCTTTGGCCATGGCATCTTTCACTGCCGCAGCAACCTTGGTGATCATGGCGGTGCGACCGATGTCCTCGGGCATGAGCTGCTCGCTCATCGCGACGCCGACCGTCAGACGAGGCTCGTCGGACTGCACGGCCTTGTCGGCCGGCACGGTGGCGAAGATCGTCGCGTGCGGGCTGATGACGCCGTCGGTTCCGCCGGACCACACGATCGGTACCTCGCCGACGTCGTGGGCGCTCCGGGTTCCTTTCTCGGACAACACCTCACGGAAGGCGCGGTCGGCGATGATGCGGGTGTAGTCGTTGACGCCACCGTTGCCTTCGGTCTTGCCGATGACCGCGATGACACGGTCGGCGTCGAGCACCCCGTCTTCGATGAGCTTCGCCAGCTCGCTGGCGTCGGACACGTTGTGGAGTGGGACCTTGCGGACCTCGATTGCATCGGGCACTGAAATCTCCTTCATCGCGGACTGTGAGTACGGCAGAGTCGGCCGGCGTGGGCGCGGCGGTGCTCTTGCCCCTCGAACGTTATCGACCGGTCGAGGTGGGATGCACTGGCAAGCTTTGCCCAATCAGTGCTTCTTTTTGGTGATCGGACATCCCCAGGTAGCGGTAACGCTGCAGGCGTCGGGCCACCAAATCGCTTGGATCGGCGGCGAGCAGCTTTGCCAATTCGTGTTCGAGCACGGTGCCGAGGCGGGAGAGGAACTCCGCAGGTTCATCGGAGGCGTCCGGGCGTTCGGCAACGATCCGATCGATGACGCCGTTGCGGAGCAGGTCGATACTGCGCACGCCCTGCTCCTCGGCCATCTCCGCAGCGCGGTCGGTGGTGTGGAACTTGATCGCCGATGCACCTTCCGGTGGCAGCGGCGAGAGCCAGCCGTGCTGCGCGCACAGCACGCGGTCGGCCGGGAGCAATGCGAGGGCACCGCCGCCTGCGCCTTGGCCCAGCAGCAGGCAGATCGTGGGTGCCTGCAGCGTCGTGAGTTCGACCAGGCACCTGGCTATTTCACCCGCCAGGCCGCCCTCCTCGGCTTCTTTGCTCAACGCGGCACCAGCGGTGTCGATGACGGTGACGAGGGGCAGTTGCAGTTCCTCGGCCAGTCGCATACCGCGGCGCGCTTCGCGCAACCCTGCCGGACCCAACGGTTGATCGGCGAAGGTGCGATCCTGACCGAGCACGACGCACGCCGACCGGCCGAATTTGGCCAACGCGAGAAACAGTCCAGGCTCGATTTCACCGGCTCCGGTGCCTTGCAGTGGCGTGACTGTATTCGCTGCCGATCGCACGAGTCGGCGCACCCCTGGCCGTTCCGGCCGTCGTGATCGTTGGATGGATTCCCACGCAGGGACGTCGTCGAGGTGTTCCAACGGAACGTTCGGAACGGGGGGAGGTGGCTCATGCGGTGCACACAGCACGGCGAGGGCCGCGATCGCCACCTCACGCAATTTCTCGGGCGGCACAACAGCGTCGACAAGGCCTCTGGCCGCGAGGTTTTCAGCGGTTTGCACGCCCGAGGGGAATTTCGTTCCGTAGAGAGCCTCGTACACGCGCGGTCCGAGAAACCCGAGGAGTGCGCCCGGTTCGGCCGCGGTCACGTGTCCGAGGGAGCCCCACGAGGCCAGCGCTCCACCGGTGGTGGGATGACGGAGATAGACGGCGTAGGCGAGGCCCGCCGACTTGTGTGCCGCAATTGCCGCCGAGATCTTCACCATCTGCAGAAACGCGACGGTGCCCTCCTGCATGCGTGTTCCACCCGAGGTGGGCACTGCCAGCAGCGGGAGCTTCTGAGCAGTGGCCTTCTCGACGGCCTGCACCAGTCGTTCCGCTGCCGCAGTTCCGATGGATCCGGCGAGAAAGCCGAACTCGCACATGACAAGTGCCACGCGCCGGCCGGCGAGTGTCGCTTCACCGGTCAGGACCGCCTCGTCGCAGCCGGTCGTTGCCCGCGCCGCTGCCAGTTCGTCGAGGTAGCTCTGTTGTGGAGGCCCGTGGACCCCGATCGGGGGTAACGGTTCGCCGTCCCAGCGAACGAAACTGCCGTCGTCGACGACCATGTCGACGAGCTCGAGCGCGCTGAGCCGTGCGGGCGCGCCGGTGCGGGTCATCGCGCTGTCTCCAACCACGCGCGGATGGAGTCCCCGTGTTGGTCGAGGGTGGGCGGGGCTGCATGCGTTGTGCGCATAGCGGTGCCTTCGCAGTCGTCGTCCATGCGTAGGGGAGGGCCGGGCAGAGTGATCGTGCCCAGAGCCGAATGGTCGACGTCGATCATCAGTCCTTGCGATCGGGTCTGTTCCCAGGTGTACACCTCCTCGAGATCACGGACGCGACCGGCGGGAATGCCCAGTTCGCTCAGCAGCCCGAGCAATTTGTCGGTGGGCCAATCCGCGAAGGCGGCTTCGACAGCAGCGATCACCGCGTCCCGATCGGCGACGCGTTGCGGATTGGTCGCCCACTCCGTGCGGTCCAATCCGAAATGGGGTGCGAAGCGTTGCCACAATCCTTCACTGCCGACGGCGATCTGTACGAGTCCCTCGGCCGAGTGGAACAGTCCGTACGGACAGATCGACGGGTGATGCCCGCCGGTGGGACGCGGTACCTCGCCGGCCACCGTGTAGCGGGTTCCTTGGAATGCATGCACCCCGACGATTGACGCCAACAGGCTGGTCCGCACGACTCGTCCACGGCCGGTGGTGTTGCGTTCGTGCAGCGCTGCAACCACGCCGTAAGCACCGTTCATGCCTGCGAGCAGATCGCCGATGGGGACGCCGACCCGAGTGGGTTCGTCACGGGAAGGACCGGTCAACGACATCAATCCCGCTTCGCCCTGGGCGATTTGATCGTAACCGGGTCGAGTGCCTTCGGGGCCGTCGTGTCCGAAGCCGGTGATCGACAGAATGACCAAACGTGGATTCAGCCGATGCAGGGCGTCCATGCTGTATCCGAGGCGGTCGAGAACGCCGGGGCGGAAATTTTCGACGAGTACGTCCGCCCGCTCGATCAGGGCGGTGAGCGTGGCGCGGCCATCGACGGCCTTGAGGTCGAGAGCGATGGATTCCTTGTTGCGATTGCAGGAGAGGAAGTACGTGGAGTGTCGATCGCCGTCTTCGTCGGCGACGAACGGCGGACCCCAACTCCTGGTGTCGTCTCCGCCGGTCGGTGACTCGACCTTGATCACTCGCGCACCGAGGTCACCGAGCATCATCGCCGCTTGGGGTCCGGCGAGCGCGCGTGAAAGATCGACGACGAGGCAGTCGGAGAGGGGGCCGACGGTCATCGGACTGCCCTGCACGAGTCGATGAGATGTGGGTCGGCGGCGAGCCCGAAGGAAATGCAGCGAGGGGTCATGCGTCCGAGTCAACGTGCCCGTCGCTACCGAGTCGTTGGCAAATGTTGCCGACGCTGACAGATCGGTTTCGGACCTCGGTGAGCGCGTGTCGATCGATGACGCAGCAGGTGGACGAACTGTCGATCGACAGCCCATAATCACCGACCATGGACACACAGGTAGTCGACCATCCCTTGACCGCAGCACTTTTGACGACCATGCGCGATGTGCACAGCGACAACGCCACCTTCAGATCTGCGCTGCGCCAGCTGACTCACACGTTGGTCTACGAAGCGTTGCGTGATGCGCGAGTGGTGGAGTTCGATGTCGAGACTCCGGTTGCCCACACCACCGGGGTTCGGCTCGCACACCCACCTCTGCTCGTGCCGGTGTTGCGCGCGGGACTCGGGATGGTCGAACAGGCGAGCTCGCTGATTCCGCAGTCGGGCGTCGGGTTCATCGGTATGGCGCGCGACGAGCAGACGCTCGAACCGGTGCCGTATCTGGAGTCTCTGCCCGCCGACCTGTCCGGTACCCCGGTCTTCGTGCTCGATCCGATGGTGGCAACCGGTGGTTCGATGACCCGGACGATCGATCTGCTGGTTGCGCGCGGAGCAACCGATGTGGTCGTCGTGTGCGTGGTCGTGACCCCCGAAGGTATTGCTGCTCTGGAGAAGTCAGGCCATCCCGTCAGGGTCGTCACCGCTGCCATCGACGATGAGCTCGACGATCGGGGCATCGTCGTGCCTGGTCTCGGTGACGCGGGTGACCGTCAGTTCGGACCTCGCTGAACGGACCTCGTCACCGTCCGCCGTACTTCGAGGTGATGCGACTCTCCAACCACTGCAGGGCAATCGTGGGCGGCAGTGCCATCACCAGGATCAACACAACCGTGCCCATGATGTTCTCCATGCGCACCAGGCTGACGTTGCGGAGCAGTTCGTATCCGATGCCGCTGGAGGACGAGAACATCTCGGCAAGAAGCAGTCCCAGGAACGCCAAGCCGAAGGTCATCCGCATACCCGTCGCCAATGCTGGGAGGACTGCAGGAATCACGATCTGACGGATCAACCTGGGCCAGCTCACCTGCAGTGACGCTGCCATCTTCAGGTGAATTCTCTGGACCGACGCGGTGGCTTCGACAGCGACGAGGAACATCGGGATGAAGGCTGCGTAGAAGGAGAATCCGAATCGGCTCAGTGCGCCGATACCGAGGAACGACAGGAAGATCGGATACAGCACAATTTTTGGGATGCTGTTGATCGAGTAGACGATCGGGGCGATGGTTCGGGTCCAGAACGGACTCAGTCCCAGCGTCAGGCCCAGCAGCGAACCGACGACGGTACTGGCCAGGAACGCAAGCACGAGAATGCGTAGGGAGTCGCCGACATTGGCGCGGAAGTCCGCCTTGCCCAGGTCCTCGACGAGTGAGGCCATGGCCTCGGCAGGCGTCGGGAAGATGAGACTGTCGACCAGAACAGCTGCGACCCACCAGATCAGCACCGCGACGACGGCCACGACCAGAGGAGGGAGGAACCGTCGGGCGTTGGTGCGGCCCGCGGATGAGGTCACCTTCGGGGGAATTGTTGGGGCGGTGGCCACTCTGTCCAAGGTGCTGCTCATCAGCGGCGCCTCCAATCGAATCGGTTGAGCGCGAGAGAGATCAGCGAGGTCGAGAGCAAAGCGATCAGCGCCACGATGAGGATGCCGGCGTACATGTCGGCGATGTCGAACCCGTCGTAGGCGATGGAGATGAAGTGGCCCAGGCCTTGAGTCGAGAGGATGAACTCACTGGCCAACACTGAGATCACGGCGTACGAGAGCCCCAGCTTGAGTCCGGTCACGATGCTCGGCAACGCATACGGAAGCAGAACCGATCGGAAGTACTGCCACCGCGTGAGCATCAGTGTGGTGCCGAGTTTGGTGACGATCGGGGAGACCGCATTGAAGCCGGTACGCGCATTCAACGCCACGACACCGAAGGCGAAGATGGTGGACAGGATGGCGATCGGAGCCACACCGGCACCGAAGAGCACCACCATGATGGGGTAGAGCGCAAACGTCGGGACGGCGTAGTAGACGTTCAGATAAGGCTGAAACGCTCTGTCCCACAACTCGTACCGCCACAGAACGTACGCGGCGGCTACGCCGAGGACGGAACTGAGCACAAACGCTAGAAGGATGATGCCCAGCGTTCGGCCCAGCTCGTCGATCAGAAACTCCGGGTCGGTCAGCAGACTCAGCGAAGTCGAGATCATGTCGGTCACCGGAACAATATCCAGCGGTGAGGCGAAGAACCGTGCCGAGATGTCGATGGCCACCAGTGCCGCGACGAGGATGAGCAACGTCCATCCCCATGCGGGGAGACCGAGTTGTTTGGAGGGGGCCGGCCGGATGTATCCGGGAACCACGGAGGCGCGCGTGCTCTCGCGCGTGGGGGCACTCATGGTTCGATGCTCATCGTCTTCTTGGCCTCGTCCCGCAGCCGCGACCAAATACGTTCGTGCAGAGCCACAGCCTCAGGACTGGCCAGTACGTCCTCGGATCGCGGTCGCGGGAGGTCGATGTCCACCTCGTCGATGAATCTGCCGGGCCGCGCACTCATCACCAGCACCCGATCGGAGAGCAGTACCGCTTCCTGGATGCTGTGGGTGATGAACAGGACTCCGCACGTGAGCTTTTCGACGATCTTGAGTAGCTCGTAGGACATGACCAGTCGCGTCTGCTCGTCGAGTGCACCGAACGGCTCGTCCGCGAGAATCAGATCGGGCTCCATGGACAGGCAGCGCGCGATGGCCACACGCTGGCGCATACCGCCGGACAACTGGGTGGGGTAGTGGTCGCCGAACTTGCTCAGCCCCACGGTGTTCAGCAGCTCGTCGGCGCGGGACCGACGTTCCTTCTTCCCGACACCCCGGACTTCGAGAGCGAACGCGACGTTGTCGCGGACTGTCCGCCAGGGCAGCGTCGCCGATTCCTGAAAAATCACTGCAGTCTTGGATCGAGGGCCGGTCAGCGGTTGGCCGTCGACATACACGGTGCCGCCGTCGTGATCCTGTAGACCGGCGAACACTTCGAGCAGAGTGGACTTGCCGCAGCCACTGGGGCCGACGACGGAGACGAATTCGCCTCGGCCGATTGACAAGTCGATCTCGTGGAGGGCGGTCACATCACCGAAGCGTCGCGACACCGACGAGGCGACGGCGATGGCGGAGGTGGTGTCGGGGCGGGGTCGAGTCGCTGCTTGGGTCACGTCGCTACCTTCTGGTGGTGGGAAATTGCTGTCAGGAGTCGCAGTCGCCGGGGACATCGTTTTCGACTCCTTCGGCGAGGAACTCCGGGTCGAACAGAGTGCAGAAATTGGGTACGCGATCGCTCCCCGACGCTTCCACGCCGTCCTGGGCGGATTCGACGGATGCTGTGTCGAAGCCGCCGCCCCACGTGCCGACCGAGGACGCGCGTTCGACCACTGCGGTGGCCGACTCGACGTCGAATCCCGTGTACGCCGCGTAGATCTCGGCGGCGGCCACGGGATCGGCCTCGATCGACGCGACCGCCTCGGTGTAGCCGGCGTTGATGGCTCGTACGACGCCGGGGTTGCTCGCGGCGTAGTCCTTGGTCGTGGTGATCGTCGACTGCAGGAACCGTGACATGTAATCGGGGCTGCTGACGATCAGCTTGAAGTCCTCCGGTCGCTGTTCAGCGACGATGGAGGGGACGAGGGCGATATCGACGTTGCCGGCTTCGAGTAGTGCGAAGCCTTCACCGATTCCGCCGGAGGCAACCCGCTCGATCTGGCCGGCGTCGACGCCCGCGAGAGAGGGAATGAGTCGGGTGAGGGCATCGGAGGCCGAGTTCGGCCGGGTGTAGGCCCATCGGCGGACGTCCTCGATCGAATTGATGTCGGGGTTCGAGGCGAGCGCGTAGAAGTTCATCGGGTACGGCCCCTGGGTGCCGCCGCCGACGATGCGGAGTTCGGAGCCGGCCGCGTCCGCCTGCACGATCGACGGGTAGCTGACTTCACCGATGGGGATGTTGCCGTCGAGCAGCGTGCGCATGGTCGCGCTTCCGCCCTTACCCGGCACGATGTTCTCCACGATCACACCGTGCTTCTCGAACAGTCCCTGCTTTTGCGCGACAAGCCAAGGGATGCTGTAGATTTCGGCCGCTGCCGAGACGGTGACGTCGATCGTGACCGGGTTGGCCGGATCCGCGTCGGGACCGGGATCGGATCCACAGGCCACCAAAGCAGTGGACAGCGTCAGTGCTGCCATGATGGACGTGGCTCGGCGTAAGTGCATCTGCGTCCTCGCTGGATGATCGGCGTCGCACGGAATGGATGTAGTCCGCGTATCGCCGAGGTCTGGAATGTCGGCTGCCACAGTGTGAGGCGTGGTGAGACCTAAGTAACAGCTGCGATCTACCTAAACATAAGATATATAGACCGTCAAGGGGCGTGTATTCGCGTCTTGATGCGTCGATTCGGACAGTTTCGCCCGCAAACATCAGATGTATGGAGCTGAAATCGAGTCAACCGGCACCGCACACGCGATCGATGCATGACCGTGGTTCGGCCAGGCTAGGCTCGAGCCGATCGTCAGCCGTCGTCGAGAGGTAGGGGGAGAAGTGGCCGAACCGGCATCGCTCAAGGGCTCGGCCAAGAGCGTCCCCGCGTATGCGGTTCTCGCGGGGCATCTGCGTACGCGCATTCTGTCCGGTGAGCTGCAGCCGGGGGAGCGGCTACCCGGCGAGGCCGAGCTGACTGCCGAATTCGGCGTCGGGCGCAGCACCATTCGTGAAGCGCTCCGTTCCCTGGCCAGCCAGAACCTGATCGAGACGACCCGGGGAGTCACCGGGGGAAGCTTCGTTGCCGTCCCCAGCGTCGGACACATCAGCGAGCACCTGGAAACCGGTGTCGCCCTGATGGCGGCCGCGGAGACCGTCACCGTCGACCAGTTGATGGAAGTCCGCAATCTGATGGAGGTGCCGGCCGCCGGTATCGCTGCATTCCGCCGCACCGACGAGCATCTCGAACAGCTCAACGCGTCGATCTTCGACCCCAACGACGTGCAGGGCCCCGAAACCTTCGCCAAGAACCAGGAATTCCACCTCGTCTTGCTCCGTGCCGCCCATAACCCGCTGCTCGAGCTCATCACCGCTCCCGTCTTCCGCGTCCTGTCCGGCCGATTCGGTCGCGACCACGCGCCCGAGGGCTTCTGGCAATGCGTCGACAGTGACCACCGCGGATTGCTCGATGTGGTGGCCGCCGGTGATTCGATGGCCGCAATGGATCTGATGCGCAAGCATCTCGACCACCTCGGCGACTCGTACCGACAGATGGATCGACTCCGCAGCCCGTAAACATCTGCTCTTTATCGGGCCGATCTGCCTGAAGCCCGTCGATTATCGGTTTCGCCGAACCCTTGACGCCGTAAACATCTGATGTTTATGGTCTAGGTAAGGCACTCGCCAAACCGACACGAGGAGACACGGTGGCAATCCATCCGGCCGTTCTGGGGCGCTTCTTCGACGACTACGCCGTGGGGGACGTCTACCAACATCCCTTCGGGCGGACGATCTCGGAGACCGACAACACGTGGATCACGCTGCTGTCGCTCAACACCAACCAGAACCACTTCAACGCGCACCTGGCATCGCAGAACCCCATCACCGATGGGAAGGTCATCGTCAACTCCGGCTTCACAGTCTCTGTGGTGCTGGGACTTTCGGTGATCGACATGAGTCAGAACGCGATCTCGAACCTCGCCTTCACCGACATCAAGATGTCCCACCCGGTGTACGCAGGCGACACCCTGTACGCCGAAAGCATCTGCACCGGACTGCGCAAATCCGAGTCACGCCCCTACGCCGGCATCGTCTCGATGATCACCCGCGGCCTCAATCAGGATGGCGTCGAGGTCATTTCGTGGAAGCGCTCGGTCATGGTCGCCACCCGCGACAGTGGCATCGGGCAGAAGTACTTCCCCGAAGCGAAAAACGGACCGCTCGAACTTCCCCAGACTAAGGATTCCGACGCATGAGGCCACTCGAAGACGTCCGCATCATCTCCCTCGAGCAGTACGGAGCAGGCCCGTTCGGTAGCTTGCATCTGGCCGATCTCGGCGCGGATGTCATCAAGATCGAGGACCCCAGCGTCGGCGGCGATGTCGGTCGCTATGTTCCGCCCTACAACGAGGGCGAGGACTCGCTGTTCTTCGAGAGCTTCAATCGCAACAAGCGCAGTCTCTCACTGGATCTTTCGACACCGAGTGGGCGAGCGGTGTTCGAGGACCTCGTCCGCACCAGCGACGCCGTCTACTCCAACCTCCGCGGCGACGTGCCGGCCAAGATCGGCATCACCTACGACCAGCTCAAGCACCTCAATCCCGCGATCGTGTGCTGCAGCCTCACCGGGTTCGGCATGACCGGCCCGCGCGCGAAAGAGCCTGGCTACGACTACATTCTGCAGGGACTCGCCGGATGGATGAGCGTCACCGGCGACCCGGATGGCCCGCCCACCAAATCCGGTCTGTCGCTGGTCGATTACTCCGGTGGATTCGTCGCCGCCATTTCGCTGCTGTCGGGATTGCACGCTGCCCGACGCGACGGCATCGGGGGTGACTGCGACGTCTCGCTGTACGACACGGCGATGTCTCTGCTCACGTATCCCGCGACGTGGCATCTCAATGCCGGCTTCGAGCCGATCCGGACGAAGAACTCGGCCCACCCGTCCCTGGTTCCGTTCCAGGCCTTCGAGGCAACGGACGGCTGGCTCATCGTCGGCTGCGCGAAGGAGAAGTTCTGGGACCGACTCGTCGTCGCCATCGACCGCCCCGACCTCGGTGCCGATCCGCGGTTCAGCAACTTCTCGCTGCGCGGCAAGCATCAGGACGTGCTGCTGCCGATCCTGGAAGAGGTGTTCGCCACCAACACTGTCGAGCACTGGCTCTCGAAGCTCGGACCTGCCGGGGTGCCGACCGGACCGATCAACGACGTTGAGCACGCCCTGACCGAACCCCACACGATCGCCCGCAATCTCGTTGTCGAGACGGAGCACCCGGTGTACAACACGGTGCGTCAGGTCGCGTCCCCGGTGAACTTCGGTTCCGAGGCCAAGCAGTACCGCCGCGCGCCGCAGCGCAACGAGCACTTCGACGACATCGTGCGCGAGCAGCTGGGCTACGACGACGAACGCGTCGCGAAGCTCAAGGCCGAAGGTGCATTCGGAACGGCCAAGGACGAGGTCCGGGCGTGAGTTCGACGGTTCTGGCGCAGTGGGCGTCGGGTGTCACCGTCGCCGACCTGCCCGAGAAAGTCCGACATTCGGCGGCGCGACACTTGCTCGATGGCGTCGGCAATACCGTTGCGGCCCAACGCCTCGGCTACGGCCGGCCGGGCTGGACGGTAGCCGACGCTCTCGGCGGCCCACCGGAGGCGCGGCCTCTCACCGGCACCCGCGGCCTGTCCGCACCGGCGGCCGCCTTCGCGACCGGAGTAATGCTGCACTCTCTGGATTTCGACGACACACATGCGGGCGCACTGGTACACGCGACGGCCGTATCCCTTCCCGCGGCATTCGCCGTCGGGCAGCAGGTGCACGCCTCGGGTTCCGATGTGTTGACGGCGGCAGCCCTCGGTCTCGAAACCGCATGTCGTCTCGGTGAAGTCAGTCCCCACGGATTCCATGCTCGGGGCGTGCATGCCACCGCAGCGGTGGGACCGTTGACGGCCGCACTCGTCGCCGGGTACCTCTCAAAGTTCGACACCGAGACGTTGGTCAACGCTCTGGGGATCGCCGGGTCGTCGAGTTCGGGACTGCTCGAGTTCCTCGATACCGACGCCGACACCAAGGCACTGCATCCCGGATCGGCGAGCATGAACGGTGTCCTGGCCGCTCGACTCGCCGCCGCCGGTGCCACCGGACCATCGTCAGTTCTCGAAGGTCGACGCGGCATCTACGCTGCGCTGACCGATCGGCCGACGAACTTCGCGGCACTGACCGAGGGACTCGGGACGCGGTGGGAAGCCACCCGGATCGGCATCAAGCCGTACCCGAGTTGCCAGCTCATGCATGTCACGCTCGACGCCGTGTCGAAGGCGCTCGGGGACACTGCGGTTCAAGCGCGCGACGTGGCCGACATCGAGGTGTTCGTTCACCCCGATTCGAGCCCGTTCGTCTGCGGACCGAACACCGGGGTCGCGTCACCGCGCAGCACTTACGACGGCAAGTTCGATCTGCCGTGGAGTGTGGCCGCTCTGCTGCACGACGGATCGATCACCGTCTCGACCTACACCGACGAATCCATTGCACGCGACGACCTCCTCGTCACCGCCCGCAAGGTACGGGTGACGAACCTGCCGTCCGAGGTTCCCGCGGCGGCCGCGTCGGGCAGGGCGGTTCTCACCCTCACCGACGGTCGAGTGCTCGACGCCTCCGTCGGCGGCAGTCAAGGATCCGCCGGATTCCCCTTGAGCGACGACCGTCTGCTGGAGAAGTTTCTCGGCAACTGCGGCAACGATTCTCGTGCCGCCGAGCTCGCCGACCGCATCCTCGGACTGGTCGACGAAACCGACCTGACCGCCATTCTCGATCTCGCCGCAGCCATCGCGCCGGCACCCTGACACTTCGATCGACGACACCCCAATCGACAGGACATCATCATGGACTTCACGTACGACGAGCAGCAGATGGCCTTCCGTAAAGCGTTGCGCACCTTCGTCGACAAGGAAATCATCCCGGTCGCGAACGAGTGGGAGAAGACGGGCCGGTACCCCACCGAGATCGTCGAACACATGAAGGCCATGGGCCTGTTCGGGATCACGACGCCGGAGGAGTACGGCGGACTCGACCTCGACAAGGTCTCGTTCACCCTCGTCTACGAGGAGCTCGCCCGCGGATGGATGGGCGTTGCCGGAATTCTCGGCAGCCACAACCTCTCGTGCTGGATGATCGGCAAGCACGGCACCGAGGAGCAGAAGAAGACTCTGCTGCCCAAGCTCGGGTCCGGTGAATGGCGTACGGGAGTCGGCCTGACCGAGCCCGGTGCCGGAACCGACCTGCAGGGCATCAAGACCACCGCCAAGCGCGACGGCGACCACTACGTCGTCAACGGTGCGAAGACGTGGATCACCAACGCTCGGCATGCGAATGTGCTCCCGGTACTGGTCAAGACCGACACCTCGACCACGCCGGCGCACAAGGGCATGTCGCTGCTGTTGATCGACACCACGACCGACGGTTTCGAGGTGCAGCGCGACATGGGCAAGCTCGGATACAAGGGCACCGAGTCGTGTGAGATCACGTTCACCGACGTGCGCGTCCCCGTCGACGCTCTGCTCGGTGGTGTGGAGGGTCGTGGTCTGCAGCAGGCGCTGTCGGGCCTCGAGATCGGTCGCCTCAACATCGCCGGACGCAGCGTCGGCATCGCGCAGGCTGCCTACGACGCTGCCCTCGAATACGCGAAGCAGCGCACCGCATTCGGTCAGCCCATCGCCGAGTTCCAGGCCATCCAGCTCAAGATCGCAGACATCGCGACCCAGCTCCAGGCTGCGCGGCTGATGACGTACTGGGCTGCATCGCAGGCGGATTCGGGCAAGCGCGTGGACATGGAAGCGGGCATGGCGAAGTACTTCGCCTCCGAAGCCGCCATCACAGCCAGCCTCGAAGCCATGCGTATTCACGGTGGCTACGGCTACTCCACCGAGTTCGTCGTCGAACGCCTCTACCGGGACGCCCCGTTGATGGCTATCGGTGAGGGCACCAACGACATCATGCGCACCGTCATCGCGAAGTCCCTCGTCGCGGGTACGGGAGTGATCGGATGAAGTCGGCTCTGACGTACCTCTACGTTCCAGGGGACGTGCCGGAGCGCTTCGACAAGGCACTGGCATCGGGTACCGACGCGGTGGTGTTGGATCTCGAAGACGCCGTCACCGCGGCGAACAAGGACCATGCCCGTGCGACGGTTGTCGCGTGGGTTGCTTCCTGCGAACCGGGTGACGTGCAGATCTGGGTGCGGGTGAACCCAGGGCCGTTGCAGGAGGACGATATTCGTGCAGTGTTGCATCCGAACCTGACCGGCATCTGGCTGCCGAAGGTGTCCTCTGCTCGCGAGATAGAGCAGGCCGACGCTCTTCTGGGTGGCAGTAGCGCGGTGGTCTCGCCCCTCATCGAGACGGCCGCCGGAGTGTTCGCCGCTCTCGAGATCGCCCGTGCCCCTCGGGTCAAGTTTCTTCAGATCGGTGAGGTGGACCTGGCCGCCGATCTGGGCGTCGACGGCTCCGCGGAGTCGCTGTCGTTCGTGCGCGCCCAGGTGGTCGCAGCAAGCGTGGCGGCCGGAATAGATCCACCGCCTGCAGCGGTGTCGCGAAACTTCCGAGATGCCGAGGCCTTCGAGGCCGACACTCGAACGCTGGCCGGTCTCGGTTTTGTCGGGCGTGCGTGTATTCATCCGGCTCAACTCGCCTCTGTGCGATCGGTTTTCGTGCCTTCAGCAGGGGAGGTGCGCGAGGCCAAGGAGTTGCTGGCCGACTTGGAACGGGCTACCTCGGGCGTGGCAGTCGACAGCAAGGGATTCCTGATCGACGAGGCTGTGGCTCGAACCGCGCGTCGAGTGGTGGAACGTGCCGCGCGGGAGTCGGTCAGCACCTGAGGTCAGCCGAAGGCAATGCGAAGCCCGACGCTTGCTGTGGCCCCACCGGCGCTGAGGATGAAGTTGTGCCGTCCTTCGTCGCGGAACACCATCTGCATCGGCAGGAACCAGAATCGATTCTCGCCGGTGAAGCCGGCACCGGGGATCTGCAGGCCACGCTGATTCACGATGTGTTCGCCGTTCGCGTCGAGCACTTCGAGAGTCGCGGGAAAGTCCTTACCGATGTCATCGGGGCCCGTCTGCAACAGTGCGACCAGCCGGCATTCGAGCATGCGGGTCTGGCGTGGAACCGCGCAGGTATCCCAGACGCCGCCGAGGATGTCGAGCATGTCGTTGGAGGCTCGCGCATACTCGGCGAAGAACAATCCGGTGATGATCATCGGTTGAGGTCATCTGTTTCGTAGTATCGGAGTGACTTCATGGCATCCAGGACGGTCGAGCGCAAGGGTGCCGGCACCTCGTATGTCCCGTCGCAGACCAGCCACCCGTCGGCGATGAATTGGTCCAGTAGGCCGCGGAGCATCAACGCAATGATGTGTTCGTACAGATCCCCGGAGTGGGCCGAACCGACTTCCGGGAGCCGCTTCCGCGGAGTGCCCGTCATCGCGGCGAGAACTATCTGTCCGGCAACGACATCGGGGGCTTGCGACTGGCGGAGCGGGTCCTCGCTGAGAAAGTACCGGCGGATGACGTGCGAGAGAGCCGTCCGGTGGGCGGCCAGCGAGCCGGGCAGTGAGTGGGCGAACTCGTCGGCCCAGGGGCCGCGTATCGCCGTGGTGGATGTCAACTCGATCAATCCGGCCGCCGTCGCCGCATCCCACAATGTCATCAAGTTGCGGATGTCGCGCATGGATCGTGAATTCCGCGCACGCGCATCCAGATCCACCCCGACGGCCTTCGCCAGCTCGCTGACCGACCCGGGCCGCGGAACACCTGTGCCGGTGATCGGTCGTGACGTACCGAGCCACTCGAGGAGCGAACGAAGCTGCGCTATCGGCTTCGATGCGGTCAGCGCTGCGAATTCGTCCTCGGCGGTCGGTGGTGTGAGCTCGATATCGTGGGGCGTAAGTCGTTCGACCGGGGACTCGACTGCCGGCTCGATGTCGTCGACGAATTCCGTGTTGGTGGTACGGGATCCCCGGTGCCCGAACAGTGGAATCACGCGAGCGAGGTTGCTGTCTGTTCGGTCGGAGGGCACGAACACAGCATAGGAAAAATGTGGGCCCTTCGACGGAACGAGCCGAACCGCAGGTGGTCTTCTGGACACGTTCATGCTGGCCGCGACGGACGGCAACGATGGATACGACGAGCGCGATACCGCAGCCCTCGACGTCCTCCGGGAGCTCGGCCCGAGGCCTGCACCGGAGCGGTCATGACAATCCAGTGCGCGACCTCGGTGCACGGGGTGCGTGCAGTGGCTGCCGCTTTTGCCCGATGGTGCGTGTCGTACCTCTCGGCTATGGTCGGGAGAGGTTCATGAGTGGCAGTTGTCGGTACCTGGCCGGCTGTCCGGCAACCCCGTCTCCATCGACAGGGTGCCCCAGGGGAAGAACCGGCGCGTCCCGCAATCGCAGGCGCGCAAGTCGATGGAGGGTTGCACCTCCAGAATGAGGTGAACAATGTCCGGTAGTGACGAACTCGAAGCAGCACAGGCGAAGTGGGAACCCATTCCGCGCGATCGCCGTTGTACCTGGTGCCAGACGCTCCTGAGTTACCCGCCGATCTGGTACGGCGTGTTTCCGATGCTCGAGACTCGGAGGTTGGTACTCGAAGGCGGGTACGCAAATGCCGAAGCCTGGATCGACCTCGCGAAACGTGCTGAAGCAGTGGGCTTCACGCCTCGGACGTGGCTGATCTTTCGGCAGAGTCTCGAACCCGCGTACCTGAAGGATCGATTCCCATCCCATCCCATCCCGAGAACATGCCCAAGCGGCGTGGGAACGGTGGTGTCGAGACGGTGGTCGTCGATCCCGAGGACTTCTCCGAATGGCCATGGCTGTTCGAGGCGGGGTACCGCGCGGGCGAGGCGACCTTGCAGACGCTGTCTCGCTGACGCCATCCACCAGGCCCTCGACGGGGTCGGCTTGTCAGTGGAACCGCGGAGATCGCTGCTGCGTCTGACAGTCAGGAGCGGCAATGACTGTCGACCGATTCCGGAAGGGTGGACGCGTGTGGAGCTTCCTCTCGTACGGCACACGATTGTGTCTATGGAATGCGGGTTCTCCCTCACGTTGCGTACAGATCGTGATTGCGAAATTCGCATCGAGTCGAATTTTCGAGTCACTGAGCCTGGGACCGTGGTGTTCCGAGGTCTGCCGCACACGCTGCTATCCGAAGACAGCACTGTCCAGCGTCTTATCGGCAGACTGGTCGCGTACGCGTGTGCATCCGATGATGGTGGCTTGCTAATGGAGTTCGCCGACCGTGCAAGCTTGGTAGTTCCCTTCGACCCTGATTTCGAAGCGTGGACCGTTGCAGCGCCCGAGGGCTTCAAGGCAGTCAGTGTGGCGGGCGGCGGGCTTACGGTGTGGGACTGAAACAAATATCTGGCGAGTGCTTCTGGACCAGAAAACAGCCCAAGACTATGGAACCGGCGCGATCCCTGCTGCGTCTGATGCTGCGGGGCGGCGATCGTGCCGCGTCGGCAACGCCATCGGTGATGGTGCTGCGGCAGTTGCCGACACTGGGTCGGCAATCGGAGAACTGGCGACAGGGGCGTGGGATGCGATTTTCTGACATGCGACCCAGTGAATTGCGGCGCTGGGTGGCATCGCCGGGGTCGATTATCGCTCGAAGCGCGATCTTCGGGGTTGCGGCGCTGATTGCTCTGTACTTGTGCGTGGTGAGTGTCGTGGAGGGAATGATCGCCTCTGCGCTGTCGACATTCGGATTTGCTGTGTTCTGCATCAGCACAATGGCTTTCGCGTGGACCAACGTCCCGTCGATCAAGACAGGCTCTGACGTCCGCCGTTGGGTGCAGGGCTCGACTGTGCGCTACAACCCGCTGGGCTTGAGGTTGCTCGTCGTGATGTTCAGCTCTCTGTCGATCTGCGTGATCGCGATGGGTTTCACCTCGGGTGGGGTGGGATGGGTTCTTGCTGCGATGGGATTGTCCATGGCCTCGTTCCTGATTCCAATCCTGTTGCGCAGTATTCGCAACGGCTACCTCGAGCTCTCGGATGACGGTATTCGCCACCGCGGCTGGGCATTCGACGTCCAGGTACCGTGGGTGGACGTAAGAGACACCGCTGTGGTCGTGGAGTCGTACCCGTTGGTTCTGGTGAGGGTCGACGAAATGGCGAAGATGAACCGGCGCTTCACAACCTTGCTCTGGCGAATCGAAATTATGCCGAAAGGTAAGTACATCGAACTCGACTGCAGACGCTTCGATGTCCACCCGGTGGCGCTGGAACAGTGGATTCGCTTCTACATCGACAACTCGGAGGTCCGAGTCGAACTTGGAACCGATGCAGCAGCAAAGAGACTGACGAGCTTCGGTGAACAGCGCGCATGACCGAACTGTCCGAGGTCATTCACGAGTTCGGGTACGCAGGATCCGGAAATCGTTGCGTATGAGATGATCGGAACCCTTGTGCCGAGAACCGATTCGGGATCCATGGCTGAGCTCTACGGCCCCGCGGGTTGCAGTCCGCCTGGCCGGTCAGACGCCGTCATTGTGGCGTTGTCAACGCTAATCCAGTTGCGGCACAGGTGTTCCGACCCGAGTCCGCAGAGTGAGGTCGCAGCCCAGCGCATTCGCGATGGCGATCGCACCATCGAGTTGGATCGAGTCTTTGCCGCCTTCGAGAGCTTGGATCGTCGACCGACCCACGTCGGCGAGCAATGCCAACTCTGCTTGAGTGAGGCGTAACTGAAGCCGACGTGCGACGAAGGCGGCCGCCACCTCACTCGGATATCTCCGAACTCGTCGTCGCGGATGGGCCATATTCGCTCCTTATGCTTGCGACTACATGCATAGGCGACAATACGCCCCTCTTTTATAGGACTGAGCCTTGTTATGCCCGTGAACGAAGGCATAACGGCATATCCGAATGTCGAATCGCCTGTGTCGGTGTTCAGTTCATTGCGATACTGAATCGACATTGCCTGTACCGGGGACGGGTCCATGCAGTCTCGACCAGCTCGGAGTTGGCATGTCCACGAGAACCTTCATTGCAATCACCGCAGTGGCGCTGGTCTGCGTCGGCTGCTCGAGCAGCCCCAACGAGACACCGAGCGAAGCTGTTCCTGTGACGAGCAGTTCGAGCGTTACGGTGTCGGCGTCGCCCACCTCCAACGTGGAAGTGACGGCGGCACCTGAGCCGCCGCCTGTTCCTCAGCCCCAACCCATCACCTACGAGTGCGGTGACTTGGATCTGTATCAGTCAGGCACCGCCCTGTACTCAGACGGCACGACAGGGTACGAAGCCGAGTGCGATACATATGTCCCGCCGGCACCGCCTGAATTGAGATACTGCGATTACGGCGGCACCGCGGTCTTCACCGATGGGTCGTACGTGGTGAACGACCCGAGATGCGCGGCGACCGCGCCGGTACCCGATGCAGGGTATCCGTACAACGAATCCGAGGATCGAAACGGCGATGGCGTCGTGAATGGCTACGAGCGGTGCGGAGTGTTGTGCGGAGAAGAACCGACCAGCGGGGATATCCAAACCCAGTACGGCTGCGAGCAGGGCTATATCACTGGTCCACAGTGCGAATAGAACGACCCGTATTCGGCATTCGCCGTATTGCCAATGAGCCGTGCGGCATAGTGACCACCACTGTCCGTTGGCGTCGAAGGTGGAACCTCCGTGGGGAATGCAGTCAAGACCGGACGCGACGAGTGGGTCGTCGTCGATGTCGAGACCTCGGGTTTGAAGGCATCCCGTGATCGGGTGCTCAGCGTGGCCGCTATGACGGTCGACGAGGACGGACGCGTCGGACGCGAACTGTCGACACTGGTCAACCCGGGCTGCGATCCCGGTCCGGTGCACATCCACAAACTGACACCCGAACGGCTTGCCGGTGCACCGACGTTCGACATGATCGCCCCGCAGCTCATGGATCTGCTCGACGGTCGAACTTTGGTCGCGCACAACGCAAGTTTCGACCACGGCTTCCTGAAGCTCGAATCGATGCGTGCGGGCATCGACATGCCGACGAGGCAACGGTTGTGCACCGTGGCATTGTCGAGGCGACTACAACTCGACACTCCCAACCACAAGCTATCCACTTTGGCCGCGCACTGGAAAGTGCTGCAGTCCAATGCGCACGACGCCTACGACGATGCCCGCGTGCTGGCGCAGGTTTTCACTCACAGTGCTCGATTGGCCAGGTCGCTCGAACTTCCCCTTCCCGTCGTCACGTGCACCGAGCGACTGACGCTGTATCCGGACACTGTGCCTCGCACACATTGCACGTGGGAGAACCCCGGTTCTCTTGCTGGGGACGGCGGGCTGATTCAGGGCATGCGAGTCGTGATCAGCGGCGACACGCGCATTCCGCGGTTGCGTCTGGCCGCTCAGGTCACCGAAGCGGGCTTGGACGTGATGAACTCCGTCAGCCGATTCACCAGTGTGGTGGTGTGCTCGGATCCCACGACCGAAAGCAGAAAGGTCGAGCGAGCTCGGGCCCATGGACTTCGGATAATCTCGGAGTCCGAACTGCTCGACCTGCTACGGGATGTGCGACCAGGAACGCCCAAAGGTACTCGGCCGCAGGGCCAGCCGCAGCCAACCGTGCAGCAGCCCGATCCAGTCGCCAAGCCCTGGCAGACAAGAAGAGTCTTGGTCATGGGTGGTTCGCATGCCGATTCTGTGCTGATGCGTTCCCGCCTGATCCAACTCGGTGCGACACCGGCTGTGAATCTCAGCGCTGGCGTGACCGACATCCTGATTCTGGACGGCGGCGATGGAGATCCCCGGATGCCGAAAGTGAAAGAACGGGATCTCACGTTGCTGACGCCGGCGGCGATAGACCGTGAGCTGAAGATCGAGGTGCCTGCTCCGCTTCCAGCGCGGCGGTCCCGAATCGCCCCGCTGGTGCCACGTGGTGGTGTCGTCGATCTGGATCCAAGCCTCACCATGCTGACTTTGAACAGTTCGTGGCGGGCCGACAAGTCCGAGCGGGTAGGCGTCGACGTCGTCGCATTCCTGGTAAACGACGACGAGTTGGTCTCCAGTGACGAGGATTTCGTGTTCTACAACGCTCCGGCCACCTCGGACGGTGCCGTCTCGATGTCGATCGACGGTGACAGTGAGCAGGGTGTCCGGATCGATCTGGCACTCGTTCCCGAGGAATGCGCGCGCATCGTCATCGCCGCAGCCATAGACGGCGACAAGACGTTCGGCGACGTCGGTGCAGTCTCGGTATCGCTCGATGGAGTCGATTCGACGGTCGCCACAGCCGTGCTCGACGCAGCCACGACCGAACAGTCGATGCTGTTGGCCGAGATCTACCGGCGAGGGAGTGGATGGCGCTTTCGACCCATCGGCCAAGGTTATGACGACGGATTGGCTGAACTGGCCGTGAGGTACGGCGTGGAAGTCGACGAGTAGCCAAGAACAGGATCCTGTCACTGGTGACTTGGCTGGCATGAGCGTGAAGGCACCCAGAATCTTCCGGACTTGCCGACCCACAGTCGGTGACGTGTCCGGACCACAGACCGGCGCGTCGATTGCGAGGTTGTCATCCAGCCACCCGTGACGCGCGACGACTGACGAACAGCAGTACCACCGCACCGGCGGCGAGAACCGCTCCGATGGCAGGCAGAACCGACACACTGCTGCCACCGGACAACGCTATCGATCCGATCCAGGCACCCGCCGCGTTCGCGAGTTGGAACCCAGCGATGTTGACGGTGGCGGCGAGGTGGGGTGCTTCACTGGCCGCGCCGATCAATTTCGAGGCCAGTGGCGGGATGATCGAGAAGCCTGCCGCACCGAGAACGAACATCCACGCGAAGGCGAACCACGCTGTGCCGCCGAAGAGGAACAGGACAGCGAGTGCGCCGGCGAGTGCCGTCAACGCTGTGTAGAGCGTCGTGTCCAGTGCCTTGTCTGCGAAGTGCCCGCCGAGCAGGTTGCCGACGACGGAGCCGACGCCGAAGATGAACAGCACGATGGTGACGGTGGACGCGGAGATGCCGGCGTGATCGGTGAGGTACGGCGCGATGTAGGTGAACACCACGAACAGCGCGGCCTGGCTCAGCGCAGTGAGCCCGATCGCCCACAACACCGGACCTCGGGTGAAGACGCTCAGTTCCGAAGTGACACTGCCGGTCTGATGTGACGGTGCTGCGCGTCGGGTCGAGGCGATCAGAGCGGCGGTGACGAACAGTTGGAAGAGCGCGACGATGGCGAACGACCAGCGCCAGCCGAGTTGCGAGCCGATCAGCGTCCCCAGCGGAACGCCGAGGACGGTCGCGAGGTTGAGGCCGAGCGTCACGCGCGCGATCACTCGGCCCTGAAACTCCGGCTCCACCAACGACGTTGCCAACACCAGGCACAGCGCGAAGAACGTGGCGTGGGGGAGCGCGGTGATGACGCGGAATATCACCAGGGTCGCGAAGTTCGGGGCCAATGCGGTTCCGATGTTGCCGACGATGAACAAGGCCATCATTGCGCCGATGAGCGGTGTTCGGGGAACTCGGGTGGTGGCGATGGTGAGCAGTGGACCGCCGATGACGACCGTGACAGCATAGATCGTGATCAGCAGGCCCGCAGTCGAATTCCCGACGCCGACATCGGAGGAAATGTCCTGAAGGACTCCGGCGACGAGGTATTCGACGGTTCCCACTCCGAACACTGCGAGCAGCATCCAGGCAATGGCGGCGTTCGCGTTGACCGCGTGCGATGTGTTGCGTGTCTTGGTGACCATTCTCTACCCCTTCGTTCCATTGAGAACTGAACCTTCAGTCGAAGGCTAAGCGATTCGTTTAATGATCGCTACAGGAGTACGATGAATCACAGTTGCGAGAACGGATCGAGATGTGGAGGGCCGATGGCCGGCGTACGAGGACAGGGCCGCAAGTTCGATGTCGACTCAGCGCTGGATCAGGCGATGTTCGCCTTCTGGGAACACGGATACGAGGGCACCTCGGTCTCGATGCTCACCAGTGCGATGGGCATCAATCCGCCCAGTCTCTACAGTGCATTCGGCGGCAAGGAAGGGCTGTTCTTCGCCACGATCGAGCGATATCTCGCTACTCGAGGCGACTTCATGGAGCGTGCGTTCGCCGAGGAGCCCGACGCGGCCAAGCTGATCTCAAGGCTGCTGTACGACGCGGCCTTGCACTACACGGACGAGTCCTGTCCGGGCGGCTGTCTGATCATCAGCTCGGCCGTCGGTGTCACCGACGCCAATCGAAGCATCGCAGATCGATTGCGGGACATGCGCAATGCCAACATCGCCCTGCTTGCGGAACGCATTTCCGCGAACATCGCCGACGGCATCCTGCCTCCGTCATGGGAGCCCGTCGACGTCGCGGAATTCATCGGCGTGATCATTCAGGGCATGTCCCAGCGCGCCCGGGACGGGGCAACGCGGCGTCAACTCGAACGCGTTGCCGAAAGAACACTGGCCTCGTTGGGTCCGGTGCAGTCGATCGCAGGCTGATACGCCCGCGTCGCCCGATCGCTCCCATTCAGACGAGATGTGCAGAATATCGATCAACAGGGGACATGGCAGTTACGAACGCAGGGCCGGCGGCATCCAACTGGGCCATTCAGCCCGCCCTGCGAGGTTGCCGCGATCGAACCGGGCAATCGTGCGGAAATGGGCGTCGCGCCGATGAATTGTTGACCACGTTCAGCCTCGACGGCGGCATGGGCGTCACGGTCACGCAGGACGACGAATGCTCGACGGTCCGTATCCGATTGCTGCAGATCGGCTTTGGTCGGCTCCAGCAGCTCGATGTAGACGAAGCGTGCAGTAGAGGTCAGATTCCGCTCGCGAACGACTATCGCCGACGTCCTCGAAATCTCCTGCGGGGTCAGCGGTTCGAGGGGGTGAACTACAACGGGCGCAAAGGTATCGGTCATCGTGGCTCCTGCAGTGGGTAGTGGAGAAGTTCTGGCGGAACGCGGCGCGTGCGAAGGAAGACGACGACAGCGGCGAGCGTGAGTTCGACGACCGCGACGATCGAGGCCGCCGACACCTCGCTGACACTGTCGGTCACGACGGCCTGATGATGTCCCGTCGGACCGGATGCATGCGCAAGCAGCATCACCGCGCTCGCCGCCGCCATGACAACCCACGGGCGATTGTTCGTCGACCGCCACAGATCGGCAGCACACAGCAGGCACACCACGGCCATGGCGGCGACCACAACACCGATCGCGCTGCCGATCCCCATCCTCAGGTGGAGAACGGCCGAGGTCACCGCAAGTGCCGCTGCACAACGGTTGATCAACACTGTCGGTGGCTCCCTGTCGTCGCTGTCGGTTACGACGTTAGGGGTAGACCATTACTGGTATTCGTGAATCGTGTGAGACCCGTGTAACCCGGGTGGGCGCGAGATCACCCCACCCGGCCGCGCGAGACCTTCAGCGTCAGCGGCACGAAGATCGCCAGCAGCACAATCGAGGCGATGAAGGAGTACAGCATCGGATTCGAGGACGCCCAGGTCACCGGTTCGTTGATCAACGTCGACGGCGCGATGGGATTACCGAACGCCTCCCGGGTGGCGCGGGCCACCGAGGTCACCGGGTTCCATTGCGCGAATATCCGCAACGGCCCCGGCAGCGTCGCCGACGGGATGAAGGCCGACGAGATGAAGGTCAGCGGAAACACGATGATCATCAGAACGCTCTGAGCACTTTCGGCTGTGGCCGAGATCAATCCGACGACGGCACCCATCCACGACATCGCGAAACCGAAGAACACCAGCAACGCGATCGCTCCCAGAGCGGAACTCGGTGACCCGTTGATGCGCCATCCGACGACGAATCCAGCACCGATCATCACGGCGATGCTCACCACCGATACCAGCGCGTCGGTCAGAGTGCGCCCCAGCACGATCGCCAACCTCGACATCGGCAGCGAGTGGAATCGTTCGACGATTCCCTCACGACTGTCGGTGGCGAGCCCGATGGCGGTGAACCCGGCACTGAACACTACGGTCTGCGTGAAGATTCCGCCCATCAGGAACTGTCGGTATTCGCTTCCGCCGAGCGCGCCGCCGAGGACGTAGGAGAACAGCAGCACGAACATCAACGGCTGCACCGTCGCACCGAGCAGCAACTGCGGAACGCGCAGGATCACCAACAGGTTGCGCTGTGTCATCGTCGCGCAGTCGACGAGGAAGCTGCCGATTCCCTCGCGGCGAACGGGTCGCGCGGCCATCGTGGTCATCGATCGATCCTCTCGGCCGTCGGGGCACCCGTGTGATGACGGCCGGCATCCTCGTCACCGGTCAAGTCGAAGAAGACGTCGTCGAGATTCGGTGCGCTGACGTACGCATCGTGGACGTCGATGCCCGTCCCGTACAGACGGGACAGGATCAGCATCAGCGACCGCGAGCCGTACGGCGCGTCCGCGGCGAACCAACCCTCGCGGACGGTGGCGGGGTCGGTGCGAACGTTCATGCGAGACAACAACTCTGTCGCCACTCTCAGACTGTTGGGATTGAGGACCTGTACGTGTGCGCTCGGTACACGCAGACGGGACTTCAGTTGCGTCGGCGTGCCCTCGGCGACCACGCGGCCCTTGTCGAACACCACCACGTCGTCGGCCAACCGCTCGGCCTCGTCGAGGTACTGCGTCGTCAGCAGCACCGCGGTGCCGTCCCCGGTCAGTTCTTCGACCACATCCCAGAGCTCACCGCGACTGCGCGGATCGAGGCCGGTTGTCGGTTCGTCGAGAATCACCAACGGTGGCCGCGCCACCAAAGCACCGGCCAGGTCGAGACGTCGACGCATACCGCCCGAGTACGTCGATGCCGCACGTCCCGCAGCGTCCTCGAGGTGGAACATCGCCAGCAATTCCTTGGCTCGAGCACGGGCCCGCGACCCGCCGAGCCCGTAGAGACGACCGAGCATCCGCAGATTCTCGTAGCCCGTGAGTCGGCCGTCGACGGCGGCGTACTGC
Organism: Rhodococcus sp. 15-2388-1-1a; assembly: GCF_002259145.1. Lineage (NCBI taxonomy): Bacteria > Bacillati > Actinomycetota > Actinomycetes > Mycobacteriales > Nocardiaceae > Rhodococcus > Rhodococcus sp. 15-2388-1-1a. Next base: position 78,705 of record NZ_NPFP01000006.1, on the reverse strand, counting down.
CCGGACAATCCGATCAGCCCGCGCACCGCCCGCGGATTCTCCGCCACGTCGATGCCTGCGACCGTCACCGATCCGCTCGTGGGAGCGCTGAGGGTCGCGATGATGCGCACCGCGGTGGTCTTGCCCGCGCCGTTGGGACCCAACACCGCGGTCACCGTCCCCGCGGGCACCACCAGGTCGACGCCACTGAGCGCCACGTGATTGCCCTTGCGCCCCACGTACTCCTTGACGAGGTTCCGTACCTCGACCACCGTCTCGCTCATCGTAACTGCCCCGATGCGGCTGCCGGAGTGCGTGACTCGATGCCGCGTGCCACCTCGGCCAGGGCCTTCGGGGTACCCATCTCGTTGTGGGTCGTCTGAACCGGATGATCTGCGATGGTCCCTCCGACGAATTGTCGCCATTCCCAGGGGGATCGAGGCACCCCGCGGTAGCGCGACGCGGAGAAGAACGTGAGGTCGCCGCCGAAGAACTCGGGCCGATGCTCGTAGCCGAGGCGAACGAACAGACGGTACCGGTCGTACAGGCGTCGAATCTGATCGTCGTCGAGCAACGTTGCCGCACCGCCTTGCCTGCGCACCAGGGCGATGGCGTCGTCGAGAGTCAGATCGTCCTCGACCTCGAACTCGCCCACGAACTCGCGCAGCAGGTCCGCCACCGACATCTCCTGCCTCCGTGCCGTCTCCTCGCACAGCGGATACGCGTCGAGAACGATCAGTTCCACTGCCTCGCCCTGCTTCTCGAACTCGACGGCCATCGCCTGCGCGATGAGCCCGCCGAGCGACCAGCCCGCGAGTCGGTACGGCCCCTCGGGGAACTCCGTGCGGATCGCGTTGACGTAGTCGCGCGCCATCTCCTTCACCGATTCCGGTTCCGGTGCGGTGGTCACGATTCCACGTGCCTGAATTCCGACGACGGGAGTATCGGCATCCAGATACGGAAGAATCCCGGTGTAGCTCCACACCAACCCGATGGCCGGATGGATGCAGAACAGTGGTGCCCGATCGGACGATCCTCCGCGCAGCGGTATCAGGACGTCGAACGGAGACCGCGCACGCAGAGTCACCGGAGCCGTCTGGGTGGTGACACCGCCGTGTCCCAGCGCATCGAGTCGGGCTGCGATCGCGTCAGGCGTCGCGACGTCGAAGAACCACGTCACGTCCACTCGGTCTCGATCGGAATCGGCCACCTGTCCACGCAGGGTATCCATCACCATCACTGCGGCAAGGGAATTGCCACCGAGGGCGAAGAAATCGGAGTCCGTGTCGACGGTGGCGACATCGACCGCAAGCACGGCTGCGAAAGCAGATCGCACCGAATCGACCGTCGAACCAGTGGGGCGAACGACGGTCACCGTGACCGGTCCCGCAGCGAGCGCGACCCGATCGACCTTTCCGTGTGAGGTGAGGGGAAGCCTGTCGTGCAGCACTATTCGCGCGGGCACCAGATGTCGGGGGAGTACCTCGGACATACCCGCACGAAGGTGATCGACATCGACGACGTCCGTGGTGCTCACGTGCGCGACGAGCGACGAGCCGGTCGCGGACTCCTCGACGAGCACCACCGCGGACTGCACCGACGGGTTCGCCGACAGCACGGCCTCGACCTCGGCCGGCTCGACCCGAACTCCGCGAATCTTGGTCTGCGAGTCCGACCGTCCGAGAATCCGCAGCTGAGTACCATCCGCTGTTGCGACGGAGCGAACGAGGTCACCGGTTCGGTAGAGCCGGGAGCCCGCATCGCCGTAGGGGTTCGCGACGAAACGAGTCGCCGTCAATGCCGGCCGATCGAGATAGCCCCGAGCCAGGCCTGCACCGGCGATATAGAGCTCGCCCATGTTCGGTCCGTCCACCCTGCGCAGGTCGGAATCGAGGATCAGCGTCGACGTGCCCGGTACCGCGGACCCGATGTGCGGTGCCACCGCCGCCTTCTGCAGACCCATCGTTGCCGCGACCGTCGACTCGCTCGGGCCGTACGCGTTGACGAAGCGGCGGCCCTCGGACCAGGTGTCCAGCAGAGCTGCAGACAGCGCCTCGCCTCCGGTGCCGATCGTGGTGACCGACAGCAGTGCATCGGGCGAGAGTGTCCCCAGTGCGGCCGGGGTGATGAAGATCGTGTCGACCCGTTCGCGTCGAATCAGGTTGCCGAGTTGGGTTCCCGCGAAGGTCGACGACGGTGCGACCACACAGGTCGAGCCGCGAACGACGACCAACAGCATCTCCAGAATCGCTGCATCGAATCCCGGAGACGCCACGTGCAGAACCCGGGACCGGGGACCGGTGTCGAACTCCAGCCCCAGCGACACCGCGAATCGCTCGAGCCCGCGATGAGTGACTGCGACCGGCTTCGGCCGACCCGTCGTTCCCGAGGTGTAGACGACGTAGGCGCTGTCGTCGGGATGCGGCCGTGGTGCAGGCTTAGTCCGGTCAACCGGCTCGACGTCCCGAATCGATCTCCACGTCATGCTCTCGCGCGGTAGGTCGGCGTCCGGGTCGTCGCACAGACCCAGGATCGGAGCCGAATCCTCCAAGATGTAGCGCAACCGCTCGCTCGGGTACGAGGGGTCGAGCGGCAGGACGGCCGCACCGGTTCGCGCGATCGCCCAGAACGCCGTGACCGAGGCCAGGGAACGCTGCGCGGCGAGGGCGACACAGGTTCCCGGCCCCGCACCGGCCCCACGAAGCGAATCGGCCAGGGTGGCAACGGCATCGTCCAACTCGCGGTAGCTCAGCGAACCGTCCGCCGCAGCGACTGCCACCGCATTCGGATCGAGTGAGACGGCCGCGTCGAACAGCGCGCCGAGTGTGGGAGGAGAAAGAACGATCTCCGACGCGTCGAGCAGATCACCGACGGTGCTCGACGGCTCTGCGGCAGCTCGATCGAGTAGTTCGACCAATCGTTGCCCCAGATGACGAACGGTGCTGGGAAGGAACAGGTCTCGTGCGTAGGTGATGCGCACGTCGGCGCTGCCGTCGTGTCCGGGGCGGACGGACACCACGAGATCGAACGCCGAGGTGGTGATCGGGCCGTCGATCGTGGCGATGGTTCGGTCGCCGGTATCGATCGTCAGCGGCGGTGAATCCTGCACGGCGAGCACGATTTGAACGACGGGATTGCGGGCGGGGTGACGCGGTTGTCCGAGCGCGGACACGACCTCGTCGAACGGGATCATCGCGTGCTCGAACGCGTCGAGGTCGGTGTCGCGTACCTCGGCCAGCGCCTCCGCGAACGACGCGGACCGTGCGAAGCCGGTGCGCAGTGCGAGCGTGTTGACCGCCATGCCCACCATCGAGTCGAGAGCCGTACCACCGCGTCCCGAGTGCGGTGTACCGATCACGACGTCCGTGGTGCTGCCGGCCGAAGTTCCGACGAATGCGAGCGCGGCGAGCGCGGTGTGTACCACCATGAATTCCGACGACCGGTGGGTTCGGGCGAGGCTGCTCACCCGGGCACGTACCTCGGCGGACATCGACACCGTGATGGTGGCCGCCCGTCCGGTGGGTGCACTCGGCCGCGACATGTCCAACGGGAGTGCGTGTTCGACGGGTGCGTCGCGCAGCGTCTTCGTCCAGTAGTCGAGGCCGGTTGCTCGCGCTCCGTCGGTCATCGCCGACTCGAGTGCGAGCTGGTACTCGGCGTACTGCAGTGGCAGGCTCGGCCACATCGGGATGTTGCCACTCTCACGAGTGGTGTACGCGAACAACAGATCAGCAGACAGCGGGGCGATCGATTCACCGTCCGCGGCGATGTGGTGCACGACCAGGACCACCACGTGCTCGTCGTCCCCGGTCCGCGCCACCGTGGCTCGGACCGGAAGTTCGATCGACAGATCGAAGCGGTGCGCACCGGCCTGGGCCAGAAGATCGGTGATCGAGCCGCTTTCGCGCGAGTCCGCGATGCTCACCTCGACTCGTCGCTGCGGCCAGACCCGCTGCACCGGTCCCGTCGGCGTGGTCGGGAACGTGGTCCGCAACGACTCGTGGCGCTGCACCACATCGTTCAGTGCCTCTTCCAGCACATGGGGGTCGAAGGCACCGGTGACGCGGAGGCCGCCCACGATGTTGTATGCCGTTGCCGTCGAGGCGATTCGGCTCGTGATCCACATGGCCTGCTGCTGGGGTGAGAGCGGGATCGAGGGTCCCCTTGTGGAGCGAACGCTCTCGATCAGTTCGGTGGTGAGCCAGTGTGATCGTTGTATCGAGTTCTCGGGGCCCTCTCGTGCCGTGTCGAGGTGCGCGGCAAGCTCGGCGACCGTTGGGTTGTCGAAGATCGCCCGAACCGGGACGTGGTGATTCAGGCTCTCACCGATCCGGGTGGCGTATCGCGTCGCGGACAGCGACGTGCCGCCGAGGGCGAAGAAGTCGGCCGAGGTTCCCACCGATGGTACGTCGACGATCTCGGACAGAATCTGCAGCAGAGTCGATTCGAGTTCTGTTTGCGGCTCGTCGCCGACGGCAGTGACATCGAACGACGGTGCAGGCAAGGCGGATCGGTCCAATTTGCCGACCGGGGTGAGCGGGATGGCGTCGAGGACCACGATCCGGGCGGGCACCATGTGTCGTGGCAGCCGCTCGCGGACGATCCGCGTCACGTCACCGACGTCGACGGTGTCCTCACCGTGCACGTAGGACACGAGCACGGTCTCTCCGGACGGGGAGGTGGCCGTCGTCGTCACGGCGAGATCGACCCCGGGTATCGCACCGAGAACGCCGTCGATCTCGCCCAATTCGATTCGCAGACCGCGGATCTTGACCTGGAAGTCGCTGCGGCCGACGATCTTGACCGTCGGGTCGTGTGCGCCGTCGACGTACGCGAGATCTCCCGTGCGGTACATCCGTGACCCGGGAGGGCCGAATGGATCAGCGACGAATCGGGTGGCCGTCAGCGCGGGACGGTCGACATATCCGCGCGCGAGTTGTCCACCGGACAGGTGCAATTCACCGGTGACGCCGCTCGGCACCGCAGACAGCCGGGTGTCGAGAACGGTCGCGCGGACTCCGGCGACCGGCATCCCGATGGATACGTCCCGGGTCGGGTCGAGAACCGGGAGATGGGTGGAGATGGTGGATTCGGTCGGCCCGTAGACGTTGACGATGCGACGGCCGGCCGCTGCAACTGCGAGCAACTCCGGCCCGAAGTTCTCGCCTCCGATGCCGATCGTGGTCATCGACGACAGATCCGGTCCGGTGAGGTCGAGGGTCGCCAGCACCGACGGAGTCAGGAAACAATGCGTCACCTGATGAACGGCGATCACCGCTTCGAGTTCTTCCGCACCGACGATGTCGGCCGGAGCGACCGCCAACGTGCCGCCCGAGCGAATCGCGAGCGCGATCTCGAGCATCGACGCATCGAAACTCGGTGAGGCGAAGGCCAATACGCGAGAACTCGAGTCGGCCCCGAACGCGCGTACCAGCTCGGCCCCGGCATCGGAGTAGGCCTGCCGGGAGATTTCGACGCCCTTCGGAGTGCCGGTGGTTCCCGAGGTGTAGATGACGTACGCCGCATTGACTGCAGACACCTCCGGGGCGTCCCGGCCGTACGTCCCGGCCTGAGCGAACAGCGAGTCCAGCGACAGCCAGAAGTCGTTCGATCCGTCCGTGCGCAGGTGCGTGAGACCGACGACGGCGCGGCTGTCGCGCACCATGAACTCGCGGCGATCCTCCGGGTAGGCGGGATCCACGGGAACGTACACGCCGCCGGAGCGAGCGACGGCGAGCACGCACAGCACAGCTTCCATGGAGCGAGGCAACATTCCGACGACCCTCGTCTCGGCTCGCACACCCCGACTGCGAAGGTTGGCGGCCCCGCGAGTGACCAGTGCGTCGAGATCGCCGTACGTCATGGATCGCTCGTCCTCCACCAGTGCCACGGCGGTCGGCGAACGCCGCGCGCAGTCTCGCAGTGCGCGGTCGATGCTGACGCCCCGTGGATCGGCTCGACCGCTGATCATCGGCAACAGCCGCGCGCGTTCGCATGGAACCAGTACGTCGATCCGGTGGATCGGACGGTCGGGTTCGGCGGCCATCTGGGCGAGTACCGACGTCAGGCGCTGCAGTAGTGCGTCGGCGGTGGGCTCGTCGTAGAGGTCCCGTGCGTAGGTCAGCACGATCGTCGTCTCGTCGGGGCGGGAGGCCGATCGGGCGAGCACCACTTCGAGGTCGTACTTGGTGACGGGTAGGTCGATGCCGTACGCGCTCACGGTTCCGCCGCCGATCTCCATGTCGACATCGGGGGTGACGCGGTCGGTCAACATCACCTGGAACAGCGGGTGGCGACCGGGGAGGCGTACCGGGTCCAGATGTTCGACGAGGGAGTCGAAGGGCATGTGTCCCCGAGAGAGTGCCTCGATGTCAACGCCTCGGACCGCGAGCACGTGCTCGCGCACGGAATGGCTCGGCGTGACCTCGGTGCGCAGGACCACCGAATTGACGAACATTCCGACCACGCGGTCGAGGTCGGGATGCCCGCGCCCCGCCACAGCGGTACCGATCACCACATCGTCGCCGACGCCCGAACGGGACATCAGCAGCGCCAACGCGGCGTGCACGACCATGAACTCCGTCGATCCGGTGCCTGCGGCCAGGCGATCGATGGCAGCCTTCGCGTCGGGGCTCAGCACGGTGGAGACTGCCCCGCCGAGGCCGGTCGGCGTACTGGGACGGGCGCGCATGGTGCCCGGTGGCCGGGTGTCGGGAAGGCCCGCGAGAGTATCGGACCACCACGTCCGGAGAGCACTCAGTGTCGAACCGGTGTCGGTGGCCTCGCCCAACTGGGCACTCTGCCAGGCGACAGCATCGGCGTACTGCACGGACAGTGGATTCCACTGCGGCGCAGTGTCTTCCAATCTCGCTCGGTAGGCCTCACCGATGTCGGCAGCCAAGACGCCGAGAGACCAGCCGTCGACGCAGATGTGGTGCAGGACGATCGCGACGACGTGTTCGTCGCGGTCCGGTAGCGAGATCACTCGTCCACGAAGCGGCAGATCGTGTTCGAGATCGAACGGGCGCGCGGCGATCTCGGACAGGGAGTGGAGCAGTGCTGTGTCATCGACATCAGCGCCGTCGATCGTCACGGCATCGAACGGCAGCGGATTCTCGGTGCTCGGGGCGTCGAGAACCAGCTGCAGCGGCACATCTTCGGATGGGTCGATGCGGAAAACGGTGCGCAAGCTCTCGTGGCGCCGGACGACGTCGTCGAGTGCCCGCCGAATGGCAGGGATGTCGAGCTCGCCTCGGACTCGAAGAGCGAGCGGAATATGGTACGCGGCCGACGGCTGGTAGCGCTCGATCCACCACATGCTGCGCTGCGAGGGCGAGGCGGGCAACGGTTGTGTACGCGAAACAGCAACCGGCGCACTCGATCTGCCGTCGTCCGTGAGATCGACGACGACGGCGGCCAGTCGCTCGACCGTCGAATGCAGAAAGACCTCGCGTACGCCGACGCGGTATCGGCCATCGGCGGCGAGTCGAGCAGCGACGACGGTCGCGAGCAACGAGTTGCCGCCGAGGGCGAAGAAGTCGTCCGTGGCCGACACCGACGGCACGTCGAGTACCTCCGAGAACACCTGGGCGACAATGATTTCCTGCGGCGAGTCAGGCTCGCGCCGATCGGCCACGACCTGGTCGACGGGCTCGGGAAGCAGGCGGCGATCGACCTTGCCGTTGGCGTTCAACTCGAACGCATCGAGCACGTTCACGCGGTGGGGCACCATGTACGCGGGGAGAACACCGACGAGCGAGGCGGTCACCTCGTCGGGGTCGAGCACCGCATCGTTCTCGGCGACGACATAGCCCACGAGGGTGCGGGCGACCCCGTCGCCGTGCGCGACCACGACGGCGTCACGGACCTGTGGGTGGGCGCGAAGTGCCTCCTCGATCTCACCGAGCTCGATCCGGAATCCGCGCACCTTGACCTGATGGTCGCGACGGCCGATGTAGGTGAGTTCGCCTGTGGCGGTCCATCTGACGAGATCGCCGGTTCGGTAGAGCCGGCCCCCTCCGAAGGGATCGGCCACGAATCGGCTCACCGTCAGACCGCGTCGATCGTGGTAGCCACGCGCCACCCCGGTCCCGCCGATGTAGAGCTCGCCCACGCATCCCGGGGGAGTCGGGTCGAGTCGGCTGTCCAACACATAGGCCCGAATACCGGCGATAGGACGCCCGAGCGCAACTTTCTTTCCTGCCTCGAGCGGGCCGAGGGTGACGGCGACCGTGGTCTCGGTGGGGCCGTAGACGTCGACCATCCGCCGTCCAGGAGCCCAGTCGTCGACCAGCGCGGCCGGCACGGCGTCGCCGCCGACTCCGATCGAGACAAGTGTCGACCCGGCGGCGGGGGAGACCGTCGCCAGCGCGGACGGCGTGATGAACCCGGCGTCGATGCAGTGCTCGGTGAGCAGCGCCCCGAGTTCGTCGCCGCCGTAGACCCCGGTGGGCAGTACCACGAGGGTTCCGCCGGCACCGAAGGCCAGGAACATCTCGAGCACGGAGGCGTCGAATCCCGGTGACACGAAGTGCATCACCCGTGACCCGACGACCGTGGCGTGGGCCGCGATGGCCGCGTCGGCGATGGGGCCGATACCGCGATGGGTGACGGCAACGCCCTTGGGGACGCCGGTGCTGCCGGATGTGTAGATCACGTACGCGAGATGATCGAGAGTGAGCGGGGCGAGGCGGTCGGCGTCGGTGATCGCACCGTCGGTGAATCCACGTGCGGGATCGTCCTCGACGAGGATCCAGTCGATCTCGGACGGCAGTCGGCCGTGCATGTCTCGCGTCGTCACACCGACGCGCGCGCCACAGTCCGCCAGCGTGCGCTCGATGCGATCGAGTGGATGTGCAGGATCGATCGGTACGTACGCACCGCCTGCCTTGGTGACGGCCCACACCATGGTCACGGATCTGTGCGAGCGTGGGAGTACCACGGCCACAGGCACGTCCGGGCCGACCCCCATCGAGATCAGCTGGCGTGCGAACGCATTCGAGCGACGGTCGAGCTCGCGGTACTCGACCACGGTGTCACCATCGACGACCGCGGGACGATCCGCCGCACGACGCACACCGCGGCCGAAGATTTCCGGCAGGGTTGCCAGAGCAGCAGGCGCACCGCCGCTCCACTCGTCAAGCAGGAGTCGACGATCCGAGTCGGTGAGCACGCCGATGGAGTCGATCGGGCAGTCGGGTTGCCGGGTTGCGAACTCGTGCAGGAATCGAGCGAAACGCGCACTGTGCATTTCGATGTCGGCGAGCTCGTACGTGGCAGGGTTGCCCTCGATGTCGACGCGCATCTGCCCGTTGTCGGAATTCGTGTGCAGGGTGACGGCCATGTCTGCCGTCGGACCGGAGGTCAACAGGTCCAGCCGCGCGTCCAGGTCGCCCAGCCGAATTCGGTCACCGAACAGCATCGGGTTGATGGTCGGCCCCAGGGTTGCCCCCGAGGCCCGCAGGTCTCCGGCGATCTCCGCCGCGGGGAGCAGCTGGTGCCGGAGAGCACCTCCGATGCGATGGCCGATGTTCTCGATCAGATCGGCGATGGTGGTCGTCGATTCGACTCGGGCTCCGATGGGAACGGCGTTCGCCGTCATGGATGCGGAGGATCTCGCCCAGGCGGTGACGCGGGCAGCCATCGGAAGGGTGAGAACGACGTCGGCGGTGTCGGTGGCGCGGGCGAGGTATGCGGCGAAAGCCGCGACCACCAGAGCGGCGACGGTGGTCTTGTACGTTCCGGCGGCACTGGCGAGGGCTTGGTCGGTCTGCAGGTCCAGCGTCCTGTTGCACCGATGATTGAACGACGACGGTTCGGCCGTGCGGCCGGAGAACGACACGGGTTCCGGGAGTTCTGCCGCCACTGCCGCCCAGTACGCACGGTCCTTCTCGATTCGTGCCGACGCCCGATACGCCGCCTCGGCCTCGACGAATGCGCGCGGGTGCCTCGCCTTGCGCGGCGGTGGAATCTCGCCGCGTTCGAGTGCCGAGTAGACCTCGCCGGTACGGACGGCGACCACTGCCGAACCGAATCCGTCGATCACGGTGTGGTGTGCTCGTGCGTACCAGAAGTACCGTAGGTGACCGACTTTCAGGACCGCCGACCTGGACAGTGGTGTCGAGTACAGGTCGATCCGAGCGGTGAACTCCGCGTTCATCCATTCGCGTGCGGCCGCGATCGGGTCGGGAGATCCGGTGAGGTCGTGGTACTCGAGTTCGGTGGGCAGAATCGCTGCGTCGACGAACTGACGCACGGTCTGCGGACCATCTCGGCCGTCGCCGGGGGCGAGGAGCCGGGTCAACAGTGAACCCGTTTCGGCGGCGGTGATGCGCACCGAGTCGACGAGGAGATCGAAATTCAGGTCACCACGGACGTCCATGTAGTGCGCAACGCTGTGGGCGGCATGCGGATGCAACTGCTGTGCCAGCCACATCGCGTACTGCGAGGACGTCAACTCGAACGGATCTTCGTAGTCGTCGTCCAACGTCACGAACCCGAGTACCTGATTTGAATCGGTCACCATTACCCCCGCGCAACTGTGCGCCCCGTCGTATCCCACTTGCTCGGAACCCCGATGGAACGGTAGCAAACTCCGCGAAGGTTGGAACGGCTCTTTACGTACCTACGTACAGTGAAACTGGTCTATTGCTGAACTCGAGGTTTGTTTAGCGAGTCTCGGCAAATATCCTGTGTAGCAACGCTCGGCGGTGTAGGAGTCAGGAAGTGGACGCCGAACACCGCCCCGAGCGGGTGCTCGGGGCGGTGTTCGGCCACGGTGTTCCGAACGGTGCCGCTACACCAGCTCGATGACGTTCAATGCCCCGTCGGCATGCGAACTGCGCAGTCGCTTCTTGTCGTATTTGCCGACGCTGGTTTTCGGGACCTCGTCGATGAAGGTCCATCGCTCGGGCAACTGCCAATGCGCGACGCGACTGTCGAGGAACTCTCTCAGTTCCTCGGCCGTCACCGACGCACCCTCGCGCACGACGACAGCCACCAGGGGCCGTTCGTCCCACTTGGCGTCCGGCACTCCGATGACCGCGGCCTCACGAACAGCCGGATGTCCCATCACCTGGTTCTCGAGTTCCACCGACGAGATCCACTCGCCACCGGACTTGATGATGTCCTTGGATCGATCGGTCAGGCGCAGGTAACCGCCTTCGGAGATGGTCCCCACGTCACCGGTCCGCAGCCAACCGTCGTCGAACTTGTCGTCTGCATCGGCGCGGTAGTAGCTGCCGGTGATCCACGGGCCACGGACTTCTAGTTCGCCGACGGTCTTGCCGTCCCACGGCAACACCTCACCGGCATCGCCGACGAGTCGTGCTCGCACACCGGCGACGAATCGTCCTTGCGTGCAACGCAAATCGAACTCCTCCTCAGCCGACAGCCCGGCATCGGGCTTGCCGGACGTGCCGAGAGGCGAGGTCTCGGTCATGCCCCACGCCTGCGAGATGTGTACGCCGTACTTCTCGTGGAAGGCCCGCATCAGGCTCGGTGGACACGCGGCACCGCCAACCACAACGTCACGCAGACTCGACAAATCGGCCGGGTGCTCGTCCAGGTGAGCGAGCAGGGCCTGCCAGATGGTCGGAACGGCCGCCGCGGCCGTCGGACGCAGTGTCGACATCATCTCCGCCAACGGAGCCGGCTGCAGAAACCTGTCGGGCATGATCAGCGACGCACCGACCATCAGCGCTGCATAGGGCAATCCCCACGACATCGCGTGGAACATCGGCACGATGGCCAAGACCTTGTCGGACTGCGCAATTGCCATCGCGTCGGTCATGCAGGCCTGCATCGAATGCAGGTAGATGGAGCGATGTGAATACACGACCCCCTTGGGGTCGCCGGTGGTGCCCGAGGTGTAACACATTGCGGCAGCTGATCGTTCGTCGAGCTCCGGCCAGTCGAACTCTTCCGGCTTGCCTGCGAGCAGGTCCTCGTAACCCAGTACCTCGATACCGTCGGGTGCAGTGACCTGCGCCGGGTCGACGCCGACGACGACGAGATGCCGGACGGTCTCGAATGTCGGCAGCAGGGGTGTCAGCAGGGGGAGCAGGCTCGCGTCGGCGATGATCACCTGATCCTCGGCATGATTGACGATGTAGGTGAGCTGCTCGGGGAAGAGCCGAATGTTCAGCGTGTGCAGCACCGCGCCCATCGCAGGAATCGCCATGTAGGCCTCCATGTGCGGGGCGTTGTTCCACATGAACGTTCCGACGCGCTGATCGTCGTCGATGCCGATCGACCGCAGACCGTGTGCCAGTTGCGCTGCCCGCCTACCCAATTCCCCGAAGGTCACCGTGGTCGGACCGGTGTCCGTCCAAGTGGTGATCTCGGCCGAGGAGTGAATGGACGTCCCGAATCGAACCAGCTGGCCGATGGACAGTGGGGTGTCCTGCATGGTGCTCTTCATCGATCTCGCTCCTGAAGTCTCGGCATGCACGTCGTTGTGCTGCGCGTCACACCATGCACGATACGGACTTACTCGGACGCGTGGTCTCGGGTACCTCGGATTCGGCCGTCGACCTCGCGAACCATGTCCTGATAGATCTGCGACGCGGGATCGACGACCGCGAAGTGGCCCCCGGGTCCTTCGACCGAGACGACCGAATCCGAGCCCGCCGACGCGGCGGCGTAGTACGCCCGACTGATCTCGAGCAGGTTGGGATCGTCCGATACCGCGCACACCACCAGCTGCGGAACGCCGAGCGGAAGCCTCGAGATCGGCGACGATGCCTCGTACGTCTCCTGCGCACCGGCGAATCGCGCACCGATCGCATTCGACACCGCACCCTCGCCGAGCCAGCGCTCATCGCCGACCCGTAGATCGAGCACGCCGGCCAGGCCGACCGCGAGGGCAGGGGCGACCGGCGTTCCAACGGAATCGCCCGCGGCTCGCAGTGCGAGTTGACCTCCCGCCGAATGGCCGAACAGAACTACCCGGGACAGATCCAGATCGCCGGGTGCCGTCTCCAACGCTGCGATCGCGGACGCGACATCGCCGGTCATCACATCCCACCCGTGTTCGTCGGGGCGACGATATTCGACGTTCCACGTGGCGTAGCCCCGCGCGGTCAGATCGACGGCCATCGCGTCCATCAGGTCGAATTCCCACCGCGACCGCCAATATCCACCGTGGATCAGCACGGCAACAGGAAACGGACCGTCGCTCTCGGGTAACCGCTGCTCGACGCGTTGCTCGGGGTGATCCCCGTAGTGCAGGATCTTTCCGGGGTGGAAGCGGTGGAAGTACACGCTGTCGATCGCGAATCGCAGGCCGTCGAGTCCGCGGCCGCGAATGTGAGTACGGATGCCCGGTGATCTGTCCGGTGTGCACTGGCCCAGATCGACCCGAACGACACCGCCGTACGGCGCCGTGTCGATCGGGATCCCGTCACCGGGAACGACGATCGCCTCGTCGGAACCGGTTGCGGTGTCGACGATTCCGCCCGTCAATCCTCGGGCCGACAGCGCCCTGGCGACCAATTCCTGCGCCGTCGCGAGGTCGGCGAACACGCCGGGAGCGGCGACGATGTCGAGGTGCGTCGAGGGGTGCGTCATGGGTTCACGCTACCCAGAACGGCGTCGACCGAGCCCGAGACGGGGTGTCCGGGCTCGGTCGAAGGCCGATGTCAGTTGTCGACGGCCTCGTTCAGTTCGCGCAGACGGGGCAGTGCGCGGTTGGTGAGCAGGTCCTCGCGGGTCTCGGCGGAGACGGCCATGCTGTCCTTCCACAGTGAGCGGCCGGCCATCGCGCCGCGCGCGCCGTTGGCGACCGCGATGCGTACCTGCTCGATGAACGTCTCGTGGTCGACGCCCGCCGACAGCACTGCCCACGGAACACCCTGTGCCGCTTCGGTAACGGCGGCACATGCCTCGGCGGAACCGGGGTAGGGGAGCTTGAGCACCTTGGCACCGCATTCGACCGAGATGCGGGTGGAGTCGGCGATGATCTTGCCGAAGCCGGCCTTGTAATCCTGGTCCGATTCGCCCTCGAGCTTGTAGGTCAGGATTTCGACGATGAGCAGCAGTCCCTCGGCGGAGCATGCCTTGACGAGGTCGCGGATCTCCTCGGCGACACGGGAATCGACGCCCTGCCGTTCGGGGCGCATGTAGAACAGCATCTTGGCGACATCGCCGCCCAGATCGCGGACGACGCGCGGGGTGACGCCGTCGACGAAGCGGGTGTAGCGCAAGCCGTCGGTCTCCTCGAAGCCCGAGGCATCCATGCCGACCACCAACGCGGTGTTGCGCGAGAGCACACCCTCGTCGACGATCTTCGGCAGCGCGACCTCCGGGTCGAGCAGGATCGCCGGCGCGTGATTGCCGAGGTAGCGAACCAGATCGGCCTTGGCGTCGGCGAGCTGCTCGACGGTGATCGAGCCGGGTCCGTCGGTGGCGTCCTTCATGACCGCCTTCATGCCGTTGCGCTGATCTCCGGCGACGATGAGCATGTTGCCGTCGGCGGTGGAGATGGCAGCCATTCCGCGACGTTCGAGGGTGGTGAGTTCGTTCATTGTTTTCTCCTGGTGGTGGTGATTGGGGCCGTGAGCAAGTGAGACAACGTTGTCTCACTGCAGAAATGTGGACTCAGATTTCTATGAGCGTGAGTAGTCGCGCAGCGAACAGTGCTGCGCCGTAGGCGGTGTCCTGGGCACGAGTCGAGACCGAGACTTCGGGGAGCACCTGCGCGCGGGCATCCCGAACGCTGGCCATTCCCGCCCAGCCGCCGGTGAGCAGTGTGGTCCGAGCGGGAGCAACCTCGGCGTCGAGGGCAGCGATGAGGCGGGCGATCTCGTCGTTGCCGTGCAACAGGATCGAACGGAACAGCTCCGCCGCGTTCACCCCGTCCGTACGGACGGTGATGGACAGCACGCCGTCGTCGTTGCGGGCCCCGGCGATCTCTATCCCGCCGTCGGTGGACGGTCCGCCTGCAGGCAATGCGCACACTCGCTGATCGAGCAGGTCACGCCCGGCGCGGTCGGTGATGTCGCACAACTGCAACGCCCGTCGCATCAACAGTCCGGTCTTGACCCCGGCGACGAGTACGTGTTGGCCCGGAACCACATGCCGCACCGAATTGATCAGATGATCGGCCAGACGGCTTCGAGCCGCGGGAGTCAGGGGAGCGTCGAGCACTCGCAGCAGAACCTCGGCGGTGCCCATCGACACGTGATACCGATCGTTGGGGATTGCCCCACCCGATACGGCGGAGACGAGGTGGTCGTGACCGGCCACGGTCAACCGTGCCCCCACGATGGCGTCGGGAAGGGCGGGTCCGGTTGCGGCCCCCAGATCGGTACCGGCGTCGACGAGAGGCGGGAGGAACTCGGCCCCGACGCCCAAGTGCGTCAACATCTCCGTCCACGGCTCGCCGGTGTCCTGATCGAGCAGTCCCGTCCTGGAACTCAACGAGTAGTCGGCCACCGCACGACCGCCGAGGGACAGTACGACGAACTCGGGCAGATTGAACCATCGCAGTCCGGCCAGGTTCAGTCCGTTGTCGCGGAGGTGCGCGATCTTGACGACCGAGACCTGCACGCCGACGGGGAGCCCGGTCGTGCCGGCGAACCGGTCACGGAGATCCTGGGGTAGTGAGTCGACCTGCTGCTGCCCTCGGGGATCGAACCACGCGAATGCCGGGGCTCGGACAACGTTGTCTTCATCGAGAAGAAAGCCCGTCTCACCCATCCCGGACACGGCGATCGCATCGATGCGCGACGCGGGATCGCCGGTCACCTCCGGCAGTCGACGCGCGACGGCGTCGAGCAGATTCGCGATGGTCGCGAGCAGGTCCTCGGCCTCGAGGTCGGTGGTTCCGCCCGGGCCGTGATGCCACGGCGTCGGACTCTGCTCGATGAGCAGTTCGGTTCCGGCCTCGTCGATCACGAGCACCTTGATGCCGGTGCTACCGAGGTCGAGTCCCGCAACGAGTCTGGGATTCACGGGGATGTTCTCATTTCTGTGCAGGTAAGGGGAGTGCATGTGAGAGTCGTTCGACCAGGGTGGTCGGCGCAATCTGTTGCTCGACTTCGAGATAGGGATCGTCGAAGCGCTGCACCAGGCGATCGAACGCGAGGGTGCCGATCCGGTATGGATCCTGGTCGATGCATGTCACCGACGGGCTGACGGCATCGGCGAGCGAGAAGTTGCCGAACGAGACCATGGCAACGTCGGTGCGATCGATCTCGTGCAGCACCGATACCACGGCCGTCGCATGCCGCGCGTTGGCGACGAAGAAGGCAGTCGGCGGATTGCGCAGAGCCAGAAGCTTCTTCACCACCGGCCGTACCGAGTCCGCGGCATGGGACACGGGGGGAGCGAGTGCTGAGTCCGGCTTCTGGCCGAGGTCGGTGAGGACGTCGAGGTACGCCTCACGGCGCAGCTGTGCGGTCTGCAGTCGATCGTCGAAGCCGAGCAACGCAATTCGGGTGTGGCCGCCCTCGACCAGTTTCTCGACGGCCCGCTTGGCAGCACCGTAATCGTCGACGATGACCGAATCGAATCCCGCGATCGAGCGGTCGATGGTCACCGTGGGAAGTGTTCGGCGACGCGGCACGAGGAAATCGCTGTGGTCGCCGACCGGCGCCAGGATGATGCCGCGGACGTGTTGACCGGCCAGCAACGCCAGCTGATCACGTTCGCGCTGGGCGTCGAACCCAGTGCTGCCGACGATGACGGCCAGTCCGTGTTCGAGAGCGCGATCCTCGACGGCACTGACCAAGGATGCGAAGAACACGTCGTCGATGGAATCGACGATGATCCCGATGGTGTTGCCGGATCCCGATTTCAGCGAGCGTGCAGCGGAATTGGGGACGTAGTTGAGCGTCTGTACCGCGGCCTCGACGCGTTCGCGCAGCTCGGGCAACACCGTGTCCACGCCGTTGACGACACGGGAGACGGTCTTGAAGCTGACGCCTGCCAATGCGGCGACGTCTTTGATGCTTGCGCGCTCGGTCACGTGAACTCTCGATCGGAGGAATTGTGTTCGCTGTAGCACAGGTGCGAGACAACGTTGTCTTGTATGATTCACGTCATGCCTCATGTCTGTCAAGACGTTTCCGCGATCGATCGGGATCAACTGCCGGTTCTGCTCGTCGCGGGTGCTGCAGGAAGTGGAAAGACCACCCTCGGACGCGAGCTGGCGCGCCGCTTCGGCACGGCATTGCTCGACCTCGACACACTCACCAATCCTCTACTCGACGAACTGGATTCGCTGTTGGACGGCCCACACTGGAACAGTGCGGGGCCGCACGCAGAACGCATTCGTGCCGGCCGGTACGCAGTACTGCTCGCTGCTGCGAGGGACCTCGTGGAGATCGGTCAGCGCCCCGTTCTGGTCGCGCCTTTCACCCGCGAATTGACCGCGGGCACGGAGTGGGAACGGCTGGTCTCGCAGGTGGCTCCCGCAGCAACGATGGTCGTCCACGTGGACGGCTCGCCGGAGCTGCTGGCGCGTCGACGGGCGGCCCGCGGGGCAGAGCGCGACGCCCATCGGCCGACGGATCCGCCGGTGGAGAAGCCGCGTGTTCCGCATCTGCGGATCGATGCCGAATTGTCGACACCACTGCAGGTCGATCTGGTTGCGCATGCGCTCCAGGATCAGTCGCAGCGGTGATCGCTTCCAGGCGTGCAGGATTGCCGTTCGATCAGCTCGACCCCGAGGATGTTGCGGCGCTTGTAGCGCTTGCTCGGATTCTCGATCCGCCCCAGTAGTCGCTCGATGGCCAACCGGCCGAGCCGAGCAGGATTCTGATCGATCACCGTCACCGGGGGCATCACTGCATCGGCCAGCGGGAAGTCGCCGAATCCGACGAACGCCAGATGCAGCAATTCCATCTGCTGCAGAACCGGCACACATGCCATGGCCACGCGGGCATTGGACAGAAACAGCGCAGTCGGTGGATCGTCGAGTGCGGTCAGTGCGGTCAGGGCGCTGCGAGCATCGTCGCGGCCCATGACGCCGAGCGCAACGAGAGAATCGTCGAACTCGATTCCTCGGGCCTGCAACGACTCTCGATACCCCTCGAGTCGATTCCGGCTGGTCGGAATATTGGCAGTGTCGCCGATGACCGCGATCCGAGTGTGTCCCAGTCGAAGCAGATGATCGGTGGCCAACACCGCCCCGCCGTGATCGTCGTCGACGAAGCTGTCGGCCTTGAGGCCGTCGGGTCCCCGATCGACGAAGACCGTCGGCGTCTTGTCGATCCAACGCTCCAGATAGCCGTGATCGGAACCGGTCGGCGCAATGATCAAGCCGCTCAACTGTCTACGCAGCAACGACTCGACCAGAGCCTGCTCCTGGCCACCGTCGTGCCCCAGGCTCGTGACCAGCACGGCCATGTCGTCCTCGCGGGCGCGTTCCTCGATGGCTCGGGCGATGGAGGAGAAGAACGGATCGTCGATATCGGGTACGGCCACACCGATTGCCGCCGCTTGACCGTTGCGAAACGATGTCGCCATCGTGTTCGGAACGTAGTTCAGTGAATTGAGGGCATCGGTGACGCGAGCGCGCGTGTCGGGGTCGACGTGCGGATCGTTGTTGTACACCCGTGAGACGGTCTTGGCGCTGACTCCGGCCAGTGCCGCGACATCCTGCATGGTGGTCATGATCTACCCCCGTCTGCTCGTCGTCTGCTCGTCATCGACTCGTGTAGCCGCCGTCCACCGGCAGCGACACCCCGGTCACCATGGAAGCATCATCGCTCAACAGGAAGGCAATCGGCGCGGCAATCTCGTCCTCGGTGGCCCAGCGACCCAGCGGCATCTGTGCCAGGAACGGCTGCTCGATCTCCGGACGGCCCCAGTAGAACGCGGACATCTCCGTCATCACGACGGTCGGATTGACTCCGTTGACCCGGATTCCGTGGCGACCGAGTTCGAGGGCCGAGACCCGAGTGATGTTGTCCAGGGCAGCTTTCGAGGAGCCGTACGAGATGTGACCCGTCAGGGCGACGAGACTGGCCTGGCTCGACACGTTCACGATTGCCCCCGCACCGGCGGCGATCATCGCGGGGACGGTGTACTTGATGACGAGGAGAGCGCCGCGCGCGTTGATGGCGATGACCTTGTCGAAGATGGAGATGTCGGTGTCCTGTGGCGTGGCGATCTCGCCGCCGAAGCCGGCGCAGTTCACCACTCCGTAGAGCGCGAGCCCCTCGACGGCCTCGCGCACGCTGTCCTCGGAGGTCAGGTCGAACGCCAGAGGCTGCGCGCCGGTCTCGTCGGCGAGCTTGTCCAGTGCGTCCACCGACTGACCGGCTGCGACGACGTCGGCACCGTCGGCCACCAGCCTTCTCACCGTGGCCGAGCCGATACCGCCGCTGGCACCGGTCACCAAGATCTTCCGGCCGTCGAACTTCGCCATGTGCGTCAACCTTCACTGTCTCCGAATAGGTCATGTCATCGATGTCATTCGCCGCATGTGCGTGCTGGATGTCATCGGTGTCATGGACGGTACCTCAGCACCGTTCCATCAGGTAGAAAATGGAGCAGATCGCAAATATTCCCAGTTCAGAGACGGTACCGCTCGGTCCGATAGCGGGGCGACGGTGCGGCTCCGTCCATGTGCAGGAGTTGTGTCATGTCACCGGTGACATGAATTTTCACGAAACACGTGACAATGCGGGTTGCGTGGGTCACACTCGTTTACACAACGAGCCCCGCAGGGAGCTCGACCTGCCTCGCAGACCACGATCACCGACCGTGCTGCACGGGCACCGGTGGGGGTATCCATCCCGCATCCGACGGTTTTCGATTCGACCAAGGAGTATCCATGGCCAGCGTTGCACCTGTTGCGACACCGATCCTCGAGGCGAGGGGATTGTCGAGGAGCTTCGGAAACGTGCGCGCCCTCGACGACGCCGATTTCGACATCTACCCCGGCGAGGTCGTCGCCCTCATCGGCGACAACGGTGCAGGCAAGTCGACGTTGGTCAAGGCGCTCTCGGGCAGTCTCGCGGTCGACACCGGCGAGATCCTGTTCGACGGCACCGCGGTCGATCTCGACAGTCCCACCGTGGCAGCCGAACTTGGCATCGAGACGGTGTTCCAGGATCTCGCTCTCGCGCCGCACCTGAACGCGCAGCAGAACATGTTCCTCGGTCGGGAACTTCCCGCGAAAGGGCTGCTCGGCCGTCTCGGTTTTCTCGACGTCTCCACGATGCGCAAGCAGTCGCAGGACGCGTTGAACGAACTCGGAGCGACCGTGCGTAGCCTCACCGTTCCCGTCGGAGCCATGTCGGGTGGCCAGCAACAGGCCATTGCGATCGCTCGCGCGGTCGCCTGGGCCAAAGGCGTTGTGTTCCTGGACGAACCGACCGCGGCGCTCGGTGTGGTGCAGACCCGAAACGTTCTCGACACCATTCGCCGCGTGGCGGACAGGGGAGTGGCGGTGGTGTTCATCAGCCACTCGATGCCGCACGTGATCGAGGTCGCCGACCGCGTTCAGGTACTGCGGATGGGCAAGCGCGTCGCCACTCTCGACGCCAAGAACACGACCATGGAAGAACTCGTCGGCGCGATGACCGGCGCAACCACCGGAGCCACACGATGACCAACCAGACCATCAGCCCCTCCCTCGAGCCGATGCCGCCCGGCGACAAGCCGTCTCGGCACTCCTTCGATCTCGTCGAAGCGCTCGGTAAGTTGGCCCGGGTTCAGGTGTTCCAGATCGTGCTGGTCTTGGCTGCAATCTGCCTCGTGTTCTCGATCATGGCTCCCGGCAGCTTCCCCGAGTGGGGCAACATCCGCCAGATCATCCAGAACGTATCCATCCTGGCCGTTCTCGGGATCGGCATGACGTTCGTCATCGTCACCAGTGGCATCGATCTCTCGGTCGGCTCCGTTCTCGTTTTCTCCGGAGTCGTCTCGGCCAAGACCATGGCCGCGATCGGCGGCGACGGATGGGGAGTTGCCGCTGTCGGAATCGTGGTGGCACTGGGGTGTGGACTCTGCTGGGGATTGCTCAACGGTTTCCTGATCGGTAAGGCCAACGTGCCTCCGCTGATCGTGACTCTCGGGACCCTGGGCGGAGCTCTCGGGCTCTCGCAGGTCATCACCGGGGGCGTCGACATCCGCGACGTACCACCGGTTCTGGTCGATACCATCGGTTACGGAAACTTCCCGGCCACCACCATTCCCCTGATTTCGAGCATCGCGTTGGTGCTCGTGGTGATCTTCGGAATCGTGCTGCATCGCACCAAGTTCGGCCTCTACACTTTTGCCGTCGGCTCCAAGGAGCAGTCTGCTCGACGCGTCGGCATCAAGGTGGACATGCACCTGGTCAAGGTCTACGCACTCTCCGGCACCCTCGCCGGACTGGCGGGCATCCTGTCTCTGTCGCAGTACGGCACCACCGCGATCGCCGGCCAGTCGCAGACCAACCTCAATGTCATTGCGGCAGTGGTCATCGGTGGAACGAGCCTCTTCGGCGGCATCGGAACCATGTTCGGCACCGTCGTCGGACTGTTCATCCCTGCAGTGCTGCAGAACGGCTTCGTCATCGTCGGAGTCCAGCCGTTCTGGCAACAGGTCGCCGTCGGTGCTGTCCTCATCGCAGCGGTCTACTTCGATCAGCGTCGACGCGACGCAGCGAGCCGAGGTCAATCGCCCAGCTCCCTCAAGAAACTCTGGTCCCGAAGTCCCTAACCTCGGCCGGTCTCGAAACTCCCTCTATCGCACACCCCTTACAAGAAAGTCGACCATGATCACATCACGCACCGCCGTCGTTGCACTGAGTGTCGCTTCGGTCTCCGCCATGTTCCTGGCGGGTTGTTCGTCCGACTCCGGAAGCGGTGGCGGCAGCGGCAACATCGCCTTCATCCAGGGCGTCAGTGGCGACGAGTTCTACATCAGCATGCAGTGCGGAATCGAAGCTGCGGCGAAGGATGCAGGCGTCACCGTCGATACCCAGGGCCCGGTCAAGTTCGATCCCACCCTGCAGAAGCCGATCGTGGATTCGGTTGTCGCA
This sequence comes from Rhodococcus sp. 15-2388-1-1a, assembly GCF_002259145.1. NCBI lineage: Bacteria > Bacillati > Actinomycetota > Actinomycetes > Mycobacteriales > Nocardiaceae > Rhodococcus > Rhodococcus sp. 15-2388-1-1a. The sequence continues at coordinate 56,747 of NZ_NPFP01000006.1, read as the reverse complement.
TCGCGGCCGTCGGCGATCCTCATCGCGCCCACCGACGTGGCCGCCATGCAAGCACCCCTCGAAGCAGCCTCCAGAGCAGGTATCAAGGTCGTCCTCGTCGACACCACCCTGGAAGACCCGTCCATCGCGGTCTCCTCGATCTCGTCCGACAACAAGGGCGGCGGGGCAGAAGCGTTCAACGCGATCGAGCGGCTCAACCCGGCCGGCGGCAAGGTGCTCGTCATCTCCACCGATCCCGGGATCTCCACTGCCGACGCCCGAGTGGAGGGCTTCGAAGAGGCCGTCGATGCCAACCCTGCCTTCGACTACCTCGGCGTGCAGTACAGCCACAACGACCCGGCCGAAGCTGCTCGTCTGGTTTCGGCCGCCCTCGCCAAAGACCCCGACATCACCGGCATCTTCGCCGCGAACACGTTCGCAGCCGAGGGCACCGCGACCGGAGTTCGGCAGGCGGGCAAGCAGGATCAGGTCAAGATCATCGGCTTCGACGCAGGCCCGGCACAGGTGAAGCAGCTTCGTGAGGGAACAGTCCAGGCTCTGATCGCGCAGCAGCCCGACACCATCGGCACCGACGGTGTCGCGCAGGCCATGGCCGCCATCAACGACCAGCCGGTCACCGCCGAGATCTCGACCGGCTTCCATGTCATCACCGCCGACAACATCGACGGCGAGGGCGCGCAGTACGTCTACAAGTCGTCCTGCTGATTTCTGACGTGTAACCCCTTCAGCTGCGGTGGTGCTCCTGGTGGCAGAACATGCCCGGGAGCGCCACCGCTCACCACGTTCGTCCGACCCCGAGGATCTGTCATGACCGAGCTTCGCCGCGCGACGTTGGAACACCTGCCCGCGACCGTCGCGAAGCCGGACTACGACTTGGACGAACTGCACTGCGGTGTGGTGCATTTCGGAGTCGGCGCTTTTCATCGCGCACATCAGGCGGTGTACTTCGATCGGCTGCTCGCGGCCGGACATCTCGACTGGGCGCTGTGCGGAGTGGGAGTGTTGCCGGGAGACAGGAAGATCGGCGATGTCCTCGACTCCCAGGATCATCTCTACACCCTGGTCACGGTGGATCCCGACGGTCGACGCGACGCTCGGGTGATCGGATCGGTCGCGGATTTCGTCTTCGCGCCGGACGATCCGGAGGGCGTGATCGATGTGCTCAGCTCACCCGCCACGATGATCGTGTCACTGACGATCACCGAGGCGGGCTACGGCATCGACGACGTCACCGGTGCATTCGAGCCCACCGATCCCGCGGTGCTCGACGACCTCGGTGACCTCTCGATACCGTCGAGTGTCTTCGGCTTTCTGACCGTTGCGCTCGCCACCCGCCGGTACCACGGAATTCCGCCGTTCACCGTGATGTCGTGCGACAACATCGTCCACAACGGGTCGGTGACCCGAACGGCATTGACCTCCTTCGCCCGTCGGCACGACGCCGACCTGGCGGACTGGATCGACGCAACGGTGGCATTTCCCAACTCGATGGTCGACCGCATCACCCCTGCTACGACCGCCGCCGTCATCGAGGACGTGCGCAGCGACTTCGGAATCGACGATGGCTGGCCGGTCCGGTCGGAATCGTTCTCGCAGTGGGTGGTCGAAGACACCTTCTCGTTCGGGCGACCTCCCTTCGGCGAGGTCGGAGTGCAACTCGTCGCCGACGTCGCACCGTACGAACACATGAAACTGCGGCTGCTCAACGGATCTCACCAAGCACTGAGCTATCTCGGTATCCTCGCCGGATACAGCCACGTGCACGAGGTGATGGCCAGCCCCGACCTGTACGAGTTCGTCGCGTCGTACATGCGGGCCGAGGCTGCCCCGACGCTCGCCCCGGTCGACGGAATCGACATCGATACCTATATCGAGCAACTGCTGCACCGTTTTTCGAGCCTCGCCGTGCGAGACACGCTCGAACGTCAGATCGTCGACGCGTCCGCGCGCATCCCGAAGTTCGTGCTGCCGGTGATCCGCGACCGGCTCGCGCAGGACCGGTCGGTCGACCACGGAGCGCTGGTGCTCGCCGCGTGGTGCGGTGTGCACGAGCGCGGGGACATTCCGATGGTCGACGCGAATGCCGAACACCTGCAGCGATTGTCGTGGGAGGACCACGACAATCCCGGCGCATTCCTGGCGAATCCTGCTGTCTTCGGCGATCTGTCGACAAGTCCGCGGCTGCGCGGGGCGTACCAACGGGCCAAGCGCTCGCTTCAGGACAGCGGTGCCCGCGGAGCAGTTCGGCGCGTGCTGGAACAGTCGGTCGGAGTGGGTCAGCCCTTGTAGTACACCACCTGGTGGCTCGTGGCCAGCAACGTCCCGGCTTCGGTCCACAGTTCGGCCGTCTGATCGAAGTAACCCTGATGGAAGCGGCGGGCTCGTGCTGTGCCGAGGATGTACCCGTCGGAGTGTTGCTCGAGATCGTCGGGCGTCGCGAAGTAGTGGGTCGTCAGCGAGATGGTGCCGGCCGGCACGTAGCGACCGAGGCGCTGAAAGATTCTGGGGTAGAACACATCGCTGAGCGAGGTCAGCGCAGCGAAGTCCAGCGGGCGCGGAGGCGTGTCGCGGATCCAGAGGGTCTCGGTCGAGTCCGGTGACTCCTGGTCGTTCAGAGCGCCTGCAACGAACCGCATCTCGTAGTTCTGCGCCCAGGCGATCGCGTCGGGAAAGTTGCCTCGGGGCGTGTCGGCGGGGGAGGTGACGGCCGGTGCCACGGCCTCGGTGTTGTCCCACGTCTCACGCCTGGTTCCGAACACTGCTGTAGCTGTGGTGGCGACGGCACCGTCCTGGACGAGTTCGAGGTACCAGTGCTGATTGCTGCGGTTGGTGCGCACGGCGCGCGCCGAGATCTCGAACTCGCCCTCGGCCACCGGACCGGCGAAGTTGACCGTCAGCGAGACCGGCGATCCGAGGCATTCCGAATGCTGTTCGATGGCTCGGATGAACGTCGCGGCAGTGATGCCACCGAACGGGCCGACCATGTTGTTGTACGGCGCTGATGTCCTGCCGCGATACGTGCCGTCGCCGACGGTCTCGAGCGCGACTGCTGTGTCGAACGAATGCATTGTTCTCCCGTAGGTCTCGATCGGCGTTCGTGCCGATTCAAACTATCCGGCCCACTCGGGTGGTACACAGGGTGGCTCCCTCAAGGAATGATTCGCTGTCGACGCAACTCGGCGACTATCTCGGCGAACATTGCCTCGGTGTCGACGAAACGATGAAAACCCAGTCGACGCGCCTTGGAAGCGTCCGCTATGACGTCGTAGTCCCACGCGAACACGAAATCGCCGAATGCCCAGGACGATACGTCGGAATACGGAATTTTCTGCAGCCCGTTCTCGGCGACGATCGAATCCCACAGCGGTTCCTTGTCTGCCATGACGTCGGCCAAGGACATCGGTAGGGGACTTGCGGTGTCGATGTCGAAAAGACCCGCGATGCGCGGCCACATGTCGCTCCAGCGAAACAGATCGCCGTTGGTGATGTTGAACGCCTGGTTGGCGCAGCTCGGCGTGGTGGCCGCCCAGACTGTCGCCTCGGCGAGCAACGATGCATCCGTCATCTCGAGCAGTGCGTCGAAGGCACCGGGCTTGCCCGGAAACCGCATGGGGACGCCCAGTTTCTTGCACATGGTGGCGTATACGGCGATCACGGTGGCCAGATTCATCGGGTTCCCCAGTGCGACACCGCACACCACCGACGGCCGGATCGCCGACCACGTCCACCGCTTACCGAGCTGCCGCGTCTCGAGAAACTGCTGTTGATCGACGTTGAACTCGGGCGGCATGTGGGGTGGATCGGATTCTCGCGCCGGGGTTTTGAAGGGACCCAAGTGCGCGCCGTACACCTTGTAGCCCTGCATCAGGCTCACGTGCTCGAGGTCCGGTGAGCTCTCCTCGATGGCCGTGACCACGTTGACGAGCATCGCGAGATTGGGGGCGACGAGTTCGGCCCAGCTCGGTCTCTCCTGGTAAGCGGCGTAGAAGATGTGTGTGACCTCGGTCAGCTCCACCAGTCGACGGTGGGTCTCGTCGGCGTCGAGCAGATCCACCGCGATGTGCCGGACGCGTCCGGCGTCGGTACCACCGCGGCGTGACAGCCCGACGATGTCCCACTCACCGGATCGTTGCAGGTGGTCGATCAAGTTGCTGCCGATCACTCCGTTGGCTCCCACTACTACTGCGACGCGTGTCATGACCTACTCCTATCTGGATATCGCGATATTGCGATGCAATCAGTAGACCACATATCGTGATATCGCGATATCGGAGTAGGCTTGGAGGGTGGCTGACGAACTGGACCCCGGAGAGCTCGCGGCAGTGTTCGGTGCACTGGGCAACCCCGCGAGATTGGCGATCATGCGGTGGCTCAAGGACCCGAGCGACTTTCCGCCGCAGCTCGAACCGGCCGAGGATGTGGGAGTGTGTCTCAAACACATTCAGTCGAGGGCGGGTGTCTCCCAATCCACCGCTTCGCAGTACATGGCGGTACTTCAACGTGCCCACCTGGTGACGAGCACAAGAATCGGGCCCTGGGTGCACTACAAACGCAACGACGAATTCCTCGACCGACTGGCCGAGACGATCAAGACCGATCTGTGAAGTCTGTAGGCGGTGGGTTCGACCGGTGCTTTCGTCTTCGGCTCGACACCAGGTTGATGAACCCGGACAGTGCGAGACTGCCGCCGGGGTAGAGAAGGAAACCGAGTGAAAAGATGACAGGTTCCGATGCGTCCTTCACCATGTACACGGCACCGATGCCGGCGAGAACCACTCCCGCAACGGTGGCAAGCGCCATGGTTCGCCGGCTCTGATGGGACAACCACGTCGAGATCAAAATTGCGAAACCGGCGAATACGCACAGGAAGATCGACGCGATGAACAACGCATCCGACTTGACGACTGTGGCCACGAAGAACATGGATCCGCCGATGAGGAGAAGAGCCAGTTCCGGAACAGGCTGTCGCTGAGGAGCATCGGATTTCATTGTGGCCGTTGCCTCGCGAGATCCACCGCGCGAGTGAGCGATGCTGCCTCCAACGGTAGACCGTGCATGGCCGCAACATCGGCAGCACGCTCTCGTAGCGCTCCGGGGTCCGTCGCGCAGGCGACCGCGTGTAGGTCGATGCGCTGCAACAGCTTCTTCGTCACCGGTCGTTTGCTGTCCCAGAATGCCAGTGCAGCAATGAGATCGGTGGCCTCCTGGCCGGTCAACAGCGCATGGGCGACCGCGCATTCCGCTGGGTCCTCGAACGGCAGGAGATAGGTGGCGTCGTCGAACACCGCAGGTCTGCCGTCGTAGGGGCCGACCATCCTGAACTGCGGAACCTTGTGGAATCCGGAGATCGCGATCTTGTACGGCGCAAACGTGTACGGCCCCACACCGAAGATGCAGAACCGGTCGCGACTTCGGTAGATCGACGACTTTCGGCCATCGAGAGCACCCGCGTTGTCGGTCAGGTACTTCCACAGCTTCGGCGCGCTGTCCGCCAACTGCGCGGTGTCGTCGCCGGTATGCGACTGCGGAACGATCATCCAGCGCGACACCACCTTCAGCCTGTCACGGTAGACGTCGGTGCATTTGAACAGCGGGAACAAGTAGTCGGCTTCGATGTCGACGCTGGTTCCCAGTTTGGTTCGTGGGCCGTCGTTCTCGGCCAGTTCCATGACAGCAGACGCGTCGTGCTTGATGCCCTGACGCCACATCAGTGGACTGATGCCATCGAACTGTTTGCTTCGCTCGTAGGCGTCGACGTCCGCGACCAGTTGTCCGTCGACCACTCCGATTCTGGTGCTGGGACGCAGTGAATCCATACTCGGATACATCTGCGCAGTGTGGTCGGTTGGACCGGTTCCGAGTTCGACCACGAACCAACAGGCATCAACTCCGGCGTCGAACCACTTCTTGGCGTCGATGGGTCGCAGACTCGAACCGGTGATCGGGAGGCCGTGCCGAGCGCAGTGCAACAGGATGTTTCGTGCTACCTGGGTCTTGCAGATCATCGCAACGGTGACCGGGTGATCTGCGAACTCGGCCAGCAACTTGATCCAGATGAACTCCGCGATATCGAAATTGGAGCTTCCGGTGATCGCATCGATTCCGCGGGCGTTGTCGGTGTTCGCACGAGCCGGTCGGTTGCTGGAGCCCAGAACCGAGAGCTGAGAGTTGGTCACCCACGGTGGGTTGCCGATCACGAGAGTCGGGCCCGGCTCGGATGTCCATGCGATGTCGCGTGCCAGGTCGAGATCGAAGATCGAGGCAGTGATCACTCTGCCGAACACCGATGCGGCCGCGGCGTACTCGGGTTGCACCTCGATCCCGACACGCTCTGCGTCGGGGTGACTCTTGGCCAGTACCGACAGGAAGTTCCCGACACCGCAGGTGGGTTCGAGGACGCGAGTCCACTGTCGTCGAGGCAGGGTGTTCACCAACGCACGTGCCAACTCGATCGGGGTCTGGAAGTCCCCGAACTCGTTGTTGGGCATCGATGCCTCCGGCAGTGGTGCGGACAAGTGCCTTCCGTGGCGCGGGAGCGGAGCGACCCGGAGTCACGGCCCCACACCACTGCCGGAGGCACTAATGTGGACTTCGATGAAGCTTTCGCGTGCGGCCCTACTGCTGTCAACTCTGGTGTTCATCGGTGCTCTGATCTGGGTCGCCGTCACTGCGGGGGATCAAGTGCCCGCGCACTTCGACGCGTCCGGTCAGGTCGATCGCATGGACTCGAAACAGTCCTTCCTGCTCACGATGGGCGGCATCGGATTCGCGATGATCGGATTGTTCGCGAGCATCGGTCGGTGGTTCCCCAAAGTTCCGGCGTCCATGGTGAATCTGCCGAGTCGGACGATGCACGAGTATTGGACTGCCCCCGAGAATCGACCTGAGCTGAACCGGAAGATGGCCGAGGACTTCGGGTGGATCGGCGCGGCAACGGCATTGCTCTTCGCCTGCATCACCGGCGTTGCGGGCGCGACGACAGGCGACTCGGTCAGCATCTGGGTTCTCGCCGTCCCGACGGCTCTGTACCTGCTGGCCATTCTGGGATACGTGGTGTTCGTCGTCAAAGGTGGTCGGTACCGCATTCCGAAGGACTGACTCAGGGGAGTGGTTGCAGCATCGCCAGTTTCGAGCCCGACTGCACCAGATAGCCGCCATCGGCGGCATTTCCGCTCGTGACACGCAGTCGGCGCATGCTCAGTGCGCAGTGAGTCCGTCGAGGAGTAGTTCACCGACGAAAGTCGCGTTGTCCTGCGGGCTGTTCTGTCGACGGGTGAAACAGCGCATCAGCAGCGTGTTGGTGATCCCTGCCGCGAGATCGACTGGACTGGAGCTCTTTCGGAAGATGCCGGTGTCCTGCCCTCGTGCGATGACCGGTGCGATGATCGACGGCAGGTTGAGCTTCTCCTTGATGGAGATCAGTCCCTCCGGCTCGCCGTAGGTGTCGTGTGCGACAGCGACGAGGAGGGCGTCCATGAATTCGAGTTCGTCCGCGGCGAGTTGCGCGCACCGCAACATGTGATTCTGCAGAATCGTGAGCTCGTCGAGGCCGAGCAGGTGGTCGTCGGCCACCGACTCACGAAGGCGATCGACTCGGCTCTGCAGTGCTGCAACGATGACGGACGGCTTGGTAGGAAACAGTGTCTTGCACGCGGTTCTCGGCACTCCGGCGATATCGGCGACGTCGTCCATCCGCGTCATGAAGTAGCCACGCTTTCCGAACTCGTCGCGCGCAGCGGTGACGATCGCAGCACGCGGATCGCGAGGAAGTGGCCGTTCTTCCACCGCTGCGCCGATTTCTCCCACGACATCATCGAGGTGCTGATGATGTCCCGACGTGTCGACGACGGCCCCGATGAAGGCGAGGACCGCGTCGGACATCACATCGGCCGATACGGAAGCGGCGTCCACCTGACTGCGGATGCGAAATCCGTCGACGACGGCATTGATCGTCACAGCGAACGATCGAGCGGTGAAGGGACGGCGAAAGGCTCCACCGTCGGGATCGAACAGTGCCTCGAATGCGTCCAGTACGGCGTCGTCTCGAACGCGGTAGCTCCCGGCGAGTGCTGCGGAAGCAGGTCCGCGGAAAACATGATCGAGAAGAGTGGCGGTGGTGCTCTTCCGGTCGACGATTGCCGGAAAGTAGTGCGCGACGAGCGCCGACACCGCCGTTCGAATCGATGCGCCACTGTTCGTCATCTGGTTGCGAACGGTGCCGTGAACGTCGGTGGGTAGAGGAGTTCGGGACAGATGCTCGACGACCGTGGCGAGGAAGTCGGACTTGGTGTCGAACTTGCGGAAGAACGTCGCTGTCGACGAGTCGGCCTCGTGGACGACGTCCTCGATACGTAATCCGCGTTCGAGAATCCTCTGTGGATGCGCGATCAACAATGCGACACCCGCCTCGACGAAGAGGGCCGCGGTCGCGTCGAGCTCGGTCATAGGAGCGGACTTTACCGAGGTGGGGCCGACCGTGAGGGTGCAGGTGACAGCATTCACTCTCGGGTGAGAGCAACCTCGGTCATTCCTCGGAGTGACGCAGCGGAGTCAGTGCGGTGTCATTGGCCGTGTTCGCGCCACCGGGACAGCGGCGGTGCCCGAAATCAAGGATCTCCATGACAGTGCTCGATATCCGCGTCGGAGACGCACCCGACCCACGACTCAGCGCTCGTGAAATCGAGGTACTCACCGCCTGGCTCATCTCTGATTCCAAAGCGGAGGCATCGCGCTCGCTCTATCTCTCGATGGGAACCGTCAACACACACCTGACTCGCATCAGAGCGAAGTACACGGCAGTGGGACGAACGGCACCGACCAAAGCGACGTTGCTGGTGCGTGCACTGCAGGACGGGTTCATCGACATCGACGATCTGTGAGCAGTTACCGCACCTCGACGCGACTGGACCGCACCTTCCTGACCACGAACCAGCTGATCAGCGCGACGACGATGCCGATGACGACATATTGGAACACCGAGGCGTAGTTCTCCACGTAGTGCCAGTTCTCCCCGAGGAAGTAGCCGGCGAGCACGAAGATGGAGTTCCAGATCAGGCTGCCGAGGGTGGTGTACAGGGTGAATTGCAGAACCGGCATCCGGGATACACCGGCCGGGATCGAGATGCCCGATCGGACCATCGGAATCATGCGGCCGAAGAACACGGCAGACCGGCCGTGGCGAGTGAACCAGTCCTCGGCCTTCGTCAGATCCTCCGTCCCGACGAACGGCATCTTCTCGACGATGGCATACATCCGATCGCGGCCGAGCTTGACGCCGAGCCAGTACAGGACGAGTGCGCCGATCACCGAACCTGCCGTCGTCCAGAACAACGCACTCAGCAATGTCATGCCGCCTTGGGAGGCGGTGAACCCGGCGAGAGGCAGAATGATCTCGCTGGGAAGGGGCGGGAAGAAGTTCTCCGCTGCGACGGCGATTCCCGCACCTGGGCCGCCGATGGCTTCCATCAGACTCACTGCCCATCCGGCGATCCCTCCGAGGTCGCTGTCGGCTGCGGCAAGGGAGGAGAGGTCGCTCATGACAACGACTGTACGAAACCGATGGGCCGAAAATCTGCTCACCAGGCGAAATGCCCGGGAATTGAGACATATGGAACACTCGGGAGTGTGAACCGAGTCTCCCGGATAGTCCCTGCTGTTGCCGCCACCACATTGCTGCTCAGTGCCTGCGGGTCCTCGGACTCGGCCGATCCAGCATCCACCACCACGAGCAATTCGTCCGCGCCGGCCTCGACATCAGCGAGTTCGAGCTCTGCAACGGTCTACGACCTACCCGGAACCGGAGTGTTCCCCGAGGGCATCACCGCCGCGGACGACACCTTCTATGTGACGTCGACATCCGACGGCGCGGTGTTCCGCGGAACCGTCGGATCCCCGGACGTCTCGGTGTTCCTGCCCGGCGGCGCGGACGGACGCACCGGTGCCGCCGGAATCGACGTGACCGACGACGACGATCGCCCCGACTATCTGGTGATCGCCGGTGGGGCCACCGGCAAGGTGTGGGTGTACGACGCCGATTCCGGTGATCTGGTGGCCACGTTCACCAACGGTCTCGGCACCGACGCGACGTTCCTCAACGACGTCGCGATTGCCGACAACGGCGATGCCTACGTCACGGACTCGCGTAGCCCGGCGTTGTTCCGCATTCCCGTCGAGCAGATGACGGCCGGAACGCAGGACGCTCCGTTGGAGACATTCGTGAGCTTCGACGGCACACCGTTCGCGTACGGAGAGGGATTCAACTCCAACGGCATCGTCGAGAACGACGACGAATCTGCGTTGATCGTCGTGCAGTCCAGTACCGGCAACCTGTATCGCATCGACAAGACTTCCAAGGAGGTCACACAGGTCGACCTCGGCGGAGCAACGCTCACGAACGGCGACGGGATGGAGATGGACGACGACACGTTGTACGTCGTCCGTAATCGTGACGGGTTGATCTCCAAGGTCGACCTGAATGACGACGGCCGCAGCGGATCGGTCACGGGTGAGATCACCGACGCATCGTTCGCCTACCCCACAACCGTTGCAGCAGTAGACGATCGATTGCTCGTGGTGAACAGTCAGTTCGACAAGCGCGGGGGAGAGCCCGTCGAGCCGTTCACTGTCAGCTCTGTTCCGGAGTAGAGCGGCTGCGCCGCGTGTGCGCGGAAGTTCGTAGCAGAGGTCGAAGTTCCAGGCATGACGATCAGTCGGCGACGATGGCGTCGATCTGGCCGATTGCCGACGCCATGCCCTCGTCCATGCCCATCGCCACGAGTTCTTCGAGCTGGCTCAGGCTGTCGAAACGCGAACGGATGGTCATTCGCGTTGCGCCGCCGACGTCTTCGAGAGTCACGGTGGCGTGGGTGACGGGCATCGTCGACGACGGATTGCCCGAGTCGTCGGCGAACCCGTCGTCGAAGGACAGCGTGGTCGGTGCGGAAATCTCGGTGAAAAGCCACCATCCGGCGGCCTTTTCGCCGTCCGGCCCCGACATGTAGTACGACGCTCTGCCGCCGGCAACGAAGTCGTGGGACACGAACGTCGCAGGCCATGTGGGCGGACCCCACCACTGTTCGAGTTGGCGCGGGTTCTCCCAGATCTGCCACACCCGTTCGACTTTCGCGTCGAACTCCGCGACCACGGTCATGGTCAGGTTCTCTGCGTCCTTGTGTGAGCTGATGAACGGCATGATTCAGCCTTTCCGGTCCTCGGACAGTAGGTCGTCGATCCGGTCGACGCGTTGTCGCCAGATCTCCTCGTAGGTATCGAGCAGGGCGCGAGCGTGTGCGATGGTCTCCAGCCGAACTCGCACGATCTGCTCCCTGCCACGCTTGTGTTTGGTGATCACGTCGGCGCGTTCGAGAACGGCGACGTGCTTCTGCACAGCGGCGAAACTCATGGCGTAGTGAGCCGCCAACTCCGATACCGACTGTTCACCGACAGTGACCTTCGCGACGATGTCGCGCCGCGTCTTGTCGGCGAAGGCCTGGAACAGGCGATCGACCTCGGCGTCACTCATCTCATCTACAACCATGTGGTTGTACGTTATTGGTCGCTCGGTCTTCCGTCAAGGGACAAATCGGTCTTTCAGGCAATATGGAGTGCGGAAGGCGAACGACGTCGTCCGAGAGGAGTGCCAGGGTGCAGATTCGATCGGCTATGATCGGCGCGCTGTCGATCGTTGTGGGCGCACTCGTGGTGCTGATTCTGGATCTGCACACCGCATGGCAGACGCCCTCCCATCTGCGACGAACGATCAGCGAATACGGTCTCGGCGCGCAGCAGTGGGTGTTCTCGATCGGCGTCGTTCTGCTCGCATTCGGTTCGGCGCTCACCCTCGCGTCCGCGATTCGCCATCGCCTCACTCGACCCGGTGCGACCGCGTCGATCTTCCTCACGCTGTGGACCGTCGGACTGGTCGCCGTCGTTGCTGTGCCGAAGCAGGATTGGTCGAACGACGCCTCGCTCAGCCTCGGCGGGACGATCCATCGGTTGGGGGCCGCCGTGGCGTTCGTCAGCATCCCGATTGCGGTGTTCGCGTTCTCGCGGCCCTGGCTTCGAGACACTGTGTGGGCGGTGCGCGCTCGCGTGACCATGGGACTCAGCGCGCTGTCGGTCGTGACGCTGATGCCCATCGTGTACGCGTTGGCTGTCGGAGCGACCGGCTCGCGTCCCTGGTATCGCGTCGTCACACTCGGCTACGTGGAGCGGGTGCTCGTCGTCGCCGAAGTGGTCGCGCTGATTTCACTCGCTCTGTGGGTGTGGGCAGCAGAACGTAGGAGTGTCGCCTCGCTCGAGTCTCAGGAGATCAAGGCCTCGCAGCCTGTATAGGGAACCGATTGCACTCGCGTCGCGTCCAACCTTTCAGTGACGTCTGTGTCGAGAGGTTGAACGAATGCGGGTAGTAGGTGGGCTGCGGTTTGCTGTGGTCTGTGCTTCGGCTCTGGTGCTGGCGGGTTGCGCGGGCTCGACGCAGGGAACACCCGCCGCCAGTGAAGACACCTCGGCATCGACGACGGTGGCAGCCGGCCCGGAGCCATTCGATCCCTGTACCATCCCCAAATCTGCAGTGACTGCAAGTGGGTTGGACGTCAGCACCGAGCGACCGGACTTCGCGGGCATCACGACGTATCCCGGCTGGAAGAACTGCACCTGGGACGCCTCCGGAACCAATCCCTGGTACTACCTGTCCGTCATGTCGTCGATCAACTCGATCGACGAATACTTGCGAAGCCCTCAGAACGAGCGGCAACTTCCTATCCAGGTCGGCTCGCGTGCCGCAGTGCGCTACAACGCTGACTACCAGGGAAATCCGCCTACGGGATGCGACATCGTCTTAGCAGTGGGTGGGAATCTGATCATTTTCGCCTTGGACAGGATCGGATTGGAAGACGTTTTGGGGGACCCTTGCGCCGAGGTGCAGAGACACGCCACCGAACTCCAGAGCTTCCTGCCGGCCTGAGAAGAGGACTCATGATCGACGAATCCGAACGACTCGAGAAGAACTTGACCCACTGGCGGTCGCTACGACAGCAAGCATCGGACGGCGCACTTCACGTCGAAGCGGATATGGCGCGCGAGTGCGACAACGTATGCGCGAATTACCTCGACGACTTGTACAGAATGCTTGAAATGACGCTCAGGCTATCGAAGCCCGAAGCATTCGGTGAGCTGCCCTCAGCGCAGATGCTCGGGGAGAAGTTTCATCGTCTGGCGGTTGGGGAGGAGGGCTCCGCCCGCTTCGCGATCACACGGCAGATCGAGATCATCAAGACGATGCGGGAGTTCTTTCGACACTATTTCGCCAGTGTGGAGGCGACGGATACCGCGACCGCGGCCACTGTAGAGGCGCTGTCCCCGCCGAAATAGACGACAGATCCCGACGACCCAGTTGCTCGGTCGTCGGGATCGATCGTTCGAAACACGCTGCTAGCGGGCCAGTTCCACTTCCGCTTCCTCGTCGACGAAGGGGTCGCCGTTCCGCGGAGCGTTGTAGCGCTCGAGGTCGAGGATTCCTTCGCGCTTGGCGACGATGGTCGGCACCAATGCCTGACCGGTGACGTTGACCGCGGTGCGGCCCATGTCCACGATCGGCTCCACTGCGAGCAGCAGACCGACGCCGGCCAACGGCAATCCGAGGGTGGACAGCGTGAGGGTGAGCATCACCGTCGCACCTGTTGTTCCTGCCGTTGCGGCAGAACCGATCACGGACACCACGATGATCAGCAGGTAGTCGGTGATGGTGAGATCGATGCCGTAGAACTGAGCCACGAAGAGTGCCGCGATCGCGGGATAGATTGCCGCGCAACCATCCATCTTGGTCGTCGCCCCGAGGGGTACCGCGAACGACGCGTACTCGCGAGGGACTCCGAGGTTGCGTTCGGTGACGCGCTCGGTGAGGGGCAGGGTTCCGATCGACGAACGCGAGACGAAGCCCAGCTGGGTGGCAGGCCACACTCCCGAATAGAAGTTGCGCACCGAAAGTCCATGGGCGCGAACGATCACCGGGTACACCACGAAGAACACCACGGCCAGACCGACATAGATCGACACTGTGAACACGCCGAGCGAGCCGATCGCGTCCCAGCCGTAGGTCGCCACCGCGTTGCCGATGAGTGCGGCGGTGCCGATCGGTGCCAGGCGAATGATCCACCACAACACTTTCTGAACGATGGCCAACAGCGACGCGTTGAACGCGAGGAACGGTTCGGCCTTCTTGCCGACCTTGAGCGCAGCGATGCCGATGGCAGCGGCAATGACCAGCAACTGCAAGATGTTGAAGCTCAGTGAGGTGGTTGCGGTACCGCTCTCGGCGACCGTGGTTTTCGCGCCGAGTGCCAAGAAGTTGTTCGGTACCAGTCCGGTGAGGAACGACCACCACGACCCGACGCTCGACGGATCGCCCGCCGAATCGGCACCTGCGCTGGTACGGGAGCCGGGCTGAGCCACCAACCCGATCACGATGCCGATGATGACGGCGATGAATGCCGTGATGGCGAACCACCACAGGGTCTGGATCGCCAGACGGGCAGCATTCGTGACCTCGCGCAGGTTGGCGATGGAACTGACGATCGCCGTGAACACCAGCGGGATCACCGCGACGGTGAGAAGTTTGACGTAGCTCGAACCGATGGTCGACAGGGTGCCGACCAACCAGTTGTCGTTGCCGTCGGCGGCGTCGGGCATGGATCGCGCGATGAGTCCGAATACGACTCCGAGGACGAGTCCGGCAACGATTTGTGGACCGAAAGCGGTTGCCCAGGTAGGGACACGGCGCGTTCGGGTAGCGCTGGGCGCAGACATGGATATGCCTTTCGAAAAGGAGAGGTGTCGCCAGGGATGGACGACAGAAATGCTCGTCGGCCGATGGGCCGAATTTCAGGGGGTTGAGGTCTGGAGAACCATCAACAGGTAGCGCTGGCTTGCAGACGCAAGTCGACATACCGTCGAGAGGTCAGCAGCGGATTCACTGACCGAACGCTACTCCGCCGTGGAACTGCGCAGCCGAGCAGGGCGGCTATGAGGGTTCACTGTGGAATCGGTATGGGTCTGCTGCGGCGTCGATCCGACTCCACCTTCGTGGGTTAGTTTGAGGTTCTTGTCGTCGACGAAACGAGATCATGAGTACCGAATCGAAGCCCCGAGCAATGGCCGGACGACTCGTTCGTGCCGTCTGTGCGGTGGTCGCCGCCCTGGTTGCCGTCGTTCTGGGCTCGGCCGGTTGGGTGGCATACGCGACGGCGGGGAAGGTGTACGACGTCGACGATGCACCGGACGCGCCCGTGGCCATCGTTCTCGGTGCACAGGTGCGCGACGGCAAGCCGATGCGGTTTCTCTCCGGACGTCTCGACACTGCGATCGCGTTGATGGCGGCGGGAAAGGTCAAGGCGATTCTGGTGTCCGGTGACGCAGACGGCAACTCCGGCAACGAGATTCAAGCGATGACCGATTACCTGATCGAGCACGGAATCGATCCTGCCGTGATCATCGGAGACGATCACGGCATCGATACCTACGACACCTGCGCGCGGGCGAAGGAGACCTTCGGGGTCGAACGAGGACTGATCATCAGCCAACCCCTCCATGTGTCGCGAGCAGTGGCGTTGTGTGAGGACATGGACCTCGACGTCGACGGAGTCACGGCGGAGTGCGTCGACTGCAATACCCTTGCGGTAGTGCGCAACTACGCGCGAGAGTTGCTGGCGCGACCCAAGGCGGTACTGGATCTGTGGTCGGGTCGCGATCCCGTGGTGGTGTCGCCGCCCGTCGATTCTCTCGCGAACATCACGAACCGATGAGTGTGCCCGATGGTGACGTCCTGATCCCGACCGTGGTGCGAGAGTTGGCGGGACCCGAAGACGTCGAGCCGGTGTGGTCGAATGAATTGGGCGGGTTGACGTTTCGTCTCGGAGAGGCGCGGTACGTCAAATGGACGCCGGCCGAAACCTCGATAGATCTGGAGGAGGAGGCACGACGTCTGAAGTGGGCGATTCGGTACAGCCCGGTGCCGAAGGTCCTCGCGGTCGGTTCGGACGATTCGGGTTCCTGGTTGGTGACCGCTGCCCTGCCCTGGGAGAACGCGGTGGCGGATCGCTGGATGGCCGACCCGGCTGTCGCAGTTCGAGCGGCGGCAACCGGCCTCCGGGCATTCCACGATTCCGTCCCCGTCGGGCAGTGCCCGTTCGATTGGTCGGTGGTCTCACGGGTCGGCGATCGCGAGTTGCCAGTCGAATCGCCGTCGATCGACAGGCTCGTCGTGTGCCATGGCGACGCCTGCATGCCGAACACCCTGATCGCCGATGACGGATCCTGGGCAGCTCATGTCGACATGGGCACGATGGGCGTCGCCGATCGGTGGGCAGACCTGGCACCAGCGATCTGGAGCACCGAGTACAACTACGGCCGCGACTATTGCGAGGCATTCTTGGACGCGTACGGCATCGACCTCGACCGTGAGCGTCTGGACTACTACCTGTGGTTGTGGGAGTCGACCTGATCTGTGGCTCGGAGTCGCCGCCCCGGCCCGGCTACAGTGAGCTGGCCCGGTTCGACGACTCTGCGGACCCGTGTTTTCAGGAGAAGTGAACGCTTGAGCTGGATCCGCTTGAACGACGTTGCCAAGGGCTACGACCAGAAGGTGATGTTGCGCGAGGTGTTCTTTCGTCTCGCCGACGGTGATCGCATCGGTCTGATCGGACGCAACGGCACGGGCAAGACCACCCTGCTTCAGCTTCTTCTCGGACGTGAGACTCCCGATACGGGAACGGTCGATGTCACCGAGGGCGCACGAATCGGGTACTTCTCGCAGTTCTCGGAACTCGACGGCGATCGCAGCATCCAAGCGGAGCTCGAATCTCTCTTCGTCGCTGTCCACGCGATCGAGGTCGAATTGGCCGAGGTCGAAGCCGCACTCGGGGGCGACCTGGACGAGAAGCAGATGTACAAGCTCGTCGATCGCCAAGCCGAGCTACTCGACGCCATGGAGAACAGCGGCGGCTGGACCTATCACCAACAGATCGACACTGTGCTGTCGATGCTTGGATTCAACGCCGAACGACGTGAGCTCCCCGTCGATCGACTGTCCGGTGGTTGGCGCAACCGTGCAGCGTTGGCCAAAATCCTCATCGAGGCCCCGGACGTCCTGCTCCTCGACGAGCCGACGAACTTCCTCGATGTTGCCGGAATCGCGTGGCTCGAACGTTGGCTACGAGATTTCCGCGGTGCGCTTCTCGTTGTCTCGCACGACCGCGCGTTCCTCGAGCAGGTCGTCACCAGCATCGTCGAAATCGAGAACCATCACCTGCAGACGTACGACGGTAGCTACTCGGAATACGTTCAACAGAAGCAGTTTCGACTCAAGAACCTCGAACGTGAGTTCAGCAACGAACAACAGCTGCTGGCCTACGAGCAAGAAGCGATCAGCGATCGCAAGGAAGCAGTGAAGAACCCCAGCGGGGTGCTCAAACGTCGGCTCGCGAACATCAAGAAGAGCAAGAGTCCGCGTCCGGTCGACACGGTGGTCACCGCGATCTACGGCGGTCTGCATGTGCACGACAACCTGGCGGAGATCAACGGGATCGCCAAAAGCTATGGAGAGCAACGACTTTTCGAGAACATCTCCTTCACAGTGCACCGCGGTGACCGCATCGCTATCACCGGACCCAATGGATGCGGCAAGACAACCCTCGTCGACATCCTCGTCGGAGCCGAGCAACCGGACAGCGGCAAGATCAAGTGGAAGACCAAGGCGCCGTCGTTCATCTACTACAACCAGGTGCTGGCCGATCTCGATCTCGACGACACCGTGTCGCATTCGGTGAACGCGATGCCGGGCAGTCTCGCTCTGACGGCGACGAAGAAGGAAGTCCACCGCTTTCTCACGTTGTTGCAGTTCTCCGAGATGGATCTCAAGTCGAAGATCGGCGTGCTGTCCGGAGGGCAAAAGGCTCGAGTCGCATTGGCGCAGTGCCTGTTGTTCGGCGCAGGCGTCATCGTGCTCGACGAGCCCACCAACCATCTCGACCTGCAGAGCACCCAGGTGCTCGAACGCGCACTGATGGCGTTTCCCGGCGCGGTGATCCTGGTGAGCCACGACAGGTTCTTCGTGGAGAAGGTGGCCTTTCGGCAGCTGTCGTTCGACGGAAAGGGCGGCGTCACCGAAATCGCCGGTGTGCAGATGGCCTGACGCCGTGGGCTACCCGTTGATCTTCGACGTGGATGTGCCCCACTCGGCGTCGCGCAGCTCCTTCTTCCTGATCTTGCCGGTGGATGTCTTCGGCAACTCGACGATGAATTCGACGGCACGCGGGGCCTTGTAGGAGGCGATGGCAGATTTCACGTGCGCTACGAGGTCTGCCTCCGACGCTTCCGCGCCCGGCACCAGCACCACGAATGCCTTCGGTCGCTCGCCCCACTTGTCGTCCGGCACCCCGATCACCGCCACATCGGCGACTGCTGGATGGCTGGCAAGTGCCTGTTCGACCTCGATCGTCGAGATGTTCTCGCCGCCGGAAATGACGACATCCTTGGCGCGATCCAGTAGTTGGACATAGCCGTCGGGATGCATGACCCCGAGGTCTCCGGAATGGAACCAGCCGCCCGCGAAGGCCTGTGTCGTACCGGCGGCGTCGTCGTAGTACCCCTTCATGACGTTGTTGCCGCGCATGACGATCTCACCCATTTCGACGCCGTCGGGTTCGACGTCGATCAGTGCTCCACCCGGGCCGGACTTCTCGCGTACCACGCGCAAGCGATCGGCCGTGAGCATGCCGACTCCCTGCCGAGCCAGGCGTCGGGCCTGCTCGTCGCCGTCCAGTTCGAGCCATTCCTGCTTCGCCTCGCACACCGAGTACGGGCCGTAGGTCTCGGTGAGTCCGTACACGTGCACGAGCGTTGCCCCCAGTGCGCGAATCTTGCCGATGATCGTCGGGCTCGGGGGAGCTCCGGCCGTGACGATGGTCAGGGGTCGATCCAGCGAATGTGCCTGCGCTGCAGTGGCAAGAGTGGTCAGCACCGTCGGTGCACCGGCGAGGTGGTCGACGCCATCGTCGATGGCCGACCAGATCGCATCGCCGCGGACGCCGCGAAGACAGACATGCGTGCCCGACGCGGCCGTGACCGCCCAGGTGGTGCACCATCCGTTGCAGTGGAACATCGGCAGCGTCCACAGATAGCGAGTATCGATGCCGAATCCCTGGTGGTGCAGTTCTCCGAGCGAATTGAGGTAGGCGCCGCGGTGGGTGTACATCACGCCCTTGGGTCGACCGGTGGTGCCCGAGGTGTAGTTGATCGTGATGGTCGAGGTCTCGTCGTCGACCTCCCACTCGAGCGAATCGTCGGAGCCTCGCTCGAGGAAGGCGTCGTATCGAGTGGTGTGCGGCAGCTTTGCGTAACTGCCGTCGACGGCGGGTGTCTCGACGATCTCACGGACCGAATCAGCGATCGGATCTGTTCCGAGTCCGGTCAGCAGCTCCGAATCACCCACCAGCAGAACCGAACCGGAGTGATCGCAGATGTAGCGAACCTCGGCGGGCGACAGTCTGGTGTTGATTGCGACCAGAACGGCACCGGCCAGTGGAACCGCGTAGTGCGCGAACAACAGCTCAGCAGAGTTGGACGCGATGTAGGCCACCCGATCTCCGTGGCCGACACCCGACGCGCGCAGCGCGTGCGCGAGCCGGGTGACGTCGTGGGCGAACTGCTCGTAGGTGAAAGTCCTCGGCCCGTCCACCACGGCGGTCTTGTGAGGGTGGACCTCCGCTGCGCGTTCGAGAAAGCGAAGGGGCGTCAGCGGAGTATCCAGACCTGTCATGTCAGCCAATGTAGCGCGCACTAGGAGGCCAGATCGGATTTGTCGATACGTTCGCGCCCACCGGTAAGGTCGGCGCGTTCGGCGGCGGCACGGCCGGCATACGATCCCGCCGCATTGTTGCTGCTGAACCTGATCGTTCTCGTCGCCGGATGCCGTGCCGCGAACGCCCGGTCCACGGCATCGGTTCGTTGCGCCAAGATGGGCACCAGTGCAGGACCGTGTTGCTGAGTTGCCGCCGCAGTAGCTCGCGTGCGTGCGTCCTGCAGTCGTTCGCCGATGCGGTGGGCGTATGCGATCAAGAATGCGTTGCGGAAGCTGCGTGTCCGCGAAGCCGGCGAATCGGCCACCTCGTCGAGTGCGCGAGCCGATTGCACGAGAAGCGAGGTGTAGATGAGCTCACACAGGTCGAGATCGACGGGCATGCCGATGATGGTGGCCAGCAAGTACTTCTTCTTCCACAGTGTTCTGGCACCATTTGCGCGACATACGCAGTGCAGCAGAAGCAGTTTGGCTTTGGAGTACGGATTGCTCACCATGATGCGACGGGTGACGACATCGTCGATCAGGCTGCGATGGTTCCCTGCGTCGAGAAGCGCACTGTCGATCGCGTAGCGGGTCATCAGATCCTGGGCCTTGGCCGATAATGCCTCGGCCTCAGCGGGGAATTGCGTCGACTCGGCTTTGGCCAGCAGCCCTCGTATTCTGCCGAGCATCTTCGAGTCCGTGGCTTGTCCGGGGCCGGTCGCTGCCGACTGTGAGGTCCATCGAGCCGGAGGGGGCAGGAGCTTCGCTAGGGGCAACAGCCACGTCGAACAACCGAGTACGAGCAGCAGGGTGTACCAGGACTGCGCCGACGATCGTCGGTTGTACGAGCGCCACCGCTGAAGGCGCTCGGCAGTTGTGCCCGCTGTGTAGTCGATGTGCAGCTCGGATAGTTGATCACACCAGGAATTCGGAGCGAGGCGCTCGGCCGAGCTTCGCGCCGCGTGTGCGCCGATCGCTTCGACCATGACCACTGTGCCGTCGCCTCCGGCGCACTGACGCGTCACGTGTACCAGTTCGGCGGGCTGCCAACCGTTCTCGAATGCAGTATCGAGAGCGTCGTCGAGTATCGTCGCCGCGCGATCGTGCACCGAACACGCGGGGTTGGTTTGGTCCCCAGCGGACAAGCGTTCCGCAATCAGCCGAACCATGTCCTTCGAGGACGGCATGACCTGGGCCAAACCGATTCCGCTGTCAAGCAATTCGCTCGGGTCGGCATCCTGCCGCACGTGTGTCGCGTGCGAGTACTTGAAAATACTGTCCAAATCGATACGACTCATCGTCGTCCCCCTCCACGTCCCCCGGTGTGGTCACCGAACTGTTCGGTGAATCGCAGAGTAGGGGAGGGGTCCGACAGATATTCGAACGTGTCAGCGAGGAGCGAGCATCTGCAGCAGTTCTTCGACCGACGGCAGACCGGGAATCACGGGAAGATTCGGAACAGCAATGGCGGTGGGCGGTGCCGTCAGCTCGATGCCGCCGAGCCCCGCCATGACGTCGTCGGTGTTGGATCGGGTCGGTCCGTATGTATTGGATGCAATGACGAAGTCATCGCCGATCGACGCGGACGCGACCACACTCGATCGGTCGTCGGCCCATCCCCACTTGGTCCCGGTCACGCCGGGCAACTGCTCGGTGCCCCAGTTCTGAACCATTCCATCGCGTGCCACAGGAGCCGCGGTGTTCATCCAGGCGAGGACGGGGCTGGCGGGATCGGTGCGCTTCTTCGCCGCCAGGAATCGCACGGTGTCGGCTGTGCTCGTGGACGAGTTGCCCCAGAAACCGCCCCGCGAGGTCGAGGTGAGCCCATATTCTGCGGCGGTCGCCGAGATGGCCTGTGGGTATTTGTTGTCGAGCGTGGACGCGGCACCGTCGTCGCTGACCTGGACCATCCTGGCGGCCAGGTCGAGGTCTCTGGGCGAACCGTCGCCGAAGCGTACGACGTAATCGGCCATGTAGAGCTTGACCGTCGACAATCCCGGGCGCGCGGAGTTGTCGTCGGCGCTGCCCACGTAGGTCCCCGTCGGGATGTGTTCGTACGACAACGAGGTTCGGGCCGGAACATCGGAGAGGTCGCCGGGTGTCGGCAGAGCCTGAGCAGGTGCCGCGCACACCAACGCCACAGCGATACCGACAATTGGGACAGCAGTCCTGGTGAAGATGCGTCGCAGGGCCGGCATCTCGTGCTCCTCGAGGTGTTGGCCCGCCGCGAATCGGTGGCCGATGACTGTAGCTACCCCGATAGTAGACGCTTCAACCTCGACACCCTCCGGATGAGTGCAGTGTTATTGCACTCAGGGCGACCGAAAGGCGTAGTGATCCCAACCGGGGGTGAGCCATCGGTCAGGAGCGGCGGAGCGCGGAGAGCATTTCCCTGGAGCGTCGCAGCGTGCCTCGGTTCGCCCCGGTCGGCCAGGTGCCGGGCAGCTCGATCGGATCCGTCAGGCGGCCGGCGTTGAAGTCGTCGACCAGATGGCCGACGGTTTCCTGGGCGCAGGACTTGTTCGTGCCGATGAATCCCGAGGGGCCGCGCTTGATCCAACCGGTGACGTAGCTGCCGATCGACGTCTGCCCACCGGATTCCTGCAACACGCGGCCGCCGGTGTTGGGAATGATGCCGGCCAGGTCGTCGAACGGAACTCCGGGGAGCGCGACACCGCGGTAGCCGATGGACGTGAGGACGAGTCCGGCCTCGATGCTGTCGACGTCACCGGTCGGGGTGCTGCGGACCACGTCGTCGCCGTCCGCGGACAGGCCCATTCGGTCGAACTCGATACCCGTCACGCGATCGGTGCCGAGGATCCTGGTGGGGGAGAGAAGGTAGCGCAGAGTGATTCTCTTGCGGCCGTCGCTGTGGTCGGGTGATTCGTCGACGTGGCGAAGCAATTGCAGTTTCTGAGCCACGGCGTGGGGTAGGTCGTCGGTCGCTGCGAGTCGGACGGTCACCGGATCGAGCGCGAGTTCGCTGCGGTCGATGGCCAGGTCGATATCGGGGACGGTCAGCAATCCGGCGAACTCGGGCACGGTGAACGCGGACTGTGCCACACCGCGTCGGCCGACGATGACCACTTCGCGAACTGCGCTGTGGCGCAGGGCGTCCAACGCGTACGGCGCGATATCTGTCTGGGCGAGCGCATCCGGATTCATCGTCAGAATACGGGCGACGTCGAGGGCGACGTTGCCGTTACCGACGATGACGGCGCGTTCGTGCGAGAGGTCGAACGTGCGATGCGCGTGATCGGGGTGGCCGTTGTACCAGGCGACGAAATCGGTCGCCGAACTGCGCCCAGGCAATTCGGCTCCCGGAATGCGGAGCTCGCGATCCGATGATGCACCGACTGCGTAGATCACGGCGTGGTGGGTGTCCATCAACTCGTCGTGGGTGACGTCCTTGCCGACCTCCACGCCGAGGTGGTAGGTGAATCCCTCTTGCGCGGAAATCGTTTCGAACAGTCTGGATACCTGACGGGTCTTCTGATGATCGGGTGCGACGCCGAGTCGAGCGAGACCATGTGGTTGCGGAAGCCGGTCGTAGACATCGACGTTCACGCCCGGCTGAGTGAGCAGCTCATCCGCCGCATACATGGCCGACGGGCCGGATCCGACGATAGCGACTCGGAGCGGCTGGCGATCCCTCGACACCGAGGCTGCCGGGGTGACCGGGGCCAGGATGGGTCGGGGTGGGCGCTCCTGCTTGTAGAAATCCGCATTGATCGTCAGGAACGGCAGTTGCGCCTCGGTCAGTTTCGCCTGCGGCACAATGGCATCGACGGGGCAGGCCGACACGCACGCGCCGCAGTCGACACACGATTGCGGGTCGATGTGCAACATCTCCGCCGTCAGGAAGTCCGGCTCGTCGGGAGTGGGATGAATGCAGTTGACGGGACACGCGAAGACGCACGATGCGTCGCTGCAACATGATTGGGTGACGACGTGGGGCATGAGGGGTTCCTGACGGCAGTGGCAAGAATGGCTGAGCGGCGAGAGAGCTATGCGGCGAACTGGCTGGAGCTGCGGTCGGGCTCGCTACGGAAACGTGAGGCCTTGCCGTCGATTCCGCACAGCTTCCACATCAGGCGAGCGGCGCGATTCATCATCCCGGTGTCGGTGGCCAGCATGCGCACATCTCCGAAGTAATCCTGCAACGCGTGCTGGGATTCCTCGGTGCCCCAGAACAGGTCCTTCTTCACCTGCTTCGGGATGTCGAACTTCGTCCAGAACTTCTTCGGCGGAATGACGATGACGTCGCACAGGATGCGCATCGTGATCGGGAAGGCCAACGAAAGCAGGAAGCGCCCGGCCTTGGACATCTTGGGAACGCGACGACGCAGCAACTGATGCGCGAAAGAGATGTGCCGCGCTTCCTCGGCTACGTGAATCGCCATGACGCTCTGCATGATCGGGTGGATTTCTTCACCGGACCGCAGGACGGACTTCTGAATGTGGTCGATCGGCTCCTCGCCTGCGAGAACGCCGACGAAGAACAACTCGGGTAGGAGCGTGGCAAACAGGGGGATGAACGGCGAGAGCATCTTCATGGGCCGGCTCATGCCTGGGGCGTCGGAATCGACGCGGTTGACCATCTCCTGGAACATCAGGGTGTGGTTGCACTCTTCGATGGATTCGTGGGTGCAGTAGCGTGCCTCGGCGGAGCCATTGGGCAGCGAGAACACGTACTGCATCATTCCGCGGATCAGGATGTTCTCGAACTGAAGGCCGACCTTGGCGACATTGGCCTGACGCCACATGCCGATCTCGATCTGCTTGTCGAGCGGAAGTGCTCGGTACCAGGCGTGGCCACCGATCGGGTCCGTCTTGGCAGGGAGTACCCAGCGGGGATCGTTCGCGGGCACCGCGAACTTCTCGGACTCCCAGTCGATGTCGACGTACGGATCGAAGTGCTTGTGCACAGAACCCTCGGACAACAGGGTGAGTGTCTCGATGTACTGCTGTTCGTCCGTGGCGTCGGTGTCGACCGAAACGGACGTCGTGCCTGTCGTCAGTGTCATGGCTTCTCCAAACGAGGTGCGAACATAGAGTTAATGTAACCCCAGTTAACACGAAAGGGAAGCGCGTGGGAAAAATCCTGTTCGGCTGACGTCTACTGTTCGTCCGAACGCTCGTCGGATACCTCTGCCACCTCGTCGGTCTCGAACAGCTGCAACTGGATCGCCGACGGATCGACCACCGGCGTGACCTGGTCGGGTGTGCTGCGCAGTACCTCTCGCAGAGCAGCCACGGCGCGGCCCCACTTGCCGGCCTCTCGATCTGCCTCGTCGACGTCGCAGTGCTCGTCGCCGAGATCTGCAGCGACCGCCATACCGCGCCACGACGCCTCCTGCTCCGCGCTGATGCGCAGGTAGGAGACGACGACATCGCGATCGGAGGAGCAACATCCGAGGACGGTGTCGAGGTCCAGGGATTCCTCGGACCGATCGACGAGCTCGACCAATTCGAGCAGTCCGGCCGGAAAGTCGTCCGTGTCGATCGGCGGCGGCGTCGGTTCCCCGAGTGCGCCGCCGAAATCCTCGGCGAATTTCTCGTCGACCTGCTCCCAAACGTGACTGAGCATTCGCACTGCCCACAGCAGGTGATCCGCGACGAAGGGTGACCCGCTCACCCGCACCTGCGCGACGATGCAGTCCTGAACCAGGTGCAGCATCACGTCGGGAAGCTGCAGATTGAGATCGACCAGCAACTCGGCTGCGCGGGTTCGCCCCGACACGGCGTGCACCAGCGTCGAATTGATCTCGACGACAGGTTCGGTGGGTTTGACCGACACGTACGCGGTGCCGTTCACGAACCGTAGGGGGATGTCACCGTCCGGATCGTGGTCCGGCGGAAAACCGAACCATGGTTCGAGGGCGCGATCGACGAGTTGCTGTAGGTGTTCCTTGCCCTTCGGTTGCACACACAATGGGACGACGGTCGTGTCGGCCTCGGGCGCGGAGGCGTCGAAACTCGGGACGTCGTACCGACCGGTGGCGCGTGAGCCAAGGAAGGACGGGTGGGGCAGACCCCAGATGTCGCGGAACACCGCCACGGTCTTCTTCGCCAGATCATCGGACCACGAGCGATTGCGGTCCACGTGCGGGGCCGTGGGTTCGGAATCGACTGCCGTGCGAAATCCCAATTGGCTCAGCGCTTCTCGCTGCTCATCGGTGATCTCGCGGCTACTGTGCAGGTGCTCGTTCGCCGGAATTTCGCAGCGGACCATATCGAGATCCCAGGCGTAGAACTGCACGCAGGCGGCGGTGTCCGGCACGCCGTCGGTGGTGTCGTATCGCGACTCGATCACCAGCGCATCACCGTCGCGCATCGCGCTGACGTAGTCGCCGAGCTTGCGCTGGAACTGCATCCAGGCAGCGTCGACGTCGAAGTCGAACTCGAGTGAATCGCTCATGTCGGCTCCTTACCCAGATCGCGTTGACGTAACGCACAGTCGGTGACGCTAGCGGCGACCACCGACACGGTCTCGGCGCTCGCGGGGGCTGTCACGACGACGCCGGATCCCCGACCGAGCCGTAGAGCGGGTCGTCCTGCGACTCCTCGTCGATCACACCGAACGGCTGCGCCTCGGCCACACCGTCCAGCACCGCCGGGCGCAACGCGTGCGGAACGGCGAGTACCTCCTCGATCCTGACGAGAATGCCCTGCTCGATGAGGGATCGAACGCGGTGGTCGATCAGCTGGGCCGTACGCAGATCCTCACCTTCGAGCTCGGCGTAGTCCTCACCCTCGTTGTTGATCGGCAGCTCGTCGGTCATCGCGGCCAAGAGCGTCTGCACGGCGAAGGTGTTGGCCAGCGACCGTGACACATCGGGGTCGTCGGCATCTCCCGACAGCTGCACGCGCACGTGCTCGGCCACCAGCTCGTGCACGGTCTCGGCGCCACGGCCGGCCAGCGAATGCGCATTGTCTCCCGGCCTGGCGGTGTCTCCGTCGATGCGAATCAATTCGGTGGCGATGGCCGTCGACCAGTAGTCGGCCGCGGCACCCGCATCGAGCCGGGCGGGATCGAGCGGGGCGGAGCCGACGGCGCGCTGCAGATCGGCGTTGTCGCCCACCGTCAATCCATCGGCGACGCGCGCGACGATGTCGTCGAGGGCAGGCAGCAGCGGCAGCGCCGAGATCGCGGCGAGTTCCTGGGCCAGGGAAACATCGGGCAGGTCGATGTCGTCGGCATCGAGCATGTCGGGCTCGTCGCCCTCGAGGAAGTCCGAGAGATCCTCCATGCAGTGCGCGTAGTCCTCGGGGCTGCCGTCCCAGAGGTCGGTTTCATCGAGGAATGTCAGGTACTGCAGCGAGGTGAGAACGAGATTGACCGCGGTGTCCTCCGCAGTGTCGGATTCCTCCTGCAGGATGCGTTCGGCCGCATCGACCAGCAGATGTGCATCGGCGGGAAGCCAGGCGCTGGGGGAGAAGCCCTGACGAGCACCGGCAAGTTGGGTCAGTGTCGACGACACGAGCCGGGAGATCGCTTCCGATTGTTCCGACATCTCGCTCTCGTCGAGCCATTCGACGAAACCGTCGATCAGATCGGCGATGCGTTCGGTGACGGCACCGGTCGGGGCCGGTCGGGATTGCTGGTGACGCCGTTGCCGGGCCTTGGTCTTTTCTGCACGTTTCTGTCCGCGGTTGGCAGGCCGCTTCGATCCCATGACGCCCAGCTTATCTGTTGGCATGTCCGGTTTCGTCGATCCGTGCCCTCAGCGAAGAAGGAACGAGCCCGCAGACGCAGGAAGGGCTGGATTCGATGCACGGCGATACAGCTCTGCGGGGCGGCCGCCGCCTGCGGTCGAGGTGGTGCCGGTCCCCTGTAGTGACCCCAGTACGTGGCGTCGGAACGTGTCTTTCGGTAGAGGGCGGTCGAACACGATCTCGTACAGCTCGCGAAGTTCGAGGAGGGTGAATTCCGCGTCCGTCAACAGTGCGGGATCGACCTCGTGCGCGTAACGATCACGGAGGTCGCGAACTGCTTCGGACACCATGTCGCCGTGGTCGAAGGCCATCGGTGGCACCGGCCTGGAGTCCTCGATCGGCATCGAAACGGTTGTGGGAGAAAGCGATCGAGCCGCTATCGCAGCGCTGTGCGCCATGGACAGTACCCATCCGCGGTCGTCGCGGTCGGGGCCGTCGAACATCCTCAACTGATGGAAAGTGAGATCGGTCAGGTCTGCCTTCGTCCTCAACGCGCGGTCTGCCGCGTCGGCGAGAGTCTCCGACGGTCGAAGGAACGTGCCCGGTAGCGCAGGGCCGCGCTCCGACGGAACGACGACTACCTGCAGTCGACGCTCGCGGACGGTCAGTACTGCGACATCGACTGCTACGGAGGGGCGTGGATAGTCGGTCAGAGTGTTGCCGTCTCGGTCTCGCCACGTCATGTCTTGCATCTTAGCGCGAATTTGATCTATGGTTAGCGCAACATCGATCTAAGGGGGAGTCATGGAACTGACAGCCATCGAGCAGGATCGGGCGCGAGGCGTTCTGCTCGGAACTGCCGTGGGCGACGCGTTGGGCGCAGGATACGAATTCGGATATCCCTCGAACGAAACGGCCATCGCCATGATCGGCGGCGGTGCATTCGACTGGGCCCCGGGGGAATGGACCGACGACACCTCGATGGCGCTCTGCGTCGCGCGTGCACTCGAGCAGGGCGGTGACGTGGACGAGGTCGCCGAGCAGTTTCGCGACTGGTTCGACCAGGACCCTCCGGATGTGGGAAATCAGACCCGGCTCGTGCTCTCGCAGCGGTCGCGCAGTGGTGCCGACATGACTGCGGTGGCGGCGTCGTTGGCAGGGAGAACCGGCGGCAACGGATCATTGATGCGAACGGCACCGATTGCCTTGGCCTACCTCGACGACCCGGCTGGATGCCGAGATGCAGCGGAGCGGATCAGTGCCCTCACGCATTCCGACCCCCGCGCCGGTCAAGCGTGCCGAATGTGGAGTCACGCAATTCGATTCGCGGTTCGTCACGGTACGTACGGCGGGGTGTGCGAATTTCTGGACGAGGCCGAGGCCGACGTCCGCGAGTTCTGGCATCCCCTGCTTCGTCAGGCGCAGGAGGGGCAGCCGTCCGATTTCCCGAACAACGGCTGGGTGGTCCACGCTCTGCAGACGGCGTGGTGGGCAATCCATCGATCTGCCGACGCGGAGCGGCCCCTGCCTGCCGCTCTCGAACTGTGTGTCCGCGCCGGCGGTGATACCGACACCACGGCGGCCATAGCCGGAGGACTTCTCGGAGCGCGTTGGGGCGCATCGGCGGTGCCGAGCGACTGGCGCGACATCGTCCACGGCTACCCAGGGTTGCGCGCCGACGATCTCGACCGAATCACCTCGAACATCATTGCAACGAAAGGGCTTTCATGACGATCATCGACGTCGTGCAGGGCGACATCACGGACGTGGCCGCAGATGCGATCGTCAATGCCGCCAATACGCGATTGCTCGGCGGCGGGGGAGTGGACGGTGCCATCCACCGAGCCGGTGGGCCGGAGATCCTCGCAGAATGCAAGGCTCTGCGGGCCACCACCCTGCCCCACGGCCTCGACATCGGCGCAGCCGTCGCCACGACCGCGGGCCGACTTCAAGCAGGCCATGTCATCCACACCGTCGGCCCGCGCTACTCCCCGCACGAGGACAGATCGGAGCTGCTGCGACTCTGCTATGCCCGAAGTCTGGCGCTGGCAGCGTCGATGAACCTGAAGTCCATCGCGTTTCCCCTGATTTCCGGTGGCTCCTACGGATGGCCGATGCACGATGCAGTCACCCAGCAGGTCGTGGCAGTCGAAGCTGCCCGGCCGTCGGTCGACCTCGTCATGCTGGTCGCCTACTCCCGCGAAGTCGCGAGCCTGACGCGGCGGTTGGTGGGGTGACTGGTCAGTTCTCGCAGCCGACGCCATCCTTGTCCCGGTCCAGCTTGGTGCTGTAACCCGGATCCCCGGCGTAGATCGGGGCTGCACCCGCCGCACGGACCGCATCGCAATTGGCGTACGAGACAGCGGACGGCACTGCGGCCAACGGCGCGGGGGCGGTGTAGACGGGCTCGGGTGTGTACACCGGCTCCGGCGTGTAGACGGGCTCCGGGATGTACGCGGGCTCGGGCAGCGGGACGTATTCCGTCGTCGTCGGTATCTCGACGATGGCCGCCACTGTTTCGGTCGTCGGGGCTGCGGTGGTGGTGGACGGGGCCGGTGTGGTTGTCGACGGCGGCGCGGTGGTCGTCGTGACGGTCGGCAACGCAGGCACGGCCGCGACCGGTGCGATGGCGGTCGTGGTCTCGGGCTCGGTCGTGGTGGTCAGCCCCATCACGAACAGTGCGGGGAGGATGGCGATGGCAGGTACGGCCCAGACCTTGCGGCCCCGCGCGGGTGACGAGCGCAGGTACACGACTCCGCTGCCGACCAGCAACGCTCCGACGAGTAGCGCTCCGAACTCGAACGAGAACACTGCCCCGATCAGAAAGAATGCACCGAAAACAATTGCGGCCCAGGCGAATACCTTTCCGAACAGGGGTCGGCGAGACGTCTCTGGCTCGAGTGCCGGTCGCTGGAAGGGTGGCGGGTAGGCGCTGGTCATGTCGAGGGTCCGTTCGGGTCACGAGAGGTGTCGATGTCGCGGCCGAGATGTCACCCGCGAGACCGGAAGCAACCGTCTCGTTCTATTCGAACCGGTCGGTCGCATTTCCGTTCACCATGTCGCATCGACGGGGTTCGTCGTTACATCCCGTACGAGAACGGCAACCGCTCGATCAGTAGTGCTCGCGAAAGCCGCCGATCGCAGTGATGGAGTTGCCGTCGGGATCGGAGGCCGTGGACAGTCTGACCCCTTTGTTCGCATCGACGATATTGCCGAAGTCGATTCCGCGGGAACGAGCGGCATCGACGAACACCTCGATGTCTTCGACGGCAACGTTGAACAACGACGAGCCTGCCCGCTCGGGATCCACGGTCACTTGCAGCCACGCAGCGGACGCCAGCCGCCACTCCACCAGACTCGCCATCGGATTGTTGTCGGCCCGGCGGTCGAACAGCTTCTCGTACCACTCTCGTGCCGAGTCGATATCGCGCACCGCCACCACGGCAAGCACATGTTCGATCATCGCGTTCTCCTTCGTATCGTTCGGTTGTGCAGATATGGACCGGATCCGACGGCCCGACTCATCGCGCAGAATCTGTCGGTGGCTCGAGTAGGGTCGTCACGAGCCCGAAATCGGGCACCGATACGAGCAGGCAGGGGACCGCAACGGTGTTGACGCTCCACCGCGCCGAACGCGCCGGAACACTCGCGGCTGCACTCGCCGACATCCTGTCCGTACCGCTGGCCGATCCGTTCGTGCCCGAGATCGTGTCGGTCCCGGCGAAGGGCGTCGAGCGGTGGCTCACGCAGCGACTGTCGAGCACACTGGGCGGTTCGAATGGCGACGGTATCGCAGCCAACATCGACTTCCCGAGCCCGTCGCGGTTGGTCTCGCGCGCCATTGCCGCGGTCGACGACATGGACCCCGACGATGATCCCTGGGCTCCGGGCCGGGTTCTCTGGACCGCGCTGGAGGTGATCGACGAGTGTCGCACCGAGACCTGGGCGGCAGTGCTGTTCAAGCACCTCGGTGCAGGTTCCGAGGATCATCGGGCGGGACGCCGCTGGTC
Source organism: Rhodococcus sp. 15-2388-1-1a (assembly GCF_002259145.1). Taxonomy (NCBI): domain Bacteria; kingdom Bacillati; phylum Actinomycetota; class Actinomycetes; order Mycobacteriales; family Nocardiaceae; genus Rhodococcus; species Rhodococcus sp. 15-2388-1-1a. The sequence continues at coordinate 25,241 of NZ_NPFP01000006.1, read as the reverse complement.
GACGGCATCGCATGTGGCAGACCTGTTTCGCACCTACGGATCTCAGCGTCCCCAGATGCTGCGCGACTGGCTCGACGGGCGCTTCACCGACGGCCACGGCGGCGATCTCGACGAGGACCTGCTGTGGCAACCGCGAGTGTGGGCCGCGATACGCGAGCGGATCGGCAGCCCGAGCCCAGCCGAACGCCTGCCGCAGACCTGCGCCCGACTCCGGGACGCACCGCAGTCGGTGGACCTGCCGAGCCGGTTGTCGGTGTTCGGTCCGACCCGGCTGACAACCGATCAGCTCGAGATATTGAGTGCGCTGTCGCAGGCTCGCGACGTGCACATCTGGGTTCCGCATCCCAGTCCGTCGATGTGGCGCACCCTCGCCGAGATTCCGGCGGTGACGCGCCGACGAGACGACACGACAGCTCTGGCCGTCGAACATCCCCTGCTGGCAGGCCTGTCGCGAGACGTACGAGAACTTCAGGCCACCATCGCGTCGGTGGCGACGCACACCGTGCATCACGAGGGCCCGCAAACAGCGAACACCCTGCTCGGACGAATCCAGGCGGACATCACCGCCGATTCGCCTCCTTCTGCCGAATTCGACGACGGCACAACTTTCGTGGACGGATCGGTGCAGATTCACGCTTGCCACGGACCGGCTCGGCAGGTGGAGGTTCTGCGCGAGTCGTTGCTGCATCTGTTCACCGGCGACCCGACGCTCGAACCACGGGACGTGCTGGTGATGTGCCCGGATGTCGAGACCTACGCGCCGCTGATCCGCGCGAACTTCGGGCAGGCGGCGCTGGTGCATCCCGGACACCGGTTGCGGGTGCGCCTGGCCGATCGGGGCCTGCGTCGCACCAACCCCGTCCTCGACGTCATCGCCACGGTGCTGGACTTCTCGGAGGGCCGGGTGACGGCGAGCGAGCTGTTGGACTTCGCCGCGAGTGGTCCGGTACGGGAGAAGTTCTCGTTCACCGACGACGATCTCGAGCGCCTGCGCGAATGGGTGACGAGCTCCGGTGCTCGCTGGGGATTGACAGTTCGGCAACGAGAAGCCTATGGCTTGAACGGTTTTCGACAGAACACCTTCAAATCGGCGCTCGATCGCATCCTGTTGGGAGTGGCCGCGGACGAGACTCGGAACGAGTACCTCGACCTCGCGCTGCCTCTCGACGATGTCGACAGTAACGACATCACCCTCGCCGGCCGCTTCGCCGAGTTGGTGGATCGGCTCGCCTCGGTGCTCCGCGCACTGGCCGGTCCGGCATCGGTGACCGAGTGGACGCGGCAGCTGGGGCGTGCCCTCGATCTCCTCGCCGACGTGCCAACGGCCGACGAATGGCAACTGGCACAGGCACATCGCGAGATCGCCGACGCCACCGAACACGGCGGCACCGCCGAGCTACGACTCGCGGACGTGCGTGCCATGCTGGCCGGCAGACTGGCCGGCCGACCCACCCGAGCGAACTTCCGTACCGGCGAGCTGACCGTGTGCACCATGGTGCCGATGCGCTCGGTGCCGCACCGAGTGGTGGTGCTGCTCGGACTCGACGACGAGGTGTTCCCCCGAGTGGGCAGTATCGACGGAGACGACATCCTCGCCCGCGATCCGGCCGTCGGTGAACGAGACATTCGCAGTGAGGATCGGCAACTGCTCCTCGACGCGGTGATGTCGGCGGAGGAAAAACTGCTCTTGTTCTACACCGGAGCAGACCCCGTCGACGGTTCGGCCAAGCCGCCCGCGATCCCACTGCGCGAGTTGATGGACGTGCTCGAGGTGACCGCGGGCGGAAGCGTCGAACATCGGCATCCGTTGCAGCCGTTCGATCCGCACAACTTCGAGGCCGAACACCCGTTCAGCTTCGACACGGTTGCTCTGGCCGGAGCGGTGTCCCAGCAACGGACGCCCGATCCGGTGGCACCGTTTCTGCCCGACGCGCTTCCTCCGGCGGAGCGCGGGGACGTCGAGCTCGCCGAACTCATCGCCTTCGTCGAGAATCCGGTGCAGGCCTTTCTGCGCCAACGGCTCGGCTTCCGCGTTCCCGAGCTCGAGGACGACCTGGCGGACAGCCTGGACATCGAGCTGGATCCGTTGTCCCGATGGAACATCGGTGATCGGATGCTTGCCGCGGTGCTCGCTGGTGGGGACATCGGAGAATTCGCCGACGCCGAGTGGCGGCGCGGCACCCTCCCGCCGTTTCATCAGGGCCGCCGGGAGATGTCCGACATCCGGCAGATCGTCGGAATCATCGCCGACGCGGCCGCTCCCTTCCACCAGGGTCCGGCCGAGACGATCGACGTCGCGGTCGATCTCGGCGACGGACGACGCCTGACCGGCACCGTCACCGGAATTCACGGCCGCACGCTGGCGCGCTCCTCGTACTCCCGCCTGGCCGCCAAGCATCGACTGGCCGCGTGGGTGCGGTTGCTGGCGGTAGCGGCATCGGAAGCAGGGGAGTGGAGCGCCGTCACCATCGGCCGCGCGAGTGGGATGCGCCCGCCTCGTCGCTCCCGGCTCAGCGCCCCCTCGGACCCCGTCGCCGTCCTGAGGGAGCTGGTGGACTTACGGGACCGTGGAATGACGTCGCCGTTGCCGATCTCGACCGGTACCGCGTCGGCGTACGCGGAGAAGCGGTTCAGCGGCGGATCCATCGAGGACGGCTACGACTCGGCAACGTGGGCCTGGCGGGGCGACTTCGGCGACGGGACCGATCGATCGTTGCGGTACGTCCATGGTTCGACCCTGTCGTTCCAGACATTGCTCGCCGCGGCCCCGCTCGCCGACGAGACGGAGCCGACGAACGAGAAGAGCCGCTTCGGGATTCTCGCTCGAACACTGTGGGACCCGTTGCTGACCGCCGAGAACATGGGGAACGCATGACTGCCGCCCGCGGATTCGACCTGCTCGGTCCGATGCCGACCGGAACGACCGTCCTCGAAGCCAGCGCCGGGACCGGCAAGACGTACGCGATCGTGGGGTTGGCTGCGCGATACATCGCCGAAGGGATCGCCGAGATCTCGGACCTGCTGCTGGTGACGTTCAGTCGGGCCGCGACCCAGGAACTGCGTGATCGCACCCGAAGCAGGTTCGCGTCGATCGCCCGGGACCTGGCAGACCCGGACGCCGCTCGGGTATCTCGGGATCCACTCGTGGCGTTTCTGGCCGCAGTCGACGACGCCGAGGTGGACCGGCGGCGTCGACGGTTGCGTCGGGCACTGTCGGACTTCGACGCCGGAACCATCGTCACCACGCACAGTTTCTGTCAGCGCATGCTCGACGGGCTCGGCATCGCAGGCGAGCGCGAACCGGAATCGGCGTTCGTCGAATCGGTTTCGGACCTACTCGAACAGGTCGTGGACGACCTGTATCTGCAGATGTTCAGCGGTGACGACGAGGCACCGGCATTCAGCAGGCGGGACGCTCAGCAGTTGGCGTTGGCGGCCGTGGGTGACCAACAGTCGATTCTGTATCCCGACACCGAGGACCAGGACGACGACAACCGCGAGCCCGCACTTCGTGTGCGGTTCGCCCGGGAAGCGCGCCGTGAGATCGAACGTCGCAAACGCCTGCTCGGGCTGCGTGACTACAACGATCTTCTGGGACTTCTGCATTCGGTGTTGTCCGACCCCGTCCACGGCGAGGCCGCCTGCGCGCGAGTGCGAGACCGATTCCGCGTTGTGTTGATCGATGAGTTCCAGGACACCGACCCCATGCAGTGGGACATTCTGCGGCGGGCGTTTCACGGCTTCACGACGCTCATCCTCGTCGGCGATCCGAAGCAGGCCATCTACGCGTTCCGCGGAGCCGAGGTGCTCAGTTACCTCGACGCGGTGCAGACCGCGGACCATCTCTACGAGCTCACTGCCAACTGGCGTAGTGATTCGGGGTTGCTCGACGCCCTGCATCATCTGTACGGCGGTGCGGCCCTCGGTCACGAGGACATCGTGGTGCACCGAGTCGAACCTCGAAACCCTCTCTCACGCATGGTCGGACATCCGCCTTTGCGGTTGCGCTATCTGCCGCGAACCGGCGCCGGTCCACTGCGGCAGGGTTTTCCGGCAGTCGACCGACTCCGATCCCGGGTTGCAGCTGACGTTGCGGCGGACATCGTCGAGCTGTTGTCCGGACATGCCGTGATCGAGCGACCGGATGGCCCTCGGGTGATCGAACCGCGAGACATTGCCGTGTTGACCCGAACGACCAAGCAGGTGGCCTTGATTCGGGACGCACTCGACGCGGTCGGGGTCCCGTCCGTCGTGTCGAGCAGCACCAGCGTGTTCGGCACCGAGAGTGCCCGACACTGGCTGTGGTTGCTGCAGGCCATCGAGCAACCTCATCGCACCGATCGCGTACGTCTCGCCGCGTTGACTCCGCTGCTCGGGTGGACCGCAGCGCAGCTCGACTCCGGGGCCGAGGACGCGCTGTCCCAGGTCAGCAGTCGGCTGCGCGAGTATTCGGTGCTGTTCGACGAGGCCGGGTTCGCGGCAGTCTTCGAGCGGGTGTCGGCCCAGTCCGGACTCGATGCCCGGTTGCTCGCGGTCGAAGCCGGTGAGCGCACGATGACCGATCTGCGGCACATCGCCCAATTGCTCAATCGCGCAGCGGTATCCGAGTCCTACGGAATCACCGCCCTCACTCGCTGGCTGACCGACCGCATCAAGGAACCGGCAGCGGGCGGGTCGACCGACCGCAGTCGACGACTCGACAGTGATTCCGCAGCAGTGCAGATCATGACGACACACGGCAGCAAAGGGCTCGAATTCCCGGTCGTCTATCTGCCCTACGCCTGGGACACGTTGTACTTCAGCAAGCCGTCGACGCTGTTGCTGCACGAGAACGGCAAGCGGATCCGAGACGTCGGCGGACCGTCCGGAACGGGCTACGCGGCCAGGAAGATTCTCAACGACCAGGAGGAAGCAGGCGAGGAACTGCGACTGCTTTACGTCGGTCTCACCCGCGCCGAGAGCCGGATCGTGCTGTGGTGGGCACCGGGCCGCAACACCGCGACGTCCTCGCTGCACCGCATGCTGTTCGGACGAATCCCCGGAATTGCTCTGCCGGAGCCGTCCTACAAGGTTCTCGACGACGCGACGACTGCGAACCGGCTCCAATCCTGGGTCGGGTCGGCAGCCGACCTCATCTCGGTCGAACCGGTGGGACCCGGTGAGCCGTCCACCGCACACTGGATTCGTCCCGAGCAACCGCACCTCGACGTCGCGGCCGCACGATTCGATCGAACCCTCGACCTCCTGTGGCGTCGAACGTCGTACTCCGCGTTGACAGCTCACGCTCACGACGCCGCGCCCGGCCGGCCCGAGGTTGGAGTGACCAGCGAGGCCGAGCATCCCGAGAAGACGGACGAGCCCGCCGACACGTCGGTGGGCGCCGAATACCCAGGACGCGAGTACATCGACGAACAGCTGGACGGAATCGGGTCACCGATGAACGGCATGCCTGCCGGCGCGGCGTTCGGAACGCTCGTCCACGAGGCACTCGAACACGTCGACACGTCCGCACCCGATCTGCTCGAGGAACTCGAGCGCCGCTGCGCTGCCGCGGTCGCGTCGCGGATGGCGGAGGTCGATCCGGTGGCATTGGCACAAGCGCTTCTGCCGGTGATGCAGACACCATTGGGATTCGGGACGCTGGCCGACGTAGCGCCCTCCGACCACCTGGCCGAACTCGACTTCGAGCTGCCCTTGGCCGGCGGAGACGATCCGGTGGCGGACACGGTCACGTTGAAGTCCGTGGCGCGGCTGTTGCGACACCACCTCGATCCCGCGGACGTGCTCGCGTCCTATGCAGATCTGCTCGACGATCTGGAGGCGACACCACTGCGCGGGTTCCTCACCGGAAGTATCGACTCGGTTCTTCGCGTGTCAGGACCGCGGTACGTCGTGGTGGACTACAAGACGAATCGAATCGCCAGAGGCGATCTGACCACCGGCAACTTCACGCGCGAGAAGATGGCCCAGGAAATGATCCGCTCGCATTATCCGCTGCAGGCAATCCTGTATGCCGTTGCGCTGCATCGATATCTGCGATGGCGTCAATCGAACTACGACCCGCAGCTACACCTCGGCGGCATCCGGTACCTGTTCGTGCGGGGCATGGTCGGACCGCAGACCCCCGCCGGGTGCGGGGTGTTCGACTGGAATCCGCCCGCAGCTCTGGTGGTCGAGCTGTCGGACCTGCTCGCCGGGAAGGTGACCCGATGACCGGAGTCTCGATTGCGCTGCGCGGCAGTGGAATCCTGCGCACCTTCAACGACGTGGGTGTGCTGTCGGCATCCGACGTGCACGTGGCCTTGCGCCTCGGTGCCCTTGCCGGGGAGTCGTCGGAGCATGTACTGCTCGCCACTGCTCTGACGGTGCGCTCGGTGCGATCGGGCTCGGTGTGCCTGGATCTGCGACGCCTGCGAGACGTCACCGTCGACGAGGATTCGGACGTCGATCCGAGCGCACTTCCGTGGCCGGAGCTCGACGACGTGCTCCGAGAACTGAGGGTGAGTCCACTGGTGCTCGGCAGTCCGAATGGACCGTTGAGACCGCTGAAACTGGTCGACACCGATCAGGGTGAGCTGCTGTACCTGGACCGATACCATTTGCAGGAGAGCACCGTTCGAGATCTCCTCGACGTGCGTTCGCAATCCCACCCGGCCGCCGATGCAGACGAGATCCGCGACGCGCTGGCCGCGCTGTTCGTGGACGAATCTGGCGCACCGACTGCCGCTCCCGATCGACAGCGAATAGCGGCAGCGCTGGCGGCGACGCAGTGGACCACGGTCATCGCAGGCGGACCGGGAACCGGAAAGACCCATACGGTAGCGAGAATTCTGGCGCTTCTCGTCCGCGAACACGGAAGCGATCTGCGCATCGGGCTCGCCGCACCCACCGGCAAGGCCGCAGCCCGGTTGCAGGAGTCCGTGTCCGAACAAGCCGGGCTCCTCGGACTTCCAGCAGACCTGAAAGCGATGACGCTGCACCGGCTTCTGGGATGGAAGCCCGGTAGCAAGACGAGGTTTCGGCACGACGCCGAGAACCGACTGCCGTACGACGTCATCGTCGTCGACGAAACCTCGATGGTGTCTCTGACGATGATGTGTCGGCTACTGGAAGCCGTGCGTCCGGAGTCTCGGTTGATTCTCGTGGGAGACCCGGATCAGCTGACGTCGGTCGACGCAGGCGCAGTGCTGGCAGATCTGGTGGCCAGGCCGGTCACCGGCATCGAGAACCCGGTTCTGGCGCAGCTCGTCGACGTGGACTTCGCCGCAGCCGAGGATCCCGCGGAAGCCGCTCTGAGCGCATTCGAGCGAGACCGACTGCGCGGCGGCGTCGTTCGGCTCAGTCGTGGCCGACGGTTCGGCGGAGCCATCGCTCGCCTGGCCGTGGCCGTGCGAGACGGCCGGGGCGACGACGTGATGGCGCTGCTCGAGTCCGGCGCGGAGGAGATTTCGTTCCAGAGCCCCGACGACGTCGACGCCCTGCGTTCCGACGTGATCGACACCGCCGCCGAGGTCACCGCCGCCGCCGTACGAGGAGATGCCACCGCAGCACTGCTCGGGCTCGAGAAACATCGCCTCCTGTGCGCTCACCGCGAGGGTCGATGGGGGGTCTCGCGGTGGGACCGGCAGGCGATGGAGTGGGTGGGAGAAGGCAGCGGAACGTTTCTCGACCCCTCGCTCTGGTACCCCGGACAGCCGTTGTTGGTGACGGCCAACGACCACGAGGCGAGGATCTACAACGGGGACACCGGCGTTGTGGTGTTGGGAGACAACGGAACTCCGATGGCGGCGTTTCCGCGAGGTCGTGGCCACGTCTTGATTCACCCGAATGTGCTCTCCTCGGTACACACTGTGTACGCAATGACGATTCACCGCAGTCAAGGCAGTCAGTACGACACCGTGTCGGTTCTGCTGCCCGCCGAGGCATCGACGCTGTTGACCCGAGAACTGCTGTACACCGCCATTACTCGTGCACGATCGCACGTACGGGTGATCGGTACCGAAGAGGCCATCCGCGCGGGCGTCGAACGTCAGGTGCTGCGGGCGAGCGGCCTGCGCCGAAAGATCCTGTAGTTCGTCGGATCCTCTTCGTCACCGGCACGCATGCCGGTCTGCCCTCGTCACGGCGTCCATGCTGTGCGCGACCAGCAGCCAGGTGCGGGCAAGGTTCTTCCATACCGCGACCGAGTGCTCCGCACTCGCGTCGTCGGGGCGGGCCCGAACAGCGGCCGATCGATGCAGCGAGACTGCTCGCGCTTTCAACGCGTCGAGATCGCCGTCGGCGCACACCGATCGAACGGTGTGCGCATCGACGCGCCGACCGATCAACTGGCACAGCGTCTGAAGTGCCGTCAGCTCGGCAGGAACGTCGTCGGACGACTCCGACGGACTCTCGGTCGCGGTGCCGTTCGTGCGACCGACGATCCCGCGTTGCAGGTCGACCGGCCCCGATGATGCACCGTCGGCCGCCACGCTCCACACGCTCAGGAACGACGGATGCGGGACGTTCCAGATCTCTCGGAACGCGCGCGTGATCATCTCCGCGACGAGCGCGGCATCTGCTCGGGCGTCGGTTCGTGTGAGATCGATGATCGACCCGTCTGCGACCGGCTTGCCTCGATCCAGCCATCCGCAGTCGAGTAGTTGCACATCCATGGCCGTCGTGTCCGGGGCATCCGGGTACAGCAGTGACGGCAGCGCTGCCACCGACACCAGCACGCCGCGGTCCGTCGCCGCCACATCGATGTACGGGCGCAACCCACGCTCGCCCGGGCTCGCCTGAGCGGCGGAAACCGTGATGTAGTCGCCCCTCGGCAAGGTCCGAAGACGAGCATGCAGGTTCTCGGTGAACGTGGCCCACGCGAGCGCGGTGGTGGAGTCGAAATGGCCGTTCTGCAATGCGGTCACGATGCAAACCCTCTTCTCGGACGAGAACTGATGCCTGTATCCGAGACCGTAGCGAGAGGGTCCGACAAGAACCCGAGTCAGTACACGTCGCGCAGATAGCGCTTGGATTGCTTGAGGTCGTTGACGTAGTCCTCGGCGGCGTCGGGGGAGCGGCCACCATGTTCGGCGACGATCTCGTGCAGTGCCTCGTCGACGCCCTTGGCCATGCGCGTCGCATCGCCGCACACGTACAGGTGCGCGCCCGCTTCGAGCCACCCGTACAGCTGCTTTCCGGCCTCACACATGCGGTGCTGCACGTAGATCTTCTCGTGCTGGTCACGGGAGAACGCCAGATCGAGTCGCGTCAACAGACCGCTGCGCTCGAACTCGGTGAGTTCGTCCTCGTAGAGGAAGTCGCTCGTTCGATGCTGATCGCCGAAGAACAGCCAGTTCTCGCCTGTGGCTCCGCGTGCGTGCCGCTCGTGCAGAAATGCTCGGAAGGGTGCCACTCCGGTTCCCGGCCCGATCATGATGATCGGGGTGTCGTCGGCGGGGAGGCGGAACGACTTGTTCGCGGACAGGAACACTCCGGCCTGCTGTCCGTCCTCGACGCGATCGGCCAGATACGTCGAGCAGACGCCACCGCGATCACGCTCGGCCGACCGGTATCGGACCGTCGAGACGGTCAGATGAACGGTGCCCTCGTGCGCGATCGGTGACGACGAAATCGAGTAGACCCGGTGTTGCAGAGGACGCAGCAACCCGAGGAATTCGGCCGGATCGAAGGCTCCCGACCGATCGAGATCGAGAACGTCCACGACGTCGCGACCCCAGGTCCAGGCGTCGAACGACGCGCGGTCGCCGTTCTGCAGAACGTGATCGAGCTCGGCGTCACCGGCGCGTTCGGCCACGGCCTCGATCAGATCCATGGGCGGGATGCCGATCTCGTAGTCCGTGGTCAAGGCATCGGCCAAGGTGATCTCGCCCGACTTCGTGTGGACCGCGGTGTCGGCAGGCACACCCAGACGCTCGATCACGGCCGAGACCAGCGCCGCGTCGTTGACGGGCTTCACGCCGAATCCGTCACCGGCCTCGTAGGCGATGCCGCTCTCGCCGAGCGCGAGCGAGAAGTGTCGAACTTCTTTGGCCGACGTGGGGCCGGAGAGGCGTCGGTTGCTCAGAATCTGCGCGCGGTAGGGATTCTTTCGATTCCACGGTGAGCGCTTCGATGCGGTCCTGGTGGCGCCGAGATCGCCGGTTCGAGCGTCGATGTCCTGTACCTGCCTTGCAGTAGTCGTCTCTGTGAGTCGAGTGGGAGGTCGACTCGTTCGAACACTAATCGGGACCACTCACTCGCGGTGCAGGACCTCGATTCCGTCGACGGAGAAGACGACGTCGTATCCGCTCGCCAGCGCCCGGCTGATCGCCTGACGATCGCCGGTCTCGTCCGTCGGCCACCCCGCGGGCCGTTCGCGGTTCACGACGATCCAATCCGGCACGGTCGAATCGGTCGTGCGCTGCGGAAAGACCGACACGTCGTGGTCGGCGACGAGTTGGGCCACGAGATTGTTCGACGCCGCAACGCGATCACCGGCGGGAATCCACTCGGAGATCTCTCGGGCGGTCTCGGCCTGCGGATCGATCGTCCACTCCTGCGCTTGCACCACCCGTGACATGGGCAGGAACGGCAATGCGACGACCGCGAACGCTGCCACGAACGCGACGATCAGCTTTCGGCCGCGTTCGGTGAGCTGACCGTGCCGGTGGCTACGCGCCAATGCGTCGAGCAGAGCGATGAACACGATGACCATGAGGATCGCGTTGTAGTGGTAGATCGGCTTCCAGAAGTTGGTGTTGTCACTGAGAAAGCGCCACGCGACCGTCGGGACGGCGATCAGGAGCAGCGGAGAGCGCAGAGCGAAGAAGCCGGTGACAGCGAGCAGCAGAAAGGCGGTGGCCGCCCGTGAATCGCCGGCAACCAGCCCGTGTGCGGTGTCGGCTATGCCTTCTCCCAGGGGAGGCAGCTTCGAACCCTGGTCGTACGAGTTGTCCGAGCTGAGGGCCGGGACGATCACCTTGACCGCGAGAACCACCCAGGTCAGTCCCCATACAGCAGTCAGCGCCCCGAGGATGCGCGTTCGGCCGCTCGTCCACAGCGCAACCAATGCCCCGATGACGATCACCGTCAGGCCCATGTCCTCCTTGACGAACACGAGGGGTAGAGCCCAGGCAAGGGCCGGCAGCCAGCGCCGATCGACCAGCGCGACCATCGACATGGCCAGCAGAGGCATCGCGAACGCCACCTCGTGGAAGTCGAAGTTCAACGCGGCCTGCACGCCCCAGGAGAGTCCGAACGCCGCGGCCGTCACGATGCCGACGATCGTGCCGAATCTCTGTACCGCCAGTCGGCTGATCGGAATCACGGCAAGCGCGAACAACACGGCTTGCGCGATCAGCAGCGTCTCGGCGTGCGGGAACAGCCGGTAGACAGGTCCCAGCAACGCGGTGATGGGCGAGAAGTGGTCACCCAGCGTGTTGTAGCCGGTGCCGAGCAGGTCCGATGTCGGTGCCTGGAACTGCGAGTACGACGCGATCTGCTGAACGAATATGCCCAGGTCGAATCCGGATGTACGGAGCTGGCGGTGGCCGAGGACGGACATCACCGCGTACAGCGTCGCCAGCACGGCGAACGAGACGGCAGGCACCAGAGTCTCGGCGGAGCGGAATCTTGCGCGCCGGTCCGCGGTCGCGGTTCTGTCGGTGGCTGTTCTGTCGGTCGCGGTGTCGACACTGTCGGCATCGGTGACGACCGTGGATTTCTCGGTAGTGGTCACGAGAAGGCATGTCTACCGGACCGACGTGAGACGTTGCTGAGAACTCCAGGTCAGCGCTTGCGCTTCTTCGCGGGCTTGCGTCGTGGCGGCTGCGAGGTGAGGTGGTAGTAGAGCGCGTCCTCGGAGTCTTCCACCACCACGTCGATGAAGTCGCCCACCTCGAGGTAGTCGTTGACGGCGATCCGGTCGGTCGAGCCGATGACTGCCTTGACCGATCGTGCGGGAACGAGGCCTCTACGGCCGTCGGGTCCGACGGCGAGTGCGTAGCGCGGACCGGTGCGGGTGACCCTGGCGCTGATGAAATCCGGATCCTTCGGAATCGGGGCGGCCGCAAGCACGCCCCCGTCCTTCGATGCGGCCGTCAACGAGTCGAGCTGCGCGGCCAGATCGTCGGCCATCGCATCCACCTGATCGAGCAGGTGGGCCATGTGCGCGGCGTAGTCGGTGTGCTTCTTGGTCGGCTTGAGTGCCTCACCGGGCTTGTACATGTCCTCGTGGGTCAGCTCGCCCCAGGCGTCCTGCAGGCGCGTCTTGACCTGAACCTCCACCTTCACGTCGAGATCGCCCTGATGCGTGGCCACTCGAACGACGAGCACGGCGTGATACGCGCGGTAGCCACTCGGCTTGGGAAAGGCGACGTAATCGGTGGGTGGTTGTGCGAACCGCACGGAGCATTCCGGGTCGTTGCACGCACGCTCGAGCGCAGCGACGAACGTCAGCTGATCGCGCGGGGTCTTGCACAGCACCTTGACGCCGACGAGATCGGGCAACGCCTCGGCGACGGCATCGGCGTCGGTCGGCTCGGCGATGCGGCCCTCGGACAGGTAGCGGCGCAGTTTGTCGGCCGATCTGCCCGGGTCCTTGATGCGTGCAGTCTGCGCATTGAGTCGGTCTCGATCGACGTCCTCGAGAATCTCGTCGGCGATGGTCTCGAGGAAGTTCTGCGCCGTGACGAGAGCGGCTTCCCACGCTCGACGACGCTGCAGGTACAGCTCTTCGACCAAGTCGTCGATACTCGTTGCCGATGTCACGATGCCGAGGTTAACGCAGAAGTGTCGGCATTCCTCTCGACGGCGCGCGTTCGAGCTGTGGCGCGACTGCGTCCGGTTTACGCTCTACCGCATGACCGTGGCCTCGGAACAGAAGGACGACTTCGTCGAGAAGTTCGATCCCTTTCGTCGCGAGTTGCTCGCGCACTGCTATCGCATGACCGGGTCGATCCACGATGCCGAGGACCTGTTGCAGGAGACGTACATTCGCGCATGGCGGGGTTACGCCAAATACGAGGGCCGTTCGTCCCTGCGCACATGGCTGTACCGAATCGCAACCAACACCTGTCTGACCGCTCTGGACGGCCGGGCGAAGCGTCCCTTGCCGACAGGCTTGGGTGCACCGAGTTCCGGCCCCACCGACGAACTGGTGCAGAACAACGAGATTCCGTGGCTCGAGCCGATCGCCGATTCCGAACTGGAGGATGCGAGTGATCCGGCTTCGATCGTGGTGGAGAGGGAATCCGTGCGGCTCGCCTTCGTCGCCTCCCTGCAGCATCTGTCGTCACGGCAACGCGCGGTGCTGCTGATGCGCGAAGTGTTGCAGTGGAAAGCATCGGAGGTAGCCGAGGTTCTCGCCACGACGACGACAGCAGTGAACAGCCTCCTGCAGCGAGCGCGGGAGCGGCTCGACGAGATCGCGCCCGAGCTCGACAACGTCGAGCCCATCGAATCCGCGGAATTACAGGAACTTCTCGCCCAGTACGTGGAGTGTTTCGAGAGTTACGACATCGACCGACTGGTCACGCTGTTCACCTCGGACGCAGTGTGGGAAATGCCGCCGTTCGTCGGGTGGTACCAGGGTGGCGAGACGATCGGATCTCTCATCCGGAACAACTGCCCCGCAAACGGGGCAGGCGACATGCGGATGGTGGCCACCTCTGCCAATGGCCAACCCGCATACGGGCTCTACATGCTGGCCGAGGACGGTGTGCACCGCGCGTTCCAGTTGCACGTTCTCGATGTCGATGCCAGAGGGGTCGGGCACGTGACCTGCTTCTTCGATCTGACGCTGTTCGATCGATTCGGTTTGCCCGACCGCCTCTAGTCGAACGTTCGGTCAGCCCTGCGAGACGGCCGACGGATCCATCCACATCACTTCCCAGACGTGGTCGTCGAGATCTCGGAACGCCCGGCCGTACATGAACCCGTGATCCTGGGGCTCCATCCACTTCGATCCACCCGCGGCGATCGCCGCGTCGGTGAGCGAGTCGACTTCCTCGCGGCTGTCGGCAGAGACGCACATCAGTACCTCCCGGGCCGAGCCCGTGTCGCAGATCGAGTCCGAGATGAAGTCCTCGAATCGCGAGGTGGCCAGGAACATCACGGTCGCCTGATCGCTGACGACCATCGATGCACAATTCTCGTCGCTGAACATATCGTTGAACTGGAATCCGAGACCCTCGAAGAATGTGCGGGTTGCGACGACGTCGCGGACGGGCATGTTGGCGAACAGCGAACGGGACATGAATACACACCTTTTCTGGAAGAGCCTGCTGCGTCGAACCGTCGAACGGCGGTCTTGTTCGTACTGACAGCTCTCGATCCGAAAAGTCATCGGGTGCAGATGTGCAGACACGACGCGACCCCGCCGAGCGGATGCTCGACGGGGTCGCGGACTGCGAAGCTGAAGGGGGGTGTGGCTATCGCGTGATCTGCGCGAGGCGCGAGAGCATCCGCGAGAAGACGTGGCCGTCGTTGCCGAGGTCTGCATAGGGATCGGATGCCTGATCCGACTCGGTGGCGTCCGGCGTTGCCGCAGCAAGCGTGCGCGCCAGGCGGGTGCGACGCTCGATGGCGTCGATGATGGTGGCGTCCAGCGTTGAAACTTCGTCGAAGAGCTGGTCGACGTCAGCTGTCGCGATATCGGCGTTGTCGGTGCCAATTGCGAGCGAATCGATCTGAACAGTCACATCGTCTCCTTTTGTTCGCGTCCTGAGGTGTGAGTCGTTCGGTCGGCCGGAACCGTTACAGCTCGGCCCGAGTAAAAACGATGTTTCGTCGCCCAGACCAAGATGCCCACTCGATGGGCCTGGGCCAACCTCTTCGGGGTGTGATGCTGCATACAGTCCGGTCGGTTCCTCCACCTGCGGGTTTCCCGGACGGAGCGGCTCCGAGGATTCTTCTCGCGTTGTTCCGGGTAGCCGCGGAGTGATCGACGTCGACTTTCGAGGAGTGAACGATGCGTTACGACTACCTGATCATCGGCGGGGGAATGGTCGCGGACAGCGCGGCTCGCGGAATCCGCGAGCAGGACACGACGGGCTCCATCGGCATACTCGGCACCGACCCGGACGCGCCGTACACGCGGCCGGCGCTGTCGAAGAAGCTGTGGACCGACCCGGAGTTCGGCCGCGATCAGGTCTCGCTCGACACGGCCTCCGACACCGGCGCAGAAGTGCACACCGGAACTCGAGTCGTATCGGTCGACCGCTCCGACTCGTCGGTCACCACGGAATCCGGAGAACACCACGAGTACGGACAGCTTCTCCTGGCAACCGGTGCAATGCCGACGCGCATCGAACTGGCTCCCAGCCCCCGCGTGGTGTACTTCCGCACCTTCGCCGACTACCGGGCGCTGCGCGAGCTGACCAAGACCGCCGATCACATCGCCGTGGTCGGCGGCGGATACATCGGCACCGAAATCGCAGCTGCCCTGTCTCTCCAGAATGTGAAGGTCACACTGGTGACGTCGGATGCCGTACTCGGGGGACACATGTTTCCGCCGACCCTGGCTGCCGGCTTCGACAAGGGATTCGCAGGCCACGGTGTGACCGTGCGCCGGGGAACGAGGGTCGTGTCCGGGGCCGAGGCGTCGGCGCGCGTACAACTCCAACTCGACGACGGTTCGACCGTGGAGGCGGACGGCGTCGTGTTCGGACTCGGCGTGCGACCCAACACGGAATTGGCCGAATCTGCAGGGCTGTCGGTCGACGACGGCGTGACCGTCGACGAGTTCCTCCGGACCGAGGACGAGCACGTCTACGCCGCCGGTGACGTGGCGAACTACCCCGATGCCATCCTCGGACGCCGTCGTATCGAGCATGTCGACAACGCGACCGAGATGGGCAAGGCCGCAGGACGCAATATGGCCGGCGCCGCAGATCCCTACAGCTACACCCCGTACTTCTACTCCGATGTCTACGACGACGGCTATCAGGCGATCGGCACGGTGTCCACGGGGCTGAGCGTCGTCGAGGACTGGAAGTCGGTGGGCAAGGAAGGCGTCGTCTACTACCTCGACGACGATGCCGTCGTTCGGGGCGTACTGATGTGGAACGTCTGGGAGGGCCTCGACGTGGCACGCACCCTGCTGGCCGAGAAGAAGCCGCAGACCGAGCAATCGTTGCGCGGACTGATCTGAAATTCTGGAACACTCGATGGCGAGCGATCGGTCGACGACACCGGCGATCCAGCGCGACCTAGGAGAGACGATGTCCGAATTCGATGGCAATGGGTCGGCCGAACAGCGTGCCCGGTTCGACGACGAGGTCCACCGCCGCTGCGCCGAATGCCGGTTGCCCGGCCGTTCCGAGCCACTGTCCGACGCGGCCGCTGTCGCCATCGCTGCCGGCCGAGTGGACCAGGCCACCCGAGTCGTACTCGTCGACCGATGGCATGCAGGGCGCTCGCTCCCGTCGATCGGGGGATTCGGCGCATTGCGCACTCTGGTGGACGAGCGCGATCGCTGGCTCGCCAAGGACACGACGAGCAAGCCCGGATCGGCGCTCGTGTACCGACTCCGAGCTGCCGAGCTGACCAGACGCGTCGATCACCACCGCACCACCGTGGTGATGTCCAATCGGCACTACGCCAACGGAGTACGTGCGGCGCGAAAGGAGCGGCGGGAAGGTGTGCATCTCGATCTGGACCAACGGGACGCGGTCTTCGATGCGCTGACGAGAACGCCTGCGCCACAGAAGTTCGGCCCGATCGCCGAGCGTGGCCTGTCACTGGTGGATGCGGCTACGGATCGGGTGAGCACGCTGGCGCGCAGAACCCCGGTGGCCGACAGGGTCGAGTGGGCGACCGGAATGGTGGATCAGTTCGTGGACCGAAAGGACGACCGTTTCGTCGATCGCTACGACACCCTGCTGTTCCTCGCCGGCACCTCGTTCGATCGAGTGCGTCGGTCGCCTGCATGGCAATCGACCTACTTCGAGATCCAGCGCAATCAGCTGGACCTGTTCGTCGAACTCACCGAGATCTCGCTCGATGCCACGTCGCTGCGAACGGTAGCGACCGAGCTGAACCGGATCGGTGAAACGATGGTCGACGAGGAGACCGCAGCGCAGGTCGAATCTCGTCGTGGCGCACTGGAAGTGGTGTGGAAACAGTTGACCGGACGGGTGGCCGCGCTGGTACGACTCGCGAACGTGGTCGAGTCTTCGGAGACCGAGGCCCGCACCTCCGACGCGATGGCCCGCGCGCACAGCTTGGACGATCGGATCGATGACCTCGTCGGGCGGTCGGGGAGCCGGGAAATGTCCGCCGAGAACACACATTTCGTCGGTGATCAAGTGCGGACGCAGTGGCGCGACTGAGTGCAGCCGAGGGCACATAGCCGCGCCACTGGCTCTAGGCGATGATCGCGAAGAGGATTCCCGCGACGGCGAAGCTGACCACGGACAGAATTGTCTCGAGAACCGTCCATGTCTGCAGTGTCTGCTTGACGGTCAGGTTGAAGAACTTCGCGATGATCCAGAATCCGCCGTCGTTGACGTGGCTGGCGATGATCGAGCCCGCTGCGATGGACATGGCGATCAGCGCGACGGCCGGAGCCGAGTAGTCCTGGGCTGCCACGAGTGGTCCGACGATGCCGCCGGTCGTCACGATGGCCACGGTTGCCGACCCCTGGGCGACCCTGAGCGCACAGCTGATGATGTACGCCAACACGATGATGGGAAGACCTGCGGCCGCCATGGTGTCGGCCAGGGCTGTGCCGATTCCCGTGGCGGAGATGACCTTTCCGAAGAACGCGCCTGCGCCGACCACCAGCAACAGCATGCCCACCGGACGAAGCGACTCTCCGGTCAGCTTGCTCAGTTCCTGGACTGTGGATCCGCGTCGAATTCCCAGAACGTAGAACGCGATCAGAACTGCGATCAGAAGCGCGACGGCCGGGGTGCCGAAGAACGTCAGTACTTCGAGTAGGTTGCCGGGATCGAGCAGGATGCTGCCGAACGTGGCGCCGAGGATCAGGACCAGTGGAACCGCGATGATTGCTCCGATGGTGCCCACCGACGGCGGCGTGGTGACGACCGGACGCTTGGTGGCGACCGTGCCTGCGCCTCCACCCTCGGTTGTGCTCGCGTCGTTTCCGTCGTTGATGAAGTCCTCGGGCACGTCGACGATGATGCGTTTGCCGATCCAGTTACCCCACACCAGGCCGGCGGCGATGAATCCTGGTATTCCGCAGATGAATCCGAACAGGATGAGCCAGCCCAGGTTCACTTCGAGCAACCCGCCGAGGGCAACCGGACCTGGATGTGGCGGCAAGAAAGCATGCGTCATGGACAATCCTGCCAACATCGGCAGCGCATAGAGCACCAACGACTTTCCGCCTTGGCGCGCCGCCACGTAGACCAACGGTGCCAACACGAAGATGCCGATGTCGAAGAACACCGGGATGCCGAAGATCAGACCCAACAGGCCCATTGCGATGGGTGCTCCGCGTTCTCCGAAGACGCCCAGCAGCTTGGCGGTCAGTGCCTGTGCGCCACCGGACTTTTCGAGAATCGCGCCCAGGACCGTTCCCAGTCCGATGATGACTGCGATGTGCCCGAGGATGCCGCCGAACCCGGTTTCGAGAAGCGATTCGTTGCTCTTGATGGCGGTGCCGACTATCTCGTTGACGGGCAAACCGGCAGCCAGAGCCAATCCGAGGCCGACGATGAGAAGTGCGATGAACGGTTCGAGTTTGACCTTGATGATGACGATGAGCAGTACAGCAATTGCGATGCCGCACAATACGAGTAGTCCTGGCGTGGAGGTTCTGAGCCAGTCGACGACAGAATTCATGACGAGCCTTCCTTGATGTCTGCGCTGATAGCCGCCACGAACGCCTGCGCTCGCGCGGTGATGTCGTCCCACTGGGCCGCCGCAACCGACGCCGGTGAAACCACATCGGTGCCTGCCGTCACTGCGACGGCACCGGATGCCAGGAACTGAGCCGCGTTACCTGCGTTGACTCCGCCGGACGGAACGAGTTGCGCGTCGGGGAAGGGGCCGAGCAGATCCTTGAAATACGCGGGCCCGACGGTCCGTGCCGGAAATATCTTCACGGCATCCGCCCCGAGATCGAGGGCGGTCATCACTTCGGACGGGGTGAGCGCGCCCATCATCAGCGGGATTCCGGCGTCGGTGACGATCGCGGCAACGTCGGGACGGAGCCCAGGAGTCACGACGAAGCTCGCCCCGGCGTCGATTGCCGACCGCGCTTGGTCGGCGGTCAGGACGGTGCCCGCCCCGACGACTGCACCGGCGTTCGATGCCGTGCGGAGCAGCGCCAGCACGCCTGGTGTGGTGAAGGTCAACTCCAGGGCCCGAATTCCGCCGCGCGAGAGCGCATCTGCCAGCGCAACAGGATCGGAGATGTGAGGCGCGCGGACCACCGACAGTGCGCGGTCCTCGAGAATTGTGGACAGTGCATTCATGCTGTCTGCTTTCCGATGGAATCGAGTCGCAGGGCACGGCCTGCAAGAGAGTGGGTGGGGCGTCGATCGTCGATGGCGAACGCGCCGTTGACCATGACGTGGCTGATGCCGTCGGCCTGTTGTTTCGGATTCTCGAACGTGGCGGTGTCGCGCACGGTGGCAGGATCGAACAGCACGAGATCGGCTGCGTGGCCGAGGGCTATCGTGCCGCGGGCGCGCAGGCGGAGCCGCGCAGCGGGACGGCCGGTCAGGTGATTGATGCAGTCCTCCAGCGAGAGCAGTTGCTCGTCTCGGACGTAGTGACCCAGGTAACGGGGGAAGGTTCCCCAGGCGCGTGGGTGCGGTTTCTCGCCGACCAGGATCGCGTCACTGCCGCCCATGTGGCGTGGATGCGCCATGATCTCTCGCACGTTCTCCTCGTGGCCGACGTGCTGGAGGATTGTGGTGGCCAGAGCGTCTCGGCGAAGGAACTCGAAGAACACGTCCACCGGCGCGCGCCCCTCGTCGGCCGCGATATCGGACATCGTGCGCCCGACGTAGCGATCGAGCTCCGGATTCGCGACACCGCTGAGCTGGATGGTCTCCCACTCGACGGTCACGCCGTGGCAGCCGTCGGACCCGTCGACGTCGACATCCTGTGCGATGCGTCGACGCATGTCCGGATCGTCGAGGCGTTCGAGCGCGCGATCCGGGCCACCCGACATTGCCCAACTCGGCAGCAGCGCAGACAAAGTGGTGGCCCCGGGCAGATACGGATACGTGTCGAGGGTGACGTCGCATCCGTCCGAGATCGCAGAGTCGACGCGGTCCAAGAACTCACGTGCCCGGCCCCGATTGACGCCGAAGTTCATCGTCGCGTGAGTCAGATGCAGCGCACATCCCGTATCCCTCGAGAGATCGAGCATCTCCTGGTACGCGTCGAGCGCGCCGGCGCCGTACGACCGAGTGTGCGGTGCATAGAACCCACCGAAGTCGGCGACGACCTCGCACAGCGCGCGTAATTCGCTGGTGTCGGCATACATTCCGGGCGTGTACGTCAAACCGCTCGACATTCCGACGGCACCTTCTTGCAGGCCCTGCGCCAACAACTCCTGCATGTGGGCGATCTCGGACGGCGTCGCGGGTCGCTGATCAGGGCCAACCGCGAGGTATCGCAATGTTCCCTGGGGAACGAGATAGGCAGCGTTCGGGGTGATTCCCTGGTCGAGGCGATCGAGGTACTCCGAGACCGAACGCCACGAGAAGTCGAGGTCGACGGGATTGCCGTTCCATCCGGCGATCTGACGCCGCACCACATCGAGTGTCGCGTCGTCGATCGGAGCGTAGGCGATGCCGTCCTGTCCGATGACCTCGGTGGTGACGCCCTGACTGATCTTCGGGAAGTGGTCGGGGTCGGTCAGCAGACGCAGATCGGAATGGGCATGCATGTCGATGAACCCGGGGGACAGGACCTGCCCCGCAGTGGCGTCGACGATTCTGTCGGCACCGAGAACGGTGCCGGGTTCGGCGATCGAGGCGATGATTCCGTCGCGGACGAGAACGTCACGACGCAGTCGCGGTGACCCGGTGCCGTCGATGACGTCGGCACCTCGAAAGAGGGTATCGGGCATGAGGTTTCGACTCTCTAGAAGAATGTGTGCACGAGATCGACGACGCGGGGATCGTCGCCGTCGGCGTCGTCGACGACGGGAACCAGACGCCACTTGTCGAATGCGGTGCACGGGTGAGACAGGCCCAACCGCACCACCGATCCCACCGGGAGCGCCGTGCTGTCCTCGGCCGGTAGACGGAGGAACGCGTGTTGATCGTTCAGCGCCGTGATTTCGGCGCCGGAGTCGAGAGTTTCGCCTCCCCGGACCGATTGGGGGACAGGCAGTCCTTCGTCGAACGGAAAGTCCCGCTTGCCTGCGTCGAGCAGCGCGAGACCGGGCTCCGGCCGGGAGACCGTCCGAGCCCATCCGTGCATCGCCGACAGCAGCGGCGCGTCGGTGCGGGCGGGAGTGAGGGGTGAGATCTGCGAGTAGAAGCCGTCGTCGTGCACCACATAGGCACCCGAGCGCAGCACGACGTCGGTAGCTACACCGTCTCCGGTGGTGAGGGATTGCAACTGCTCGACAACGAGATCCTGGTAGGCGCTGCCGCCTGCGGTCACGATCGCATGCTCGCCGTACAACCCTTCGGCATCGAGCGCGCGATGGAGGGCTGCGACGTTCTCGAGATAGGCCCTAACTGCTGCGAGGCCGCTGTCGGTCCGGTCGTGGCTCAGTGCGCCCTCGTAGCCGCCGACCCCGGCCAACGCCAGCCGCGGCGACGACGCGATCGCACGAGCGACCGCGGTCGCCTCGTCTGTCGTGCGTGCGCCGGTTCGACCGTGCGGGCCACCGAGTTCGACGATGACTGGGATGGGGCGCGTTCCCTGCGCCGTCAGTATGCGGTCCATCTCGTTCACCGTTGCGACGCTGTCCGCCCAGCAGTAGAACTCGAATGTCGGATGCGAATCCAGCTCGCCCGCAATCCATGTCAACGCGACGGGGTCGATCTCGGCGTTGGCGAGAACGATTCGGTCGACCCCGAACGCGCGCGCTGCTTGCACCTGCCATCCGGTGGCGAGGGTGATGGCCCAGCTTCCCGCGTCGAGTTGCTGCCTCCACAGTTGAGGGGCCATCGTCGTCTTGCCGTGGGGCGCGAGCAGCATTCCTGCACGCGCCGTCCATTCGGCCATGACCGAGATGTTCGACGCGATGCGTGCCCGGTCGAGTGTGAGTACGGGCGTCGTGAACTCGGAGAGCCGTGGCGACGTGGCGAGAAAACTCTCGATGGTGTGCCCCCACGACCTGGGGGGCAACGCCTTGTGCTCGGGTCCGAGCACTCGGCGGCTGAGCGCCTCGACGGCATCGATGTCGATCACGGTCGTCTCCTTGGTCTCAGTGAATCCACATGCGTTGCGCATTATGCAACGCTGGTTGCGCAATGTGTTTATGGTTTGTAGTCTGCAACGAAAGTCAGCGTTCCCGCAAGAGTTCGAGGAGATCGACGTGAAAGCACCACGAGCGGTGTGTGTAGGCGAAGGCCTCGTCGTTCTGGTCGCCGAGCCTGGCCCACTGGAGAAATCGGAGACGTTCGACCGCACCGCCGGGGGTGCAGAAGCCAACGTGGCCAGGGTGTTCGGTCAACTGGGCGTCGATGCATCATGGATCTCGCGAGTGGGCGACGACGGATTCGGCCGGTACCTCGTCGACCAATTGGTCGCGGCAGGTGTCGACACCTCCGGTGTGACGATCGACCACGAGCGACCCACTGGCATGTACGTGAAGCAACGCGGCTCGGGTTCCGACGACCGCCACGACCTCGCATGCCGAGACAGTGCGATGACCTACTTCCGTGCCGGCTCGGCGGCGAGTGCTCTGTCGCCCGGAGACATCGACGGGAATGCGGCGAACCTGGTGGCTCGTGCCGACTTGGTCCATTTCACCGGAATCACCGTGGCCATCTCGGATACCGCCGCCGATCTGACGAGATCCTTGATGGATCTGCCCACCCTCGTCAGCTTCGATCTGAACTATCGGCCGGCGCTGTGGAAGTCTCGGCCGGACGCAGCTACAGATGTCCTCGGTGAACACGTTCGAGGAAGCGATGTGGTGTCCATGGGTGCCGACGAAGCTGCGCTGGTGTTCGGCACGTCCGATCCCGACGAGCTGCGCGAGATGTTTCCGCAACCACACCATCTGGTGATCAAGAACGACGCACACACCGTGACGGCATTCGAGGGAACCTCTCGGGTCGACGTGCCGGCGCTGAAGCTCGACGTCGTCGAAAAGATCGGTGCCGGAGACGCATTCGCGGGCGGGTACCTGACCGGACTGCTGTTGGGTAGGAGTTCCGTCCAGCGCGTTCGGTTCGGGCATCTGTGTGCGGCGGGTGCCCTCACCGGGCACGGCGACATCGCTTCGGTGCTTCCCCTCGCGGTGCTGACCGAACTTGCGGAACTGGCCGACGTCGATTGGGCGAGGCTGGACTACGCAGCGACTGCCGCGCGTCACTCGGGGGTATTCCAATGAGTCAGAGTCTCGCGCGGGCGATGACACTTCTCGGCTTGCTCGGCGACGGACCGCGATCACTCGACGAGTTGGCGTCGGTACTCGAGGTCCACAAGACGACCGTGCTGCGGCTGCTTCGCACGATGGAAGCCGACAGATTCGTTCAGCACGACGCGGATCACCGATATCAGCTCGGATCCAGATTGTTCGAGCTCGCCAACCATGCGCTCGAACAGCGTGACGTGCGGAGCATTGCCCGGCCGCATCTGGCGGAACTCAACACGATCACCGGTCAAACCATTCACCTGGCAACGTACGAAGCGGGTGAGGTGATCTACATCGACAAGTTCGACGCCAAACAGAGCGTGCGGATGTATTCGCGGGTCGGCAAGCCTGCGCCGTTGCACTGCACAGCCGTCGGGAAGGTACTGATCGCTGCACGCCCACAGGTGGAGCGGGAGCAGATTGCGCAGCGCATCACCTACACGCCGTTCACCGAACGAACTATCAGAACGGCAGAGCACTACTTGCGTGAGCTGGACCTCGTGCTCGCACAGGGATTCGCGGAGGACCGCGAGGAGCACGAGACGTTCGTCAACTGCATCGGCTCCGCTGTGCGCAACGGAACCGGCGACGTCGTGGCAGCAGTCTCGATGTCGGTACCCGACATGCTGCTCGACCACGACCAAGTACTGGCGACGCTGCCCGAAGTGCAACGGACCGCAGCCGCAATATCCGAGGGGCTGGGCTGGCAGCCGCAGGAACTCCAGGACCGCACGACAACCGACAAGAGCCCGACGGAAGGAAAACAATGAGCGAGAAGATCGAAATTCGCACCGCAGGAGCCCCGGCACCCGCCCACACGTTCTCCCAGGGAGTGCGAAAGGGCCCGTTCGTGCAGGTATCCGGACAGGGGCCGGTGGATCCAACTACCAGCGAATACCTCTACCCAGGCGATGTCGCTGCGCAGACCACCCGCACACTCGAGAACGTCAAAGCAATCGTCGAGGCCGGTGGTGCGACGTTCGACGACGTCGTGATGCTGCGCGTGTACCTGACCAAGCGTGAGGACTTCACGTTCATGAACGACGCTTATGGCGCGTTCGTGTCGGCGCACACCTCCGGCGACGTACTCCCGAGTCGCACGACGGTGTTCACAGGACTGCCGAGGGAAGAGATGTTGGTCGAGATCGATGCCGTTGCGATCGTCTGACGGAGCCCTCATCGGGTTGGCTGGTCAGATGTTCACGCAGAAATTACATCTGACCAGGCGATTTGCGTATGTGTTGGTCTTCGCGTAACTTTTGTCGAGTCAGAGCGACACGGACACCGACCCGGTCTTCACGGACTGGGACAACGAGGTTGTACGGAGTATGCACTGAACAACCCAGGCAAGGCTCGAAAGTAATGAGTCATGTCTGGGGTTCGAGCGTGTAAGCCCCGAAGCTACCGTGCAAACGGTAGCGACGGTGTGTGCGTGTTCTTTGAGAACTCAACAGTGTGTCGATGAATGTCAGTGCCGAATTTATTTGGTGAAAGCATTCGATGTATCAGCCATCCGCTTGTGGTGGTTGTTGTCGGGTGTTGTTTGAAAATGCTAGTTGAGTTTTTTTGCTAGTGATTTGACTCTTTATGTTTATGACTGATTCACGGCTCTTCCTTTCGGGGGAGCGCTGTTGTTTCGAGAGTCTTTTACGGAGAGTTTGATCCTGGCTCAGGACGAACGCTGGCGGCGTGCTTAACACATGCAAGTCGAGCGGTAAGGCCTTTCGGGGTACAC
>NZ_NPFP01000002.1:0-150682 GCF_002259145.1 Rhodococcus sp. 15-2388-1-1a | reverse complement strand
GAGCGGGGGTGGCGGTGGGCGACCAACGTTGGTACGCGCAGCTTGGGTGCCCTGAACTGCGCCTTTAGGCTGTGCCCTCGGCAGGATTCGAACCTGCGACCTACCCTTTAGGAGCGCGGAGGGCGTGAGTTCGGCGACCTCGGCGGACATCGCTGCGATCCGCGTCTTGCCGCAGGTAGGGGTCGATATTAGACCGATCGAGTACGCGGCGAGTTCCGGCCGGTTTCGGACAAATACGGCCGCACGTCACGCGTATTTCACGCGCGTTTACGTCGTCGCGGGAGTCGCGTAGGGTCGGTCTCGTAAGCCGGTGACGCCGCTCGGAGAGCGCTCTCGGCAAGCACGGATTCACGGGCTGGAAGCCCAACAGGTACGGGACTGGAAGAAGTCCACCGGCGGTTTCTCCGCACGCGCGAGACGCGCACCCCTCCCAGCCGACCTCGGCTCCACTCCGTATCGAAGGAATCACTCATGACGACCACTCTTCTCGACCCAGCTCTGCGGGCGGCTATGGCTGACCCCGCGTACTTCTCGATCTTCGGCGGCGAACGCGGCACCAATATCGAGGGCGACGTACTCGTCTCGCAGACCTCGGACGGCACCGACCTCAACTTGGTCTGGGCCGAATTCATCACGACGCTCTCGATCTACAACGAAGAACGCAGCTCTCTCGCAGCGCTACTCAGCTATCAGACCACGCGCCAGATCGACGCCGTGCCGCAGTCCGTCGCCGGTGCTCAGTTCGAGGTCGCTTCGGAATTCGGTGTGCCGCAGGGCCATGCGATCCCGAACGACGTCATCAAGCTCGGATACGACTACGAGGACTACGACATTGCGACCCGCTACACGTGGAAGTACCTCCGAGACGCAGACGCTCGACAGGTAGCAGCGGTTCACAATTCGGTGCTCGAAGGTGCGAACCGGGCAACGACCACGGCCGTTCTCAAGCGCCTGTTCGACCCAGAACGGCACCAGTCCACCGAAGGCAACACGGTTTACGGCCTCTACAACGCCGACGGAATGTACATTCCGCCATACCTGGGCGACGAGTTCGACCCGGCAACGGACACCCACTACCTCACTACAGGCAGTGCGATCCTGGATCCGTCAGACGTCGAAACACTGATGGACAAAGTCACCCGCAAGGGATTCTCGAACGACACGGGCCGCCAGCTCGTCATCCTGGCCAATCCGTTGGAAGCGAAGCGCATCGCACAGTTCCGCGCAGGCGAACCTGGTGCAGATGGCGTGGAAGCCCATTTCGACTTCATACCAAGCGATTCCGCGCCTCCACGACTTCTCGCGGAGCAGATCGTCGGAGACGTTGTACCAGCGAAGTGGAACAACCTCCCTGTCCTCGGAAGCTACGGCGAGTCATACGTCATCCAATCGGCGTTCGTGCCCAAGGGGTATGTCGCGGTGGTGGCTTCGGCTGGGCCCAATGCCGAGGGAAACCCGATCGGTTTCCGTGTGCACGCAAATCCGGCATACCAGGGATTGCGATTGATCGCTGGCTCAGACTCACGGTACCCGGTAGTGGGCTCGATCTACGCAATCGGATACGGCACCGGCGTGCGATACCGGGGTGGCGCTGCCGTCACCCAAGTTACGACCGGCGCGTACACCGTCCCGACGTTCCCGAAGTAGCCAGCCATGGCCAGGCGAAAGAGCGGCAAAGATGCACCCGCACCGGGTAAGTCCGAGTTCTCGCACGGCGCGGGACTGACGCCGCCCGATGCGACTCGATACATCGGTACGGTCGCCGGCCAAACTGTGTCTGATCCGAACAGCCTCAAGTCCCGCAGGCTGATTCGGGCCGCCACACCCGGTAGTTCCGTCTAGTGGCGGGGCGCAGCTTTCGGTCCAAAAGCCGCTACCGGGGTCAGCCCCGCGACAGCGGTGGACGGTGGAGCAAGACGTCAGGCGGCGGTCCCAGAGCACGATCCCGCGCGACGAGGACGGCCATCGGTGCCTCGGCAGGCGCGGCGTCGGGGGCGGTTGTCGGCAAGGTGCTCGGACCGCGCATCGGCGGCGCAGTCGGGCTGGCCGCGACCGGAGGCAGCGCATTCGGCGGTTTCGTCGGCGCAGCTCTCGGAGACATCGCAGGTCCCAAGGTTGGCGCGGTCGCGGGCGGCGCGATCGGTGGCGCGTACGGCTACCGATCCGCGCAGGCTCGGAAGCCAGCATCATCGAAGCGCCATTCTGCGCGGTCGAAGTCCGTCGTCCGGGCGTCGGCTCGTACGACAGCCCGCAGGCCCTCGACAGTCAGTACAGCTGGGCGCAAAGTGCGGTCGCGATAGTCCTCGGCGTCGACCGACTCGCACAACTTCATAGCTCTCCCACTGCACAAGTCTCTCGGGTGATTGGCCTTCGGGCAGTGGGAACGGCAGACCACGGTTTCTAGACTTGTCGAGACGTGGACTGATCCTGCGGCCGCAGGCATGACATGTCGGCTCGGCGCGGCAGGACCTCAGCACCTCGATCCGTGAGTCTTCCGGGTCGGGGTGCTGTTGCTTTCGCTTCGACGACATGTCAAAATTTGCAAGCTGGGCCGCTTAAATTGGCCGACTGCCCCGGTAGGGTAGGCGCGCAACATCTTTCGAGAATCCCGGAGTAGACGCGCCGGTTCCGTTTCGGGTACGCTAACTCTCGTCGGGCTTACGCCCGACGCCGCTGTTCCGATGGCCGTTACGACGTGTACCGGAGGACTCACAGCGGCTACGCGAATACGAGGGACGCCGACACCGGGCAACCGGAAGGTACCAGCACGCTACGGCGCTGGCAGAAGAACCTGATGACTACGTTTAGCAGAGCAGTGGACAAGCCCCGCCAGGGGTCTGTCCACAGTGCTCGGCTTTTGTCGTTTTACTGGGCAGTCCTCTGGCTCCACTGAACAGGAGCAGTCAAATGGGAAAGCCAGTAGAGACGCCGCGTGACGCCCTCGCCGAGGTTGCGCCGAAGATGGACCGTGCAGCGGTGGTCACTATGCTGCGTGATGAGTTGGGTCTGACATACGTCACAGAGCGCACCGTCTTGACCGCGACGTATGCGCGGAAGCTGCGTAGGCATCTCATCGGCGGCCGTGTCCGGTACAGCCGTGCCGACGTGCTCGCATGGGTTGAATCCACCAGGGACGCTGAGTACTTGGATCGCCGCAACGAGGCCGCATCGTGAGCGCCCCGATGAACGACGCTGAGATGCGTGCGCACGTCGAGAAGCTGCGCGACATTCACCGCGTGGACCCGCTCGCGGATGCCCTCGTGTCGGCAAACATAAACGGCGACAAGCCTGTGGTGAAGGGGTGGCAAAATGGGGAGCCCAATATTGTGGATTACCGCAAACTCTCGTGTGGAGCGGCCGAGCATCCACTGATTCGTGCTGCTGTTGACGCGGTGAGGGCCGAGAAGTACACGGTGGCCGAACTGACTTGGTATGCGGAGAACACATCGCTCGACTTCTCTCACTCGAACTTGACAGGGCGTGGGCGGCTGCCATATCGAGTTGATGGTTATGAGTTCAACGTCTATCCCTTGAGTGAACGTGAGGATCGCCAGCTATACGGCAAATCAGCAGAGCTGGCGACAAGTCAACCGGGACCGAGTGTGGTGCTCGCGGACCCGAAAGTGCCGTTCGTGGCACCTGACTTGCCGCTCTGTTTCACCGATGGCGGGGAGATCACCCCGAGCGCCGTGCTTTTCCCCGTGCTTCCCGGCTATACGACGAGCCGGGTAGCCCGTCTGGCAATGCACTACTTTGCTTCTCAATGCCGTTGGTGTGAGTCCAAGCATGCGGAACCGAGCCTGGGACTGCTGTATTCAGCGGGTGCGACAGTCTACGTGTTTCCGACTTGCTGGAGCTGCCGAGACAACCTCAACAGCTTCTTCGGTGGAGAGTTTGCCAGCCCACTCGACTTCGTCAGCAATGACGGCGAGGAACACGGCATCGGCTGGCCCGTTGACGAGGACTGGCAAGACGGCCTCGAACGGCTCAATCCAACCCAATGACAGCGAAGCGGCCAGACCGTGGCTCATTCCGGTCTGGCCGCCTATAGTACTGCCTTCGTGCGATCCCACTCGCACATTCAATCCCATTGTCTCGTAAAGGAATCTAGAGTGAAGTCTACCCGTAGACGCCGGTCGGAGCTAGTGCGAACGCTGCTGGCCCTCGGTCTCCGTTCTGATGACATCGTGTCAACCATAGGAAAGAGTCCCGCCGAAGAACGCCGCCTCAATGTCGAGTCCGTGGCTTGGTACCACACCAACAGGTTTGCCCCGCCTCAAGATTGGAATTGCTACTTCGGACTGAACCCTGTCCGAACCGGCCTACCGTTCGGATCGCGAGGCAAGGAGGTCGACGTGACTCGCATCGTCGGTCTGTTCGCCGATCTTGACATCAAGCCTGGTGCGCTCGGTTCGCTCGCAGAGTGCCACAAGGTTGCGGCGAAGCTGACCGGCATCCTCGGCATAAAGCCGGCAGTCATCATCGAGTCCGGCCATGGCGTACAACCGATTTGGCGGATAGCCAATACCAAGCGGTCACCGAACTGCATATCATCCGCTGTCGAACGAGAGCAGTGGAAGGGTTTGCTGCAGCGGTGGGGCGGTCTGGTGCAGCAGATGTCGAGCGAGGTCCGGCCTGGGTCCTGCGTTGACGGCGTGTACGACCTCAGTCGCATCCTTCGCATGCCAGGCTCTGTCAACAACAAGAACCCGAAAGCCCCTGTGCCGGTGGTGACGAGGATTGGCTCGGAGTCGCGCTCCGTGCACCGCTCAAGCCTGTTGCGAGCCCTGGACACGTACGATGCTCAGCCGATCAAGCCGAGAAGCAACTTGCCCGAGGCCGTGCCTACGACTCGAGGCGAAGCGTGGAAGTGGGTGGATAAGCAAAAAGGCTCAAGCGCAACAGTTCCCGAGATGCTGGCACTTGGACGATATCGCTCGATGCTCGATCAGCTCAACTATGACGAGTTGGTCGCGATGTTCCGCGATGGGACCGACGAGGAAGCCTCAGCCTACAACCTGATGCGCAACCGAGTCCTCTACGTAGTCCTGCTGTCCACAGAGAACCGAGCTGGTTTGGCATTGGCGTTGGAATTCATCAAGCGCGCCTACCTCGAAGTCATGGAGCTGCGTAGAAACGGAGACGCCCCCGGCGAACCCCGCTCGGAACGGGAGGCGCTGTCGGCGTTCGAGCGGGCGCTACAAGGCGCTGTCGGTCGCGCTCGTAGTCGCGGAATGTCCCCGGAGCCTCAACGTGACTCTGACGGCCGCATCGTCGTCCGCCACCGCGTTGATTCGGCGGTGAGCGAAGCATGAGAACCGCGACATGTGTGAAAACCCGAAGCGGCTACCGTTGGAGCTTCCCGGTCACGGACGACGATCTACCGGCCCCTGATGCGACGGAGCAAGCGAAGGCCGACCTACGGGTCTACGTCGACCCGAACAAGTACAACCCGAACGACCTCGGTAACGCGAACATGTTTACCGACTTCCACCGCGACACCGTGCGGGGGCTCGAAGGGACAAGCCGGTGGGTCGTGTGGGACGAGAACAGCAACCGATTCCGCATCCGCGACACTGACCAAGGTCTCTACAACGATTTCTGTGCGCCGGCAGTAGAGAACCGACTCAAGCGGGCCGCAGAGCTCGAACGAGCAGCCGCACGGGCAAGCGCTGGAACCGATGATGCACAAGCAATCAACCAGCGCGCCAACAAGCTTGAGACTCGCGCCACCGCCACAGGGCAGTTGACTGCGATGAAGCGGTACTTGGAGATTGCGCACACGCAGAACGCGGTGAATCGGACGTTCTTCGACAGCAATCCCCGCTTGCTCGGTGTCGCTGCGGGTCAGGTTCTCGACTTCGGGGTGTTGGTCGACGGCGATAGCGCAGCCGCGGCAACCCGTCCCGCCAGCCGCAACGATGCAGTGCTCTATCACGCACCGACCCAATTCGACCCGGCGGCGCGTTCGGCATGGGTGGACGACTACCTCAGCAAGTTCCTGCCTGACGTCGAGTATCGGCGCGATGTGTTCCGGCTTCTGGGCTACTGCTTGCAGCGCGGAAACCCTAAGCGCCTCATGCTGTTCGTGAAGGGTGACACTGGTAGCGGCAAGTCGACGTTGCTGCGGCTGTTCCGCGAGACGATCGGTGAACTCGGCAGCACCGTCAACATGTCCATCTTCCGAGGCAAGGCCGAAGGACCGACCCCGGAAATCCTGGATGCGGCATACCTGTTCGTGACGTTCTCGTCGGAGTTGTCGGGGCGGGTGAAGATGCACGGCGACCACGTCAAAATGATCACCGGTGCTGGCGACGAGATCGCGGGCCGCTACATGTACAAGGACTTCATTCATAAGGTGCAGCCGTGGTTTACGCCGCTGATCGCGACGAATGCGATGCCGAGTGTCATCGACGCGGACGAGGCCCTGAAGCGTCGCATTCTCGTGCTCCCTTTCGATCACCGGCTTCCCGACGCCGATCAGACCGACCGTGATTTCACCCCATTGGACAAGCAGCACTTTCTGCGCCTATTGGTCGAGGGGCGGGTGGACGTGCTCAGGGGAAGTTTGCGCCTGGATAGGCTGCACCCGGCGATCCTGACGGCCACCGCCGAGGCTCACGCAGACCTGTCGTTCTTCCAGTCCTGGCGTTCGACGGCGGTCCGCGCGGTGAACGGCGCACCGAGACACGGGTGGGCGGTGGCCATCGACGACGCGTGGACGCACTTCGACCGTGAACAGAAGGACGCGCAACTGGGTCACGACTCCCGGATCGACCGCACCCAGTTCAACAAGCAGATCCGCGATGCGTTCGGGAAACCTCAGTCCCGCAAGCGAAAACGAGTGCAGAAGATGCCGCACAGTGAGGAAAATTCCACGTCCAAGAGCATCTTGCTGAGCGTAGAGTGGGCGTCGCCGGCCGCTGCGAAGGCGTTCGGACGGTGAACCAGGTCGCCTACCGGCGCGAATACCGGCCGGATACCGCCCCCGAAAACCCACCCTGACCAGCGGTTACCCGCTTACCGGCGCTACCGGGCCTCCGAAACCCCTTATACGGGGCGTCTATACGAGCTACTAACTACCTTTTACTACTCATCCTAGTTCTAGAGAAGTAGTCGGGTAATCGGGTAAGGCCTGGTAGGAGTGGGTTTCTGGTGAGTCTCAGTCCGGTAGTAAGCGGGTAAGCGCCGGTAACTATCGGTCACAACAAGAACGCATCGTGCAGTGAGGAAATGACGGTCATGGTGACGAGAAGGACGAGATGAGTGGAAGGAGGGTCGATGGCGAGTGAGTCGTGGACGAGCGAGCGGCGGACTGCGCGGCACGAAGCAGTGGTGTTGGAGAACGACCGCGTCCGGTACGCACGCCGAGACGCGAAGGTATGGGCTGAGGTCGACGCCATGGCTGCCGACGAGGAAGAACGTAAGAAAGCCCCAAGCAAGTTGAACGACGGGAACTTCGGTGCGCGGATGCCTGCGCCGCCAGAGGAAGGATGGGACTGGTTCTGAGCAAGCGCGATAATCACGGTTGTAGTGGATTCGACGCGCTCGTCTCCCCGGTCAGCCTCACCCTCGCGGAGCCTAAGTCAATCAGCTCACCCCGGCCGCAGCAGTGGTCTCAGGGCCAAGGTCGGCGGCACTACCGCCCTCTCGCGGAGTACGGGCCGAACGAGAAGCGACGACACAGATTGCACCCGCCTAGCTCCACAGCTCCCCAGCGTTGACGGCGAATCGGGGGACTCGTCTCATCTCAGGGGTTCAAGCCCTTAGAACCAAAATGCACTGATACTGAGCATATTCCAGTTGTAGCAGCCCTTGTAGCTTCCGGTGGGCGACTGGCGTACTTTCGGGGCCGTAAGCGTCCCCGATGACCGACGGCGACGTTTCCGGCCCCACTCAGCAAGGCGAACAGGAGAACAAAATGACGACGATGCACACGCTCGACCAGCGCGAACACTCGGGACCAAAGCTCAAGGGCCTCAGGGTTATTGGCTATGCGCGGGTTTCGACCAGCGCCCAGGAGAAGGGGCACGGCCTCGGAGCGCAGTCTGATGAGATGCGTAGGTACTGCCAAACCAACGACCTCCAGTTACTCACTGTCACATACGATGTGATGAGCAGTGGGAGCGTGCCCAAGCTGTTCGGACGCCAGACTGCCATCGCAGCTATTGAGTCTGGTCTCGCAGACGGCCTGCTGGTGCGCGCACTTGATCGCGCCACGCGGGATCAGCTCGATGCGGCATCAATCGCCAAGCGCGCCAATACGAATGGTTGGACCTTGCTTGACTGCAACGGGGCGAACTCCAGCGACGCCAGCCAGCGCCTGCTCTTCGACATTCGAGTAGCGATGGCCGCTGAGGAGAAGCGAAAGATCAGCGAGAGGACCAAGGAGGGCTTGCGTCGGGCCAAGGCTCAGGGCCAGCAGCTCGGCAGGCCGTCGAAGATCGACCCGTCCATCGTCGCGGAGATCATCGCCATGCGCCAAGAAGACGGCCTCAGCGCCAAGGTCATCGCTCGGAAGCTGGACGAGCACGGCGTGCCCACCCCAGGTGACGGCCTCCAGTGGCACCACAGCACGATCCGTCGCCTGCTCCAGCGAGAGGGCGTGGCCTGACATGGACACCTTCGCCCTGATCCTCGTGGTCGTCCTACCCATCGCCTTCATCGTGATCGCCGCAATCTTCGGAACCGGACAGAAGTAGCAATGCCTCACATCGAGAAGGCAGAGACCAAGCGTACCAAGGACGGCAAGCCCGTCCCGTCGTATCGGGTGCGGTGGACTGAGAAGGCTCGCGACGAACATGGGCGACCCATCCCCTTCAACCCAGACCGGCCCGACGGTCGAGCCAAAGAGGTCAACCGGCAACGCACCTTCCGGTCGAAGGAAGCAGCGCAGGAGTACTGCGACGAGCTGAACGCTCAGCGGCACAAAGTAGTTGCCGCGTCGCCGTCGGAACTCCGCAAGCTCGGAGACCAGGCGCTCGGCTACTTCGCCCACCAGTACTTCGAGGGCTTGGCCGGGGCAGTGAAACCGAGGTATGCGCGGGAGACCGAAGCCGTCTACCAGCGCTACATCGCAGACACCTTCGCTACGCGCGCCGTAGCCTCGATCACAGCCGCGGACATTCGTCGGTTCCGGGCCAATCTGCTGAGTCCGCGTCCGAAGCGCAGCTACCGACCCGACGAGCCGGTGGAGATGGTTACGTTGGCTAGGACCACGATCAAGCCTGCTTACGACGTATTGCGGAGGATCTTGGACGTTGCGGTCGTGGACGGGGCTATCCCGGCAAACCCTGTGCATTCGGTTCCCCTCGGTCGGACCACGGCCACCATCGACGCGGACACCCCCGAGTTCGAGCCGCGACCACTCACCGCCGAACAGGTAGGTGCTGTAACCGACCACATCGCCCGCGTCCAGGGCTACCCGATCTACGCGTTGGCGGTGACGACGAGCGCCTACAGCGGACTCCGCGCGGGAGAGCTTGCCGGCCTTAATGTCGGGGACGTGGGCCTGCCGGAGATTGAGGGGCGTAACGGGTCTCTGCGCCTGACGCGGACAAGGCGGGCCGTTCGGGGTGGCTTCGAGACCGGTACCCCGAAGAGCAAGCGAAGCCGTCGAACGGTGCCGATTGACGGTTGGCTGGCGGACGACCTGCGTCGGTACCTCTACGAGGTTCACCCGTTCGGCAACCCCGACCAGGCGGACTACGACCAGGACTCGCCGCTGTTTCCTGGTCGGTATGCGACGGGGGAGACGTTGCCGGACGGCCTGACCCAAGACGCGATCCGACCAGAGCGCGCGACGGTCGTTGACCCTGAGGTACGTCGGAAGAACGGAGCCGCCGACCGCCGCAACGCGACCTTCGACCCGACGGCGACCTGCATTCGGCCCGCCCCGTCCGAGGGGTACAAGTGGAGCGTTCCGATCAACCCCGGCAACGTCGCTGACCACTACTTCGAGCCCGCCCTACGCGCGGTCCGCCTGCCGCACTCCCGCTGGCACGACCTCCGCCACACGTTCGCGGTGATGAGCCTGAGCGCGGGGGAGCACTACATGCAGGTCTCGAAGTGGCTCGGGCACGCGTCCTACGTGACCACGCTCAACGTCTACGCGGACTACATCGCCGAGAACGAGGGCGGGAAGCAGGCTCCGCTCACCCGCCCACTCCCAATTCGGGGCCGGGCTAACGTAATCTCTTTGTTTGGTCATCAAAAGACGAGCTAGCGTGTCTCCTGCTGACGAACTCGGCAAGTATCGATGCCATATTGTGGACCGACCGTGCATCATTTGGGTTTCGCATCAGGTAGTTGTATTCAACTGCAAGCTCAAATTCTGTGTGAAGGAAGGTTGACGATTCTGAAGCTGGGTCCGAGACGCGCCCGGCGGTGCGCGCAGACCGCCTTAAGTCATGGAAAATCTGGATGTCATCCCGACTGAGCGGGGTATCTGGCCACTCACGCAATAAGAAATAGTATGCGGGAATCTGCCCCTGGGTCTTGAGGAGGGGATCCTTAGAGTCAAAAATTTCCGCCATGCGCGACAGAGACTCAAGCACAGTCACTGTCGCAGAGTTTAAGGTGCTGACGCTGTTCGAACTCTCGCCAGTTTGATAGAGCGCGTCTAGTTGCCTCTTCTTCAGATCGGTAGGTCGGTCGGCGTACTCGATCAATAGGAGTTTCGCCGCGGCTTGGTCATGTGAGCGCCCGCGGTTCGAGAACGCCACGCAGTCCGTGAAGAAAGTTGATGACGTGATATCTCGAACAAGTTCGGGCACCACGCCATTCATCGCGTTCCGGCGCTCGGCGGCCGTCAATGGTTTGCCGCTGTTCAACCTAACAAATAGCTCATTGACTGCTTGTATATCATCGGAGATGACGCTCATTACCGGCAAATTAAAGTTTTCCAACTTGATCGCAAGGTCTGGGGCGACCTGTCGAAGTTCTGAGTACCTCAAACCCGCGGCGGGAAAGTCAGGGTCGTCTCGAAGGTTGAAGTCGGGAAGCAGAGGATAGGAGTCTTCGAAGAAGTTAAAGATTGACGACAAGCGTTGTTTACCATCGATTATGGAGAATCGCTTGTTTGAGGTGTTGAGGCGGCTCTTGAAATATGTGAAGTCTGCGAGGTAGAGCTTGGGCATGTCGTAGTCATTTAACATTGTGTCGATAAGGAAAGCTTGGCGAGACTGGTCCCATACAGGTCCAGTTCGTTGATAGCTCGGGTTAAAGTCTATTTCATCTCGGTTCCGAAACCACCAGGATGCGGTCCGTGCTTCGAACGGACGTACCTCGAATGTCATACTAGGCCGCTTTCGTCGAGTCTTTCGGTCAGCTCTTTTGCGAGTCCGGCAA
This sequence comes from Rhodococcus sp. 15-2388-1-1a, assembly GCF_002259145.1. Taxonomy (NCBI): domain Bacteria; kingdom Bacillati; phylum Actinomycetota; class Actinomycetes; order Mycobacteriales; family Nocardiaceae; genus Rhodococcus; species Rhodococcus sp. 15-2388-1-1a. The sequence goes on along the minus strand of NZ_NPFP01000002.1, from coordinate 139,333 downwards.
GGTCAGGAAAAATCATTGAATGGGTAAATCCGAGTGCAGTTAGCTGACTTCGAATATCATCACGAGCGCCTTGCGGAATGACGATCTTGCTTAGCAATTCAGTTTCGCTATACGTCCCGAACTTCGCCAGATCGTTCACCTGCTCCTCCATTGCGAGCATCGAGCGGCCTCCGAGTGTGAAAACACCACGTTGGCTAACAATTCTAGTAGAATTGTGAACGCCATAAATGCAAAGCGGTGCTTCATGGAGGATTTCGGGCCTTAGTGAAGCCCAAGGTTGCATGCCGATAACTTCCGGGGAAAGTGGAGCCAAGACATTCTTGACGTCTTTCCTTTGCGAGAATACAAGATCGTTCCATTTCGCAGGGTTCAAAATCCAGACGGCTGAGTCGTCCGCACTGTCGCCCATTACTGCGAACCACAGCGAGACGAGCGCGCTCTCAGACCAATCGAGCAGGCGGGTTGGAGTGCCGTAGTGCTGCATCTCGAATAGAAGCTCAATCTTTTCTGTTGATTGATTATGGCTACGGAAAGGCGCTGAGCGTTCTGCAAATCTATCAAGCAGCCATTGCTCAACCTTCAGAGTCTCATCAATACTGAGCGACTTGTTGTTTGTTGATTCAGGTCGGTAGAGGCTTGGTGTCAGCGCATAGTCGATAGAACGGATGCCGCGAAACCAACGGACCCCTTCTCCGTCGTCGCGCTGGCTAGCCACTTCGACGTAGGCATGTACTGAGTCCACGGAGATCACCAGACGATGTATATCACGATCGCCAGACACGCAGTCGGGGCGCGCGCAGACCGCGTTATCGCTGCGGTATGAGCCAGCAATCATGCATGGTGGAACCGCCTGTCACGCGTAACTCACGCGCGTTTCGGGCTCCGGGGCGGTGAAATCGGCCCCTCCGACTGGTCTTGCAGGCGCTCTACCTGCGGTTATACGTGGTGCCCTCGGCAGGATTCGAACCTGCGACCTACCCTTTAGGAGAGGGTTGCTCTATCCCCTGAGCTACGAAGGCTGGTGATCGTCTTGCTGATCCGAAGCCATTGTCCAGCAACGACTTTCGATCCATCGAACAATCGGTTGCGGATGGGTTCGCTGCCACGGTGCACAGCTGGCCCACATCGCGCTCGCTAGTCTAGCGGCCCACCGTGTCGATCGTGAAGCAGGTTGCCGCTGCTGGTCACCGCGCCGGTCAGTGACGTGATCAGGTTCAGGGCAGTGTGGTGCTGCTGAGCGGTGTAGTCGGCAGTCGATTCGATTCCGACGAAGCACTGGATGTCGCGGGCGAAAGCGTCGAACGTCGTCGCGAGAATTCCCGCCGAGGCGAACACTCCCACGATGATGAGCTGGTCACGGCCGCGTCGGCGCAGTTCGACCTCCAGATCGGTGGCATAGAAGGCGCTGTAGCTGCGTTTCGCGATCGGAACGAAGTCCGGCTCGGAAATCGCAACCTCCTCGGCGGACGGACCCAAGCCCCACATCGGTCCCAGCAGTCCACGCTGCTCGATGGCACTCGCTGCCCGCGGACCACTCGCCAAGATCGGTAGCCCCACGGCCCGGGCGCGCGACACCAATGTCGACGCCTCCGCAGCAACCCGCGAACGCACCGAGTTGTGCAGCACGTTCAGGTAGTACGGCTGCATGTCGTGGACCAGTACGGCGGCGCGCTCGGGCTGCACCTCCCACTCGGGACCACCCTCACAGTCCCGCAGACTTTCGACCGCGTACTCCTCGACTTCGACGCTGAATGTGGCCACATCGGTCATCCTCGTACAAACGCGCGCGCATTTGCCGAACGCGCGCAGAGTCGCCGACCTATCGATGTCTATTCCGCACGCACCTGACGAACGCGCGCGCGTTTGCGGATCCCGAGGCCCCGACGGATCCCGAGGCCCCGATCCGCACCACTTAATCCGCCGCGATGGCGTCGACGATGTTCAGTCGAGAGGCATGCACAGCAGGTGGAGCCGAACCCAGCAGCGACAGGCCGAGAGCGACGAGTCCGTACAGCAGCACCGACCAGCTCGCGGTGTAGGCGACCGGAATTCCGATGCTGGCGCCGAGGATCAGGGTGCTCAGGTACTGCAGGCCCGCGCCGATGATCAGGCCGAGGACACCGCCGACGATGCCGACCGACAGTGCCTCGGCGAGCACCATTCGCGCCAGGGTTCCCCGTCCGCCGCCCATGGCGCGCAGTACGCCGAGTTCGCGGCGACGCTCGAGTACCGACAGCGTCAACGTGTTGAGCAACGCGACGGCAGCGACGAGCGCGACGATCCACTGCAACGCGATGGCCAGTGCACCGGACTGTCGGATGGCCGCGCTCGTGCCCTCGAGAGCGGCAGCGCCGGTGTAGACGAAGGCCTCGGGCGGCAGCGTCGCGCGCAGTGAATCCTCCACGGCCTCAACGTCTCCGTCGACGCCGATCTCCAGGTAGGTGGCTCCGGGCCGGTCGTACCAACGCTGCATCGAATCCAACGAGATCGCCATCGTGCCGCCGGCGGCGTTGATGTAGTCGACCAGATCCAGCACTCGCACGTTCTGCACGCCGGTTGGCGTCGGGAGGTCGATGTAGTCGCCCACCGAAACACCCAACGTTCTGCCGAACCCCTGCGACAGCACCACCCCGTCACCGGCGAGCACCTGGGAACGCACGTCGTCGGTGAGCGATGCGAGCGTGACCGCATTGCTACCGTCGGCGACGCCTTGGATGGATACCGTCTCGCCGTCGATCGTCGCGTATGCCCACTGCCCCTCGACGATGCGAGACACACCGGGAGTCGCGGCGACGGCGTCTTCCACCTCGGCGGGAACGATCGGGCCCGACGGTATGGCGTCGGGCGAGGTCATCGACACGTACAGGTCGGTATCGGCCAACGACGACAACGATTCGGCTGCCGAGTCGGTCATGTTGGTCAGCGAACCCGACACTCCCACACTGACTCCTACCGCGATCACGATCGTCATCACGGTTGCCCAGATGCGGCGAGGGGCGCGTTCGATGGTGGCGGTCGCGAGGCGCCCCGCTCCACCCCAGCGGCGGGGGACCGCTGCGGTGATCGACACGATCGGTCCGGTCGCGCCGACACACAGTGCGACGACGCCGAACATGAACAGTGCACCGGCCCCGAGGGTCAACTGCCCGTCGACGTTGACGGCGAACAGAAAGGATCCGGCCACGGCGAGCACGCCGAACACGGTCGCAGCCAGGGTGAATCGCAGACCTGGGCCACCCGAGGTTTCCCCGCCGCCGACGGCGAGTGCTTCGATCGGCGAGATGCGATACACCTGCACGGCGGCGACTGCCGAGGCCCCGACGCAGGCCAGCACGCATGCGACGATCGCCACCGGAATCGCGAAGCCGGGCAGCACGTATTCGATCCGCGCATCGAACGCCTGCGAGAGGAACGGCGGCAGACTTTCGATCGCGATGCGGCCCATCGCGATTCCCAGCGGAACTCCGACGGCACCGCCCACGAGACCGACCAGAACGGACTCGAACAGAAGGTCTCGGACGATATCGCCGCGGCGGCCACCGACTGCTCGGAGCAACGAGATGGTGGGTCGACGCTTCGCGATGGCCATGTTCATGACGTTGAAGACGAGGAACGCCGCGACGACGAACGCGATGAGCGAGACCATCAGTGTCGCATTGCGAGTCAGGCTCATGGCCTGGTTCGCGCGGTCGGCCCGGAAGTCCGGATTCATCACCGACACCCGGCCCGCCAATGCGGTGTCCAGGTCGGCGCGCAGAGTGTCGCCGCTGCCGAGGACGAAGATCGAATCGAGCTGACCTGCGCGGTCGGTGAGCATCTGAGCCGTCGGGATGAGCGCGACGGCGAACATGCCCCCACCGATGCGCTGCGTTCCCGGGCCGTCGACCACGCCGACCACCGCCGTCGGAACATCGTCGATGGTGACGGTGTCGCCCTGTGTCAGACCCGTTGCGGCTCCGACCAATACACCGGCCGGATCGGTGAGCAACCCTGCCGCGTTGCCGACTGCGCCTTCCAGATCGGATTGCAGTGCCGTGATGGATGAGTCGACACCGAGAATCGTCAGGTCTCCGACGTCGGACCGAACGGTGCTGCGCAGCAATGGAACCGCTGTCTCGACGCCGGGAACAGCACGGACGGCGTCGAGTTCGCTCTGATCGAAGCCCGAGTCGGTCACACCGACGATCTCGTAGTTCGCGTTACCGGCGATCGACACGGCGAGACGCTCGACGGATCCGGTCAAGGATCCGTACGTGCCGAGGACGGCGATGAGCAACCCGGCCGCGACGGCGACGACGCCGGCCGAGACCAACGAACGCACCCAGTGCATACGGAGGTCGCGAAGGCTGATGACTCGAAATCGGCTGAGCGCGGTGCCTATCACCGATCGAGGCCCGCGGTCGGGGTGTCGGTCTCGACGCGACCGTCGATCATGCTGACGATGCGATCGGTCGACCGTGCCGCCTCGAGGTCGTGGGTCGCCATCACCACTGCTCGACGCCCGTCGCTGGCGTGCGCCACGTCGGCGAGGATCTCGAGGACGTTGTGGGAAGTCTTCGAGTCGAGATTGCCGGTCGGTTCGTCGGCGATCAGCAGCGCCGGATCCATCATCAACGCGCGGGCGATCGCGATGCGCTGAATCTGACCGCCGGACAACTGTGCCGGACGGTGCTCGGATCGGTTCGAGAGTCCGACCATGTCGAGCAGACGCATCGCGTCGGACTTGGCCTTCTTGATGGGGGTGCCGTCGAGCAGCTTGGGCACGGCGACGTTCTCCCACGCGGACATCGTCGGCAGCAGGTTGAAGAACTGGAAGACGAACCCCACCTGGTGGCGTCGAAAATCGGATTGGGCGTTGTCGTCGAGGGTGGTGACCTCGACGTCGTCGAACCGGATGGAACCCGACGTCGGCGTGTCGAGTGCGCCGAGCATGTGCAGCAGCGTCGACTTACCCGCACCGGACGGCGCGACGAGCGAGACGAACTGGCCACCCTCGATCGTGAGATCGATACCGTCCAACGCGCGTACCGGTTGCTCGCCGGTGGGGTACTCCTTGACCACACCGGCCAGCACGAGCTTCAACTTCGTCATGCAACGATCCCCTGCTCCTCGAATACTTCCGACGCTACCTGCCGTCGGGTCGAGAAACCGGTCGGGGTTCTCAGATCACGCTGCGCCGCGCGAGGATTCGAGCCGTCGGGCCACCAGGGCGGCCTGCAGGTGTCGAATCCCTGAGGGACGGGTCGGGTCGAACCCGGTCAGTTGGGCGATCCGCTTGAGTCGGTAATCGACGGTGTTGGTGTGCAGATGGAGCTGGCGAGCGGACCGCTGACGGTTCAGATCGTGCGAGATGTGGATCTCGAGGGTCTCGAGCAGCTCTGGTGACGAGTCGAGGGGCTCGAGGATCTGGGTCAGGTGGCGACGGCCGGGGCCGGGACGGGTGAGCTGGTACTCGAGCACCAGATCGTCCATGCGGTACAGGCCGGACGGGCGGTGCAACTGGTGCGCCAAGGACAGCAGTTCGTGTACCTGATCGGCCGCGGTGGGGATGTCCGCGGTAGCGGCCTGCTCGGCCGTCACGGTGACGGGAACCTCGGCGGCCGTGCCGATGCGATGCACCAGCGCCTCGACCCACTCGTCGTCGTGTGTGCCGGGAATGAGCACGGTGCCACCCTCGGTGCTGAGCAGAGAGAGGGGAGTGCGACCGCAGATCGTGGCCAGCTCGGCCTGGACGCGGCGCAGCTTTCTGCGGGCGGCGACGGTCTTCTGGATGTTGGGGTCGTTCTCGTCGGGGTGCGGCGGCACCGAGATGGCGAGCACGAGGTAACTGTCGGCGAGTTCGATGCCGGACTGACGGGCCATCGAGACCGCGTTGTGGCCGCTGAGCAGCGAGGTCACCAGGGTGTGCGCTGCCGTGTGGTGCTCGCTGGCGACCGCCTGGAGCTCCTCGACGTAGCTCTTGCTGGCGGCGATGGACACCTTCTCCGACAGCAGCACGAACATCCGGGCGGCCTCGATCAGTTGAGCGGCATCACCCTCGCCTGCCCTCTTGGACACCAGATTCCAGCCGATCTGGATGCCCTCGTGGTAGACGCTGAGCACGGACTCGAGGGGCACACCCTCGCGGGCCCACTGGCTGGCCTTGGCGCGGAGTTCGGCCAGGTCGGACTCCGCCGGAGCACGCCGTTCGTCGAGCATCTGCACGGCGATACTGATGCACTTGACGGTGAATTCGGTGACGTCGCCGTGGAGCTGTTCGCCCGGCAACGACCCGCAGGGGGTGTTGGCGGCGAAGTGCCCCACGAGGAGCCGAGCGACTGCGCGGAAGTCGCGAAGAGGAGCCGACGCAGGCTGACCCGCGACCATGATTCCGAGGCTAGTCGAGTTGTGAACGGTCACAGATCAACCCTTCGTGTTGAATTCTTCAGGTCATCGGAGAGCAAACTTACCGGCGCGTATCGATGCGCTTCCACGGCTCAATGTATGCAATCCCCGACGAAACCGCGGCGTTTTCGTACTTCAAGTTTGTTTCCTGGCCTCTAACAGGGTCGATCATAGGTTGTTATCAACGCGTTATCCACCATTTCGGAAAAACTCGTTGTGACCTATCTCGAGCGCGCGCCCCGGCCGCTTGCGACTTGCCCTAAACAATCGTCAAGGGGTCCACGACACGGGTTCGGCGGCCCTACGTTGATGTCGTTCGGAGTGGGTAGGCGGGCGGCGAAGGGGCGGGTATGCGCAGTGACATCGGGCAGTTCGCGGTTCTGCGAGAACTGTTGCCGACCATCGAGGTGAATCTCGCTCGCCATCGCGCCGAAGCCGTGCGGTGGGAACCGGCCGACTTCGTTCGGGCCGAGATGTACTGGGGTTCGCGGCCCTCGACCTTGACCGAGGCCGCCAAAGCGGCACTGGTGACCACTCTGTTGGTCGAACAGAACATTCCGCTCTACCGGCGAGATACCGCTGCCTCCGAAGTCGGGGTCTGGCCGTCGTGGCTCACGGAGTGGAGCGACGAACGGACGCGGCACGCAGTGGCCGTCACCGACTACCTGGTGGCCACCCGCAGCGTCGATCCGATCGCCCTCGGTCGAGCCCGCGCGCAGTGCATGACGGTGGGTTTCGACGCCCTGATGAACGGCGCGCACCTGCTCCGATCGCTGGCTCAGGTCGCCCTGGACGAGTCGGTCTCGAGCATCTGTCATCGCAACACCGCCGCTCAGTGTCACGATCCGGTGGCCGACCGCCTGCTCGGACGCATCGTCGCCGATCAGGACCTGCACGTCCGCTTCTTCTCCGACCTGGTCTCCGCGGCGCTCGACGTTGCACCGTCGCTGACCGTCACGGCGATCACCGAGGTCGTCATGAACTTCCAACTGCCGGGCAGCAACCTGCCGGGGTTCGCGCGGAGCGCGATGCTCATCTCGCGTGACGGAATCTACGATCTACCCCGCCATCTCGACGAAGTCCTGCGTCCCTTGTTGGCGCAGTGGCGCATCTTCGAGCGCACCGATCTCGGCGTCGGAGCACGCAGCCGCGATCAGCTGGCCGACTATCTCGATCATCTCGACGCCCAGAACGCCGCTACCGAGCTCGGCCGCACGCGAAGCCAGGAGTACGCAAACGCATTGCGCGCCAGCTGACGCCACATACCCCGGGGGGTCCGTGGGACCGGCGCCTCTTCGGTTCGATCCGAATCGAAGAGGCGCTTCGGCGGGGGTCCATCGACTAGCCTGAAGTCCTATTCGTCAGACGCTCGAAGACCTCGTGCGCGGGGCAACGACCGGAGGCCCGAAACGTGACAGGCTCTCGACCGATCATCGTCGGTATCGACGGTTCCGCGGCAGCGGACAAGGCGGTGATCTGGGCGGCTCTCTGTGCGCGCAGACGCGATCGGCGATTGCACATCGTCACGGCCGTCGACATGCCAGGAGTGGTCGACCTGAGCGAATTCGCCGGAGAAGCAACCGAATTCGTGGCCACGGCCAAATCCAGACTGGTGGCGGCAGAAACTCTGGCGGCTCTGGTCGTCGACGATCCCACTTTCGAGGTGACCTCGAGCGCCGTCGAGGGCGGTGTGATGGACGTTCTCATCGGAGTCTCGGCACAGGCCGAGCTCCTGGTGATCGGGGCCAGCGAAACCGGCGCTGTCACACTCTCGTTGGCTGCGCACAGCGTCTCTCCGGTCGCGGTGGTGCGAGGCCGTGACATCGACGGTCGCCCGGTTGCCGAGGGGCCGGTCGTCGTCGGTATCGACGGCTCCGACGTCAACCAGGCTGCGGTCGAGTGGGCATTCGTCGAAGCATCGGCCCGGGGCGCCGTGCTGATCGCGGTGCACGTGTGGTCCGATGTCGATCTGACCCAGTCGTTCGGCCGTGCGCCCAAGGACTGGCAGGCCATCGCCGACGGTGAGGAGGCTCTGCTGGCAGAGAGCCTCGCGGGCTGGCAGGAGAGGTTCCCCGACGTCGAGGTACAGCGCGTCGTCGCTCAGGACCGTCCGGTGCGGATTCTGAGTGGATTGTCCGAAACCGGAGCGTTGATCGTGGTGGGCAACCGGGGGCGCGGCGGATTCGGTGGAATGCTGTTGGGCTCCACGAGTTTCGCGCTCGTCAACACCGCGGACTGCCCCGTGCTGGTCGTGCGGAAAGCGCTCACATAGCGACGGTCAGCAGGAAGCTCACGTCTTCGAGGGCCTCGACGCTGTGGCGGGCGTCGGGGATGACGAGAAGGTCGCCGGTCGAGCCCTTCCAGGTGCGCTCACCGGAGATCAGTTCGAGCTTGCCACTGAGTACCAGGACGGTCGACTCGCCGGAGAGGTCGTGTTCGGCCAGCTTGTTGCCTGCGGCCAGAGCCACGACCGTCTGCCGCAGGTGGCGCTGGTGACCGCCGTACACCGTCTGCGAACTGCGGCCACTCGACGCGCCGACTGCAAGTTTGAGCTGTTGGCGGGCAAGGGCGGTGAGTGACTTCTTGTCCATGATCGTCAGTATGACGCACCGCTCGCAGTCGCGACGGGGGAATCCTGAACGCGCTCAAGAAGGTTGGGTAGGCTTTCCGTACTCCACGAAGCGGAATCGGATCCCGTCGACCCGGCTGTTCTGCCACTCGCCCGCCGTCGCAACCCAGCCGGCCGGAATCTCGGGAGCCCTCGTGTCGCCCTCGACGTCGAGATCGACCTCGGTCACCTCCAGGTGGGTCGCGATATCCATTGCACTGCGATAGATTTCGCCGCCGCCCATGACCCAGACCGGGCTCTCGCCTACCAGGGCCACGGCGTCGGCGACACTCGATGCGTTCTCGGCACCGTCGGCGGTCCACGAGGAGTTGCGGGTGACCACGATGTTGCGACGGCCGGGCAGTGGACGGAACTTCGCGGGCAGTGAGTCCCAGGTCTTACGGCCCATGATCACCGGATGCTCGGCCGTCTTCGATTTGAAGTGAGCCATGTCCTCGGGGACATGCCAGGGGATGGATCCCGCGTCCCCGATGACGCCCGCGGTGGTCTGGGCCCAGATCAGACCGACGAAGTGCGGTGCACTCACACCGCTACCGGGGCCTTGATCGCCGGGTGATGCCGGTAGTCCACTATCTCGATGTCCTCGTAGGTGTAGTCGAAGATCGAATTGCGTTGCGCCAGTTTCAGAGTGGGGTACGGATACGGCTCGCGTGAGAGCTGCTCGGTGACCTGATCGCGGTGGTTGTCGTAGATGTGGCAATCGCCGCCGGTCCACACGAACTCGCCGACCTCGAGGCCGGTCTGCGCCGCCACCATGTGCGTGAGCAGTGCGTAGCTGGCAATGTTGAACGGCACACCGAGAAACATGTCTGCACTGCGCTGGTAGAGCTGGCAGGAAAGCTTGCCGTCGGCCACGTAGAACTGGAAGAACGCGTGGCAGGGCGGGAGCGCCATCCGTGGGATCTCGCCGACGTTCCAGGCCGAGACGATCATTCGCCGCGAATCCGGATCGGTCTTCAGGGTCTCGATGACCTGGCTGATCTGGTCGATGTGCTCGCCCGACGGGGTGGGCCACGACCGCCACTGCACGCCGTAGACGGGGCCGAGTTCACCGTCCGGCGCTGCCCACTCGTCCCAGATGCTCACGCCGTGCTCCTGCAGCCACGTGGCGTTCGAGTCGCCCCGCAAGAACCACAGCAGCTCGTAGACGATCGACTTCAGATGGACCTTCTTGGTGGTGATCAACGGGAAGCCCGCTGCCAGGTCGAAGCGCATCTGATGCCCGAACACGCTGGTGGTGCCGGTTCCCGTGCGGTCGGATTTCGCCGTACCGGTATCGAGGATGCGGCGCAGCAGATCTTCGTACGGAGTCGGAACCATCACGACGGTCATCGTAGCTGCATACTGGACACATGCCGGAATTACCCGAGGTGGAAGCCCTTGCCGGCTTTCTGCGCGAGCATGCCGTCGGTGCCGTGATCGGTCGCATCGACATCGCCGCGCTGAGCGTTCTCAAGACGTTCGATCCGCCGATCACCGAGCTGCAGGGCAAGGACGTCACCGATGCCGCCCGCTTCGGGAAACACCTGGCCCTTCGAGCCGGTGACCTCTGGCTGATCACCCATCTCTCTCGCGGAGGATGGCTGCGGTGGGTGGACAACCCCAGCGTCGCACCGCCGAAGCCGGGCAAAGGCCCCCTGGCGCTGCGGATCCACTTCTTCACCCCCGAGGGGGCGACGCCCGCCATCGATCTCACCGAAGCCGGTACCAAGAAGCGGCTGGCGGTGTGGGTGGTGCGCGACCCACAGCAGGTCGCGAGTGTCGCGCGGCTCGGACCCGACGCGCTGGCGGTCACCGAGCTCGAATTCGCCGAGATTCTCGGCAGCACCACCGCACGACTGAAGACCTCGTTGGTGGATCAGTCCCTGCTGGCCGGCATCGGCAATGCGTATTCGGACGAAATCCTGCACGTCGCCAAGCTGTCGCCGTTCGCATCGTCGAGCAAGCTCGATGCGGAGTCCGTCGGGGCGCTCTATGCGGCGATGCGCTCTGTGCTGTCCGACGCGGTGGCCCGCTCGGCCGGGCAGGATGCGGCGCGTCTGAAGGGGGAGAAGCGATCGGGGATGCGGGTGCACGCCAGAACCGGACTACCGTGCCCGGTGTGCGGCGATCCGGTACGCGAGGTCGCCTACGTCGATCGCTCGTTTCAGTACTGCGCGACGTGCCAGACGGCCGGCAAGATTCTCGCCGACCGTCGCATGTCCCGCCTGCTCAAGTGACGGGTTCGAGCTTCTGGCTGTCGTAGCCCCGGTAGCCTTCCCACGCCTTGCGACGATCGCTCCGTGGATCCTTCTGTACCCGCGTGCGGGTGTCGAATATCAATGTCTTGCGGTCGGATTCGTCGTACGCCGGCCACGAGTCGAGCGGCTTTCCGTTGGTGGCGAACGTAATCCACTGAGACTGCACGGCCTCTGTGACGTCGGCGAAGGCCTTGCGCCCGCCCGCCAACGTCAGCGCCTTGCCGAACAAGGTCTTGCTGATGCCGAACACCGCGAACAACTCGAAGCCGTGGGTGGCGTCGAAACCGAGCAGCTTCATCGACCTGGGGGCGAAGTCGAACCGGTAGAAGTACGTCGGTGCGTGACGCGAATGTCCTTCGGCCACTTCGAGAGACGGCTTCCAGAAGGTGAAGTCTCCACCGAAGTCGATGGCCGCCCGCTCGTTGGGGTAGCCCCGGTAGCCCGAGGTGACCACGGCTTCGGCGTCTGGATCGGTCAGTGAGAACAGCTTGGTGATGCGCTCGGGGTTGGTGGGTAGCGCGTCGAGGAACTTCGGAAACAGTGTTCCCTCACGGGCATTGGTACCGATGATCAGTGGGACGCGGTGCGCGGTTCCGTTCGCATAGGCCTCGACCGGGCTGACCGGGAGGAAGTCGCCGTCGATCACCGGGCCGAACGGAAGCAGACCCGGAGTGCGGTGCAGGGTGGTGAGGCCGAGTTTGGTGCCGGCCCGGCCGAGCCGCAGCACCTCGGCGTTCTCCAGCGTCTCGGCAGCGTTGTCGACCGTGCCGCCGAGATAGCCGACGTACTCGCGTGCCCATTGATCGGCGCGTTCCTTGGTGGCCGTCATGCCGGGAGCAGAGCTCTCGGAAATGGCTTGGGCGAACAACCCTTTCGCGGCGGGAACCGTCAGCAGTGTGGTGACGGCATTCCCACCGGCCGACTCGCCGAAGATCGTGACGTTGTTGGGATCGCCGCCGAAGTTCGCGATGTTGCGCTGTACCCACTCGAGCGCCGCAACCTGGTCGCGCAGGCCGAGATTGGAGTCGAAGGGCCGCTCGGGAGTGGAGAACTGGGACATGTCGAGGTAGCCCAGTGCGCCGAGTCGGTAGTTGACCGACACGTAGATGATGCCGTCGCCGTCCTTCAGCGAGCGCCGCACCAGAGAACCGCCGCCGTACAGCGGGGTGGCCGACGTGCCGAGCGTGTAGGCACCACCGTGAATGAACACCATGACCGGACGCGGGTTCGCGCTCGGTGCGCTCGGGGCCAACACGTTGAGCGTCAGGCAATCCTCGCTCGACGGCTGGTACTTGCCGACCGCAAGCATCGTGCCGCGCTTGTGCTGAATGGAGGCGTTGCCCCACTCGGTGGCGTCGCGCACGCCCGTCCATGGCTGCGTCGGTTGCGGCGCGCGGAACCGAAGCTGGCCGACGGGTGGGGCGGCATAGGGGATGCCGCGCCAGGTGGTGAGGTCGCCCACCGGCTTGCCCTCGATGATGCCGTCGGTGGTGGTCACGCGCGTCGTCACAGCCATGTCGCGAGTGTACTGATCCTTCCTTACCCGCGGGTAAGAACCGGCTGGGTTCGGTACCGGGCAGACTCGAGAGCATGCCTTTCGAGTATCGAGCCCAGATAGTGGAGCTGCTGCGGGCGCCCTCGCACGCGTACTTCGGGAGATCCAAGGACGGCCCGGCCGATGTGCCGACCGAACTGCCCGACAGTGTCGAGATCGTGGCCCACAAGGGCATCCGCGGCGATCGATTCTTCGGCGTCAAAGCACATACCGAGGCGGCGGTGAGCTTTCTGTCGCTCGAGGCATGGGAGGCCGTGGGGGATGTGCTCGGTGTCGAGGTGCCCGATCCCTCGGTGGCCCGACGAAATGTCGTCGTGCGCGGTCTCGAGCTCGACCCACTGCGCGGTCGGGAATTCGAGCTCGATTCCGGTGACGGCTGGATTCGGTTCCGGGGCGGGCGACCGGCCCATCCCTGCGCGTGGATGGACCGCATGGTGGTCGACGGCGCACGCAAGGCGCTGATCGGTCGTGGCGGGCTGCGGGTGGAACCGCTGTCCGACGGCATCCTGCGGGTCGGGGAGGTGGCGGTGCGCTCACCTGTCGAACTCGACGCCTCCCGCGCGGCGTTGTCGGTCAGGCGCGCGCAGCCGATCTGACCTGGCTCTCGGTGGACGCTCGTGGCTCGACGCTGCCCAAGCTCTTGCTCACGAAGTAAATCTATGCCCATAATGTGGGTATCAGTGTGGTGGATCACACCGAACCGCGTGCCATGGCAGCGGTCACTCTCACCCAGCGGGAAGAATCGCCGATGTCCGATATGTGGATCGTGATCAACACCGTCGTCGCCGTTCTGGCGGTGGTGGTCTTCATCGTTCGCTTTCACTTCAACCCGGTGATCTCGCTGGTACTCGGGGCTGCGTACCTGGGACTGGCGACGAAGCTGGGAGTGTCGACCACCGTCGACACGATCACCGGCGGATTCGGCGAGATCATGGCCGAAGTCGGCCTACTCATCGCGTTCGGCGTTCTGATGGGTTCGGTACTGCAGGAGATGAGTGCCATCCAGCGACTCGTCGGAACGCTGCTGCGCACGTTCGGTCCCAAGCGGCTGCCGTACGCGCTGTCTCTGACCATCGCGACTCTGCTGCAGTCCATCTTCCTCGACGTGCTGCTGGTGATCTCCGCTCCACTCGCTCGGAATCTCGCCCCCAAGATCGGCAAATACGGCACAGCGAGGATGGCCACAGCCCTGGCCATCGCCCTCGAATGCGGCATCGTCTTCATGGTCCCCGGTGTCGCGACGCTCGCCTTGGCCGGACTGCTCGGAGTGCCGCTGGGCAAGATGATGATCTACGGACTGATCCTGATCGTGCCCGTGGTGGTGCTGTCGGTGGCCATCATGTCGTTCGTCTTCCGGCACGGTTGGTGGAACGAGGAGAAGGACGAGCAGCAGATCGTCGTGGTCCCAGAGCCTGTGGTTCCCGAGGCGGTCGATTCCGGGGACGAGCCCCTCGAATCCGGAGGTGGCGTGGCCCAGAAGGTCCGCACCGAGAAGCAGACGTCGCTGCTGGTGTTGCTCTCGCCGCTGCTGCTCGCGCTCGTCCTCATTGCCATCGGTGCCGTTCTCGAAGTCGCCGAAATCTCCGTTCCGGTAGTCGAATTCATCGCCAGCCCGGTCATCGCGCTCCTCATCGGACTGGTGGGGACGTGCCTCATCGGCCGCTACCACGTCGGTCAGGCGCGGGTGGAGAAGGCGTTGGCTCGTGGTTTCGCCGAGAGTGGTCAGATCCTCATCCTCACCGGCGTCGGTGGTTCGCTGGCGGCCGTCATCAACGAGGCAGGGCTCGGCGACATTCTCGGCCAGTACTTCACGGCCAGCACCGCTGCTCCTCTGTTGATGGTGTGGGTCATCGCTGCGGCGTTGCACATCGCCGTCGGATCGGTGACGATCTCCGCCATCACCTCGGCCGGCATCCTCGCCCCGGTCGCTCCGCTGATCGGGCTCGACCCGGTGTTCATCGCGCTCGCTGCGGGTGCCGGATCGCTGTTCGCCGTCCACGTCACCAGTAACACCTTCTGGCTGCTGCAGTCCTTGATGGGCCAGTCGACCAGGGGCACACTCAAGACATGCTCGGTGGGCGTCTCGGTGGCATCGGTCATCGCCATCGCGTTGATCGTGCCGATGAGCTGGATCCTGTGAGCTCGTCTCCTGTGAGTATCGAAAGGAACACGATGGCATTGCCGCTCAGCGGAGTTCGAGTCCTCGAACTCGGCAACTACATAGCCGCCCCTACTGCGGCGCGCATGCTCGCCGACTTCGGTGCCGAGGTCATCAAGGTCGAGCGGCCAGGAACCGGCGACGAACTACGCAACTGGCGGCTGTACTCCGGCACGACGTCGATGCTCTACCGCACGATCAACCGGAACAAGAAGTCGATCGTGCTCGACCTGCGTACCGAACAGGGGCGCAAGGACGTCGTCGATCTCGCGGCGAAGTGCGACATCGTGCTCGAGAACTTTCGCCCCGGCACTCTGGAGAAGTGGGGTATCTCGCCGGAGGTGCTCTCTGCGGCCAACCCCGAGTTGATCATCACGCGCATCTCGGCCTTCGGGCAGACCGGTCCCATGTCGCAGCGACCCGGATTCGCGGCTGTCGCAGAGGCATACGGCGGCTTCCGCAATCTCGTGGGTGACCCGGACCGGCCACCGGTTCGAGTGGGGGTCTCGATCGGTGACTCGATCGCCGGCCTGTACGCGGCGTTCGGATGCGTCATGGCCCTGTTTCAACGGCAGACCCAGCGCGCGTCGCAGGCACCGGACGAGCAGTCCCCGCTGTCGCTGGCACAGCGTTCCATCGATGTGGCGCTGAACGAATCCATTCTGTCGATGATGGAATCGCTGATCCCGGATTATCTGGCGTACGGCGTCGAACGCGAGCGAACGGGCGGCCGGATGGAGGGCATCGCCCCGTCGAATGCGTACCCGTGCAACGACGGTCACTCGATCATCATCGCAGGCAACGGTGACGCCATCTTCCAGCGATACATGGAGACCATCGATCGTCCCGATCTGGGAGCCGATCCGGACCTGGCGTCCAACGCCGGCCGGTGGCGTCGACGCGACGAGTTGGACGCAGCCATCTCGGCCTGGACCGGATTGCATTCGCGCGAGCAGGCTCTGAAGATTCTCGACGCCGCCGGAGTGCCGTCGGGTCCGATCTACACCGCGGCCGATATCGTCGCCGACGAGCAGTACGCCGCCCGCAACATGATTCAGCACTTTCCGGTCGACACCGGAGGCGAAAAGCCCGCCGACGTCGGATTCGTCGGCGTCGTCCCGGTGATCGGTGACGCGTCTCTGCCGATTCGTTCGGTCGGACCGGATCTGGGTGAACACACTCGAGAAGTACTGTCGACTCTGCTCGGCCGCACCGACGAAGAGATGGGCCTGTAGATGTACCGATTCACCCCCGCTGCGGAGCTGCGCGACGTCACGATGCGCGACGGTCTGCAGCTCACCGGCAAGATGCTCGCCACCGAACGCAAGCTCGAGATCATCAGGGCCCTCATCGAACTCGGCGTGCCGTCGCTCGAAATCGGATCGATGGCGCGGGGCGACAAGGTGCCACCGATGGCCAACACCCTCGAGGTGATCGGCGAGCTCACCGCCGACGAACTCGCGCGATGCTGGGTGTGGGTCGCCACTCCACGCCACGTCGAGAAGGCAGCCGCCGCGGGGGCTCGCAACTTCCAGTACTGCTTCTCGGCTTCGGACTCGCACAACCAGGCCAACATCGGTAGGACCACCGAGGTGTCCCTGGCAGCGATGCCCGACGCCGTCGACATCGCACGATCGGTGGGCGGTGAGATCGAGCTGTGTATCGCGACGTCCTTCACCTGCCCGTTCGAGGGCCAGGTGCCGCCGGACCGTGTCATCGAGATAGCCAACGACGAACGTGCAACCGGCGCAACGGATATCGTCATCTGCGACACCCTGGGTCAGGCGGTTCCGGTGCAGGTGCAATCGCTGATCTCACGGGTCCGCGCCGAAACTCCCGACCGCAGAGTGGTGTTCCACGGTCACGACACCTGGGGTCTCGGCGTTGCGAACACTCTCGCCGCGATCTCGGCCGGAGCAACGATGGTCGACGGTTCGCTCGGCGGACTGGGTGGGTGCCCGTTCGCCCCCGGGGCCAGCGGCAACACCTCGTCGGAGGACATTCTGTTCGCGACGCGTCCGGACTGGTTCGAGCCGAAAACCCTGGCCGCCATGGTGACTCTGTCGGAGGAGTTGCTCACCGAACTGGGCGAGCCCATGCGATCGAAAACCGTTCAGGGTGCCAGGTCCGAAGCGCGCGCCTTCGAGTGGGTCCTATGAGCCGCATCCTCGTCACTACCGAGATCCCGGCACCGGGCATGGACATCCTGCGCGCCGCCGGGGACGTGGACCTGCGGGAGGTCGATCACGAGCAGTTGCTCGACGCCTGCGCCTCGGGGGACTACTCCGTGGTCGTCTCTCAGCTGCGAGATCGGTTCGACGCGGAGTTACTGGCCTCGGCGTCGATCACCGGGATCTCCAACTACGCCGTCGGATTCGACAACATCGACATCGCAGCCGCAACCGCGAACGGCATCACGGTTGCCAACACCCCTGGGGTGCTGACGGATTCGACCGCGGACATCGCGATGCTGCTCATCCTGTCCACGGCCCGCCGCGCCGTCGAGGCCGATGCATTCGTCCGCTCCGGCTCGTTCACCGGCTGGGAGCCGGAACTGCTTCTCGGCAGCGATGTCTCGGGCCGGGTGCTGGGGCTGGCCGGCTTCGGCCGCATTGCCCGCGCCACCGCGCGCCGCGCACTGGGCTTCGGCATGACGGTCAAGTTCTGCCCCCGTCCGCCCGGCGACCGAGAGGTCTCCGAGAACGAGCTCGGTGAGTTCGCGGGTCGCGTCGAGCATGCGTCGTGGGACGAGATCGTCACGACCAGCGACTTCCTGTCCCTGCATGTTCCGTTGTCGGATTCCACTCACCATCTGGTCGACGCAGCCGTACTCGGAGCGATGAAGCCGTCGGCGATCGTGATCAACACCGCGCGCGGACCGGTGATCGACGAGGCCGCTCTGGTGACCGCGCTGCGCGAGGGCACCGTTGCTGCAGCAGGATTGGACGTCTACGAACGCGAGCCGGCCCTCGAACCCGGTCTGGCGGATCTGCCCAACACGGTGTTGCTCCCGCACGTGGGGAGTGCGACGGTATCGGTACGGTCGGAGATGGCGCGGCTGTGCGCAACCAATGCCGCCGCGATGGTCGGTGGTTCGATGCCACCGCATCCGGTCAATCCCGACGCCTGGTCTCACGCGGGGTAGCGGCCGCCGAGGGTCCTCGTGATCCGCTCGGCATGGGAGATCAACAGATCCACCCAGTCCTCGCACTGCGACTGCGGCATCCGCAGTGTCGGTCCACTGATGGTGACGGCACCGACGATGTCCGCGGCCGAATCGAACACCGGCGCTGACAGTCCCGACGCGCCGGTCTCGCGCTCGCCGGTGGTGATCGCGTAGCCGTCGGACCTGGTCTGCGCCAACAGGGTCCGCATCGTCTCGGCTTCGGTCACCGTCTGCTCGGTCATCGATTCGAGTTCGCGAGAGAGGACACGCTCGGCGAGCTCGTCATCCCAGGCCAGCAGGACGCGGCTGGCCGATCCTGCGCTGAGTGGGATGACCTTGCCGACGTACATGTCTCGGCGCAAGGCATGCCGCGTCTCGGCGATGGCGACGCACACGCGGTAGTTCTGTTCGGGCCTGAAGAAGCACGCGGTCTCGGTCGTCAGGTCTCGCATGTCCTTGAGAACAGGGTTGACAACCGACAGCACGTCGAGGTCCTTGGTCGCCGTCGCGGCCCAATAGGCCATGCGGACCCCGATGCGAATGCGATCGCCGCGCCGGTCCAGAAATCCCTGCTGCACAAGGTTGGTGACGAGGCGCTGCACCGTCGAGGTCGGCAGGCCCGTGGTCTGTTGGATCTCACCGAGGGTCATGGACGGGCGGTCGAACGAGAAGGCGTCGAGAATCTCGGTGATCTTGCCCAGCACGAGAAGCGGTTGCTGCTTCGACGCGCTCTCGGTGCTCACACGACCAATCTACTTGGCCACTCGCTCCTCGAGACGGTTGATGGGCGCAGTGAGCAACAGAATCAGCAACGACCACAGGCCGAGTGGGGTGAACGACAGCCCGAGAGCGACCATCATCAGTACCGACGTGATGGCTCCGTTGCGCGTGCTCCCGGACGTCGGGGTGTCGCGCGCGACGATGTTCGGGTGCCGAGACACGATCACGTCGGCCACGAACATCGCAATGACGGACACCGCTATGGTCGCGACGTAGAGCGGAGAGGCGCTCGCGTCGTAACCGCTCTTCTCGGCGATCAGCTTGGTGGGGAACGGCAGAAACACTATGGACAACAACCAGACGAAGTTCACCCACATCAGGCCCCGGGTGTACCCGACCAGGTTCCGGAAGACCCGATGATGGCTCAGCCACTGCGAGAAGATGACCAGAAAGCTGAGGACGAATGCGAACAGCTCGACCCCGTGGTCACGCAGAATATCGACGAATTGTGCACTGTCGTCCGGTTCTGCCAGTTCGACCAACGGAAGAATGAGCAGCGTTGCAGCGATCGCGACCACAGCGTCACTGAAGTTGACCAGTCTCTCGAAACCGCGTTCGTATTCCATGTCAGCATTCTGCTCCCTCTGCGAGTAGCGTCCGAACGATGTCCGAGCGACGTACTCTGACCACCGGACGAGTGGTATTTCTTGTGGTGGCCGCCGCGGCACCGATGGCGGCGATGATCGGCAATGTACCGCTGGCCCTGATCCGCGGCAACGGTGCCGGTCTGCCCGCGGCGTACGCGATCAGTGCTGTTGTGCTGCTGTGCTTCTCGGTGGGTTTCGCGGCGATCAGCCAGCAGGTGTACAGCACCGGTGCGTTCTACACCTACATCGGTCTGGCGTTGGGTAAGCCGCCCGGTGTCGCTGCCGCATATGTCGCAGTTGTCGCGTATACGTCGCTGGCGTGCGGACTTTCCGGCGCATTCGGATATTTCACGCATTTGGTATTCGCCGACTCGGGTATCGATATTCCGTGGTACATCTTCACGGCAGCCGCTGTCGTGATTGTCGCATTCCTGGGTTTCCGAAACGCCGACCTCTCGGCCAAGGTTCTCGGAACTCTGATGGTGCTCGAATTTGCGTTTCTGACGGTGTTCAACGTCCTGGTGGTGAGTGACAAGGGGACCGCGGCACTGCCACTGGAGTCGTTCACTCCGACGCAGGTGTTCTCCGGGTCGCTGGGGATAGCGATGATGTTCGCCTTTTCGAGCTTCATCGGTTTCGAGTCCGCAGCTCTGTACGGTGAGGAAACCAAGGACCCCAGACGCAGCATCCCGCGCGCGACCTTCATCGCGGTCACGCTCATCGCGGTCTTCTACGTGCTGACGAGTTGGATCATCGTCGGGGCCGCGGGTGGAGTGGACGCACCGGTACTGGCCCAGACCGAACTGGGCAATCTTCTGTTCACGCTGGCGCAGCAGTACGGAGGAACAGTGCTGTACGACGGTACCGCGGTGCTGCTGTGTACCAGTGTGCTGGCGTCGTATCTCGCCGTGCACAACGCGGCCAGTCGCTATCTGTTCGCCCTCGGGCGTGAGCGCGTACTTCCGGTGCGGCTGGGCCGAATTCATCCGAAGCATTCGAGCCCCCACATCGGCAGTATCACCGCCTCGATCGTGGCTGCGGTGGCGCTGGCGGTGTTCGCGGTGACCGGTGCCGACCCGTACCTGATCTACGCTGCCGGCGCCATCGGCCTCGGAACTCTGGGGGTGATCGCCCTGCAGGCTGCGGCAGCGCTGTCGGTGGTGGTGTTCTTCATCGGCCATCCGGATCGCTCACTGTGGCGCACCGGGATTGCCCCCGGCATCGGCTTCGCCGGTTTCATGACCGGATTGGTGCTCGCCGGAACGCATTACAGCATCCTGACCGGTTCCGATTCTGCGGTCGTCAACGCAATCCCTGTGGTGCTGATCCTCGCCGCGATCCTGGGGGTACTGGTGGCGCTGCGCATCAAACGTGCCGACCCGACAACCTACGAGGGCATCGCCGCGGCCTACATGCGTCAGTGATCGGTTGTTCGACGCGCCTCGAGGAGTCGGAGCCAGATCTCGCTGACCGTCGGATACGACGGCACCGCATGCCACAGGTCGTCGAGCGAGACCTTGCCGACCACTGCGACAGTGGCGGCATGAACGAGCTCGGCGACGCCCGGGCCGACGAACGTCGCGCCCACTATCGTGTCGGTGGCGCGGTCGATCACCAGCTGTGCACGGCCCGAGTAGTCGTCCTGCTGCAGAGACGAACCCGCGACGGCGATGTCCTGCGCCACGATCTCGACGTCGATGCCTTCCTTTCGGGCCTTTGCCTCGGTCAGTCCGACGGACGCCACCTCGACCGGAGTGAACACCACCTGGGGGATCTGACCGTGATCCGCTGATGCGCGGAACCGCTTGCTGTCCAGCGGCTTTCCCTCGGCTCTGGCGGCGATGACGTCGCCGGCCACCCGGCCCTGGTACTTGCCCATGTGCGTCAGTGGCGCGCGGCCGTTGACGTCGCCCACCGCGTAGAGCCAGTCGTGACCGGCAACGTTCAGATGATCGTCGACGTCGATGTAGTGGCCCTCGTCGAGTCCGAGGCTCGACAATCCGAGGTCCGCACTCGCCGGGGTGCGGCCTGCCGCAACCAGAATCTCATCGGCGACGATCTCGGTACCGTCGACCACGAGACCGACCGGGCCGCCGTGGATTCGGCCGATGCCGGTGTCGGCAGGGTTCTCTCGTGACACCGACTCGAGGGAGGCGTCGAGCATGATCGCCCCGCCGCGCTTCCTCAGCGCCTCGGCGACCAGTTCACCGGCGAACGGTTCGGAACCGGCCAGCAGCGACGATCCGCGCACGATCATCGTGACCTTCGCTCCGAGCGAGAGCAACCAGGTGGCCGCCTCCGTCGCGACAACGCCGCCGCCGATGATGGCGATGTGCCCCGGGGTCTCGTGAATGTTGGTGGCATCGCGGGAGATCCACGGCCGGGCGTCGCGCAGGCCGGGGGTGTTCGGCACGGATGCGGTGGTTCCGGTGGCGAGGACAACAGCGTGGCGGGCGGTGAGTGTGCGGCCGTCGACCTCGACGGTCCTGGCCCCGGTGAGTCGCCCGTGGCCACGGACCACCGAGATGCCGGCCGACTCGGCCCACGTCACCTGTGAGGAGTCGTCGAGGCTGTGGGTGAAGGATTCGCGTCGGGCCAGGACGGCGTCGGCGTCGAGGGGTTGATCGCCGACCAACTCTTTGACTCCCGGCATGTTTCGCGCGGTGTCGAGAACCTCGCTCGGACGCAGCAGTGCCTTGCTCGGCATGCAGGCCCAGTACGAACATTCACCGCCGAGCAGTTCGTGTTCGACGATCACCGCGGTGCGATCGCTGCCCTGTATCGCGTACTGCGCGGCATTTTCGCCGACCGGTCCACCGCCGATGACGATGACATCGAATTCCGAGCTTTCTGAGGCCATTGCTCCACAGTGACATAGGCTCGCCGCTTATGGCGACCACTCGGAACAAGATTCTGATCACCGGAGCGAGCTCGGGGCTCGGTGAGGAAATGGCGCGACGGTTCGCAGGCATGGGCCGGGACCTTGCGCTCTGCGCCCGGCGCGTCGAGCGGTTGGACGATCTTCGCGCCGAGTTGATGCATCACAACCCGAACATCACCGTGGTGGTTCGAGCCCTCGACGTCACCGATCACGACGCGGTCGGTGAGGTGTTCGGAAGATTGCGAGACGAATTGGGCGGCCTCGATCGAGTGATCGTCAATGCCGGGCTCGGCAAGGGCGCGAAGATCGGCACCGGCCGGGCCGAGGCCAATCTGCAGACCGCACG
Source organism: Rhodococcus sp. 15-2388-1-1a (assembly GCF_002259145.1). Lineage (NCBI taxonomy): Bacteria > Bacillati > Actinomycetota > Actinomycetes > Mycobacteriales > Nocardiaceae > Rhodococcus > Rhodococcus sp. 15-2388-1-1a. Next base: position 116,607 of record NZ_NPFP01000002.1, on the reverse strand, counting down.
CACCAACTTCGTCGGGGCCCTGTCGCAGGCGGAAGCCGCACTGTCGATCTTCAGAGAGCAGAAGCGCGGGCACCTGGTGTTCGTCTCGTCCATCAGCGCCGACCGGGGACTGCCGGGAGCCAAAGCGGCCTACTCGGCCAGCAAGGCCGCAGTGGCCTCTCTGGGTGAATCGCTGTCCACGGAACTGTCGAGAACCGACATCGCCGTCACCACCTTGCTACCCGGCTTCATCGCCACCGACATGTCCGCCAAAGCGGGCGACAGTGCCGCTCTCACAGCCACTCTCGACCAGGGTGTCACCGCGATGGTCGACGCGATCGAGAGCGAGACCCGCCGCGCCGCGCTACCCGGACTCAAGTGGCGTGGCATCGACGCGGCGCTGCGGTTCCTGCCGAATGCGTTGACGGATCGGATGGTCTAGGAGTCGGGCAGGGGCTACTGCAGGTACCCCTCGACCCGGTCGACGCTGTTGGCCGTTGCGGTGTCGGGGTTCTTGCCCGCATCGATGCGCGCCCGACGCTGGCGGAGCAGGTCCCAGCACTGATCGAGGGCGTGCTCGAGGGACGCCAGTTGGGCCTTCTCGGTGTCCGGGTCGATGTCGCCCGACTGGGCCTCGGTGCGAAGCTTGTGCTCGGTGGCGATGAGCTGCTGGATCTTGGTGTGGATATCGTGCTCGTTCATGGCGACAACGGTAGACCTACCAGGGTTTGGCGGCCAGGTTCCGCGTTGCCAGGGCTCGCTGCACGGCCGCGGTGAGCTCGGCGGTCGATCCGGCCAACGCGTCGTCGGTGCACACGAGCGAGAGTGTGTAGCTGCCGTCCAGGCGGGAGAGATAGGTCGACATTCTGATCGTCGACAGCGCGCCCGACGGATTCGGATGGATCGCGCGGGTTGCGAGTCCGCACGATCGGTGGGTGCCGAGTGCGGTGATGCCGTCGGGAATGTCGCCGATGTTGGAGCACAACACTTCTCCGCGCCCCGGGGTCGACGTCAGCTTGGCGGCGACGCGATGGGGGAGCAGCTGGACGATCTCGGGTGGATAGCCTGCGGGTGCTCCCACCGGCTTGCCGAACGCCTCCTTGCACGCTGCTCGGATGGCCGCGGGCGGGTCGTCGCCGCGGACGGCGACGGTGGCCATGCCGATCGCATTGGCGTCACCGGACCCGGTGCGAAAAGGAATGTCGACGGTCACCGCGGGTGACCCGAGTTCTCTCATCGTGGCGGCGACGACCGAAACGAACAACGAATTGGCCGATCCGCCGACACTTTCTGCCGCCGAATCCCACTCTGCGGCATCGATATCGACGATCACCGCGTACATCTGCCGCGCCCGGTGCGGGGTGACGCCGCCGCTGTCGGCGGTGGTGAATGCTCGCAGTTCGGCTCGGGCCTTCTTACTGACCCACAACCTCGCCGTCGCTGCGATGGATCGTAGGAGAACGGTGAAGATCATCGAGAGCGCGTCCCTCACATCCGATCCCGGGTGCAGCGCCGGTACGGGTGTCGATCCGGCGAATGCGCGGGCCGCAGCGTCGATGAGCTCACGGGCATCGGCCAGTGCGTGCGAACACACCAGAGACAGGACAGTGCCGCCGTGTGCAATGGGCGCGGCCGTCAACCGCCAGCCGGGCCCGTACTGCGGGTCGAGTCGAACGTCTGCCTGCGCGTCGGCCCATCCGATGATGTCGTCGACCGCGTCGGTGCCGTAGTCGAGTGGGAGCGATTCGGACGAGATGTCCCATCGAAGTCGGGCCCCGGGTGTGCGGGGCTTGCCGACTCGACGGCCGAGCTGTCCGATGGCCAGCTGGTCGTGGACCCGGTGTAGTTCTTCTGCGCTCACCGTCTCGGTGGTGCGCCAGATGCCTTGCAGCGCAATCGGAATTCCATAGCCGCGGTGGGTCCGGAGAAATATCTCGTCGATCACCGACAGACGCGTGGATTTCACGGGCTCGCGGTGCCGTGTCGTCCCGCCCCCGATGCGAACCGGCTCGCGCCACTGAGCGCATCGGCGTTGATCGAGATGGCACCGTGTCGGAATTCGTTCTTCAGGGCGGACTCTTCGTCGAGGCCGTCCTGTTCCAGCAGGGACAACCGATCCTCACGCATGCAGGTCTGCGGTAGCAGCGCGAGTTCGGCGGCCAATGCCTCTGCTTCCGACCGGGCTCGGCCCACCGGAACCACTCTGGTGATCAGTCCCATGTTCAACGCCTCTTCGGCATCGACGGCGCGACCGGTGAGGATCATGTCCATCGCCCGGCCCGTACCGACGATGCGCGGCAATCGCACTGTGCCGCCGTCGATCAACGGAACTCCCCAGCGCCTGCAGAAGACGCCGAACGTGGCGTCGTCCTCGGCGATGCGGAGGTCGCACCACAGTGCGAGTTCCAGTCCGCCCGCGACGGCGTATCCCGACACGGCCGCGATGACCGGCTTGGACAACCGCATTCGCGTCGGGCCCATCGGTCCGTCCCCGTGTTCGGTCGCGTGATTCGAGCGCGGTGTGCCCAGTGCCTTGAGGTCGGCTCCCGAGCAGAACGTGCCGCCCTCGCCCCACAGGACTGCCACCGAGGCGGATTCGTCGGCGTCGAACTCCTCGAACGCCTGGATCAACTCCTGAGCGGTGGGGCCGTCGACGGCATTGCGGGCCTCCGGACGCGACAGGACGATGGTGGTGACGGGGCCTGATCGTTCGATCCGTACCGGCATGTCTGTGAACCCTACTCGAGTTCTCTTGCGTGAAGCAATGAATCAGTGCTTCAATCCTTGGCATGCCCTATCGCCGAACCCCCGCGGTGCAGGCCAGGCTCGACGCCGGCCGTGAGAAGCTGTTCGCTGCCGCCATCGAGGTGCTTTCGACGCACGGTTACGCAGGGCTTTCGATCGCGTCGGTCGCCGCGGCCGCGGGAGTATCCGCAGGCAGCGTCTACACCCACTTCGAGGGCAAGGCGGACCTGGTGGTCGCCATCTTCCGCGAGGTCTGCGGCCGCGAGGTCGCGGCAGTAGTGGCCGTCGCCGGGCATGGAAGCACTGCCGAGCGGGTGACGGCAGTGGTGGAGACCTTCGCCGGACGAGCCCTGAAGAACCGAACGATGGCCTACGCGCTGCTCGCCGAGCCGGTGGATCCGGCCGTCGACGCCGAGCGGTTGGTCTTCCGGCGAAAATTCACCGAGGCATTCGCCGACGCGATCGCGGCAGGCATCGCAGCCGGGGAGATCCCCGAGCAGGACGCAGCGATCTCGGCAGCAGGTCTGGTCGGGGCCGTCGGCGAAGTTCTGGTCGGTCCGTTGTCTTCCCATGAATCCAAGGATCCGGTCCCGGGTCTGGTTGCATTGTCGTTGCGCGCGTTAGGAGTTCGAGATGGACACGCATGAGGTATTCAACCAGGCAATCGACCTGACGCCCTACGACACCTCCGCGGACCCGTCGTTGCTCGACGGCCTTGCGCGGGCCGGTGGCGGCTGGGCGCTCGACGAGGTTCGGCAGTTGGGAGCCCTCGCCGGCGGAGTCGAGGCTCAGGAGTGGGGACGGCTCGCCAACGAGAACCCACCGGTGTTGAAGACGCACGATCGGTACGGTCATCGCATCGACGAGGTCGAATTCCACCCGCATTGGCACGATCTGATGACCGTTGCTATCGAGCACGGACTGCACGCCAGCCCCTGGACCGACGACCGCGTCGGTGCACACGTCGCCCGCGCTGCGAAGTTCTACGTCTGGGGGCAGGCCGAGGCCGGACACATGTGCCCCGTTTCGATGACCTACGCCGTCGTTCCGGCGTTGCGGCACAATCCATCTCTGGCTGCACAGTACGAGCCACTACTGGCGTCGAGGGAATACGATTTCGGCCTGCGGACCCCGTCGAGCAAACGCGGACTGATCGCAGGCATGTCCATGACCGAGAAGCAGGGCGGCTCCGACGTCCGCGCCAACACCACCACGGCCACTCCGTCGTCGGACGGTACGTATTCGATCGTCGGCCACAAGTGGTTCACGTCTGCGCCGATGTCGGACATGTTCCTCACCTTGGCGCAGGCCCCCGGCGGGCTCTCGTGTTTCATGCTGCCGCGCGTGCTGCCCGACGGTACCCGCAACCGAATGATGCTGCAGCGCTTGAAGGACAAGCTCGGCAACAAGTCGAATGCATCCGGTGAGCTCGAATATCACGGGGCCACCGGCTGGCTCGTCGGTGAAGAGGGCCGCGGCGTGCGCACCATCATCGAGATGGTCAACATGACGAGACTGGACTGCGTCATAGGGTCCGCGGCCGGAATTCGCAACGCCACAGTGCGCGCGGTCCATCATGCGCGTCATCGAGCTGCGTTCGGCGCTGCACTCGTGGACCAGCCTCTGATGCGAAACGTGCTGGCAGACTTGACCATCGAATCCGAGGCCGCCACCGCCGCCATGATCCGCCTGGCGCAGGCCACCGACGGCTCGGCCCGCGGCGACGAGCAGGAGAGCGCGCTGCGCCGAATCGCGTTGGCCGTCACCAAGTACTGGGTATGCAAACGAGCGCCGGCCCACGCCGCCGAAGCACTCGAATGTTTCGGTGGCAACGGCTATGTCGAGGAATCCGGAATGCCTCGGTTGTTCCGCGAGTCGCCGTTGATGTCCATCTGGGAAGGCTCCGGCAACGTCGCCGCACTCGATTCCCTGCGCGCACTGGCCCGTCAGCCCGACAGTGTCGAGGCCTTCTTCGGTGAGATCGGCCAGGCGTCGGGCGTGGATTCTCGCCTCGACGACGCCATCGCCCGCGTCGGCAAGGAACTCTCCGACACCTCCGACATGGAATACCGGGCCAGGCGAGTCGTCGAACTGATGGCGCTGACCTTCCAGGGCGCGCAGTTGGTGATGCACGGGGACGCAGCTGTTGCCGATGCCTTCTGCGCCAGTCGACTCGACCGAGACTGGGGCATCGCCTTCGGCACCCTGCCGACGGGAGTCGATACGGCGGCGGTGCTGGCGCGGGTGTAGCGGGGGATCTACGCCCCTCGTGGGAATTCGCACCGCCTGTAGGGTGCGCATATTCCTACGAGCGCCGTAGATGTGGGGAGGGGTAGCTCGGCGTACCGTCCACTCGGCGGGCCGAGGAGCAACGCACGCCTATAGGCAGCATGAAGCCTGTCGATGACGACATGCGGAGTCGACAAGTCCCGCCAGTCGAATCTGAAGACGGTCCTGCCCTGCTCGGCGAGCCGGTTGTGGCGATTCTTCTCTGCGAGGATTGCTTGCCGTGGCTGCGGACCGTACTTGTTTTCGCCGTCGAACTCGGCGATCACCTCGGCAAGGTCGGGAAACAGGAAGTCGGTGCGGGCGATGCGTCGACCGTCTTCGTCGAAGATCGTCTGATTGGACAGCGGAGTCGACACTGTCTGCAGGATCAGTCGCGATCGACTTTCGCCGACACTGTCGCTCCGTGCACTCATCGCGCCGATTGCACGTCGAGCGCGTCCGGCACCGCTTCGGTGTTGCGCTGCATCGCACGATCTTTCGAGTTCGCCGATTGTGGTGAGGCCGTGGCGCAATGCCCGATCACCGAGACACACCGCAACCTCGAGTGGATGAGTCCTGGCGACGTCGACGACTGTGCGCGCTGGGCGTGTGACACGCATACCGTCGAGATGAAGCCACTCGTCGTCCAGTAGATCGGTGCCGTGAAGGAACCGGCGTCGACTGCGCTTGCCAGAGTGGCCGCGAGGTGTGGTCATCGTCACCGTGTCCAGCGGTAAGTTCCACACGTCGAGTCCGAGAACCACCGCTGCGGACACATGGCTGAGGACGACGTCGTCGCCGGAATCGGCATAGGTCGCCTGAGCCAGGAGTGCGTGCTGCTGCGCAGAGTCCAGTGTTGCGAGAACATCCCCTCGAACGAACCAGCCTCTGCGAATTGCAACGATGGACGTGTGTGCGCGTGCCCGTCGAAGGTCGTCATCGGTGAAGCCCGACGCGAGCGCATCGGCACGGGTGAAGAGCCCACGTTGGTCGAAGTCCATGCTCAATTGGACGCACGGCTGACCTGTTCGGATCCGCTGAGCGCAATCTACGGCCCGTCCAGGAATCCGCACCTCCTGCAGGGTGCGTAGATTCCTAAGAGGGCCGTAGATCCACCGACCGACCTCAGGCCGAACGACCCCGCTGCGCCCGGTACCAGCGCACCAGTGCGTCGGTGGATGAATCCGACTGTGCGGCAGGGGCTTCGGAATCGGTGAGCACCGGAGTCAGTTCGAGTGCTTGGGTCTTGCCGAGTTCGACGCCCCACTGGTCGTACGAGTCGACTCCCCAGATGACGCCTTCGACGAAGACCTGGTGCTCGTACAGGGCGATCAATTGTCCGACCACCGACGGCGTGAGCTTGGGGGCGAGGATCGAGGTGGACGGGCGGTTGCCGGGCATCACCTTGTGCGGCACCACATCTGCCGGAGTGTCCTCGGCGGCGATCTCCTCGGCGGTCTTGCCGAAGGCGAGCACCTTGGTCTGCGCGAAGAAGTTGCTCATCAGCAGATCGTGCATCGAGCCGGTGCCGTCGCGGGTCGGTAGGTCGTCGGTCGGTTCGGCGAATCCGATGAAGTCCGCAGGTACCAAACGTGTTCCCTGGTGCAGCAATTGGTAGAAGGCGTGCTGCCCGTTGGTGCCAGGCTCGCCCCAGAAGATCTCACCGGTCGGCGTGGTGACGGGGGAGCCGTCGGCCTTGACGGACTTGCCGTTGGACTCCATGGTCAGCTGCTGCAGGTATGCCGCGAAACGGGAGAGATCATTCGAATACGGCAGCACTGCACGGGTTTCCGCGCCGAAGAAGGAGCTGTACCACAGGCCGACGAGGCCGAGCAGAACCGGCGCGTTCTCGGCCAGCGGTGTGGTGCGGAAGTGCTCGTCGATGCGGTGGAAGCCGTCGAGGAATTCGCCGAACGCTTCCTTGCCCACAACGGTCATGACCGACAACCCGATTGCCGAATCGACGGAGTAGCGTCCGCCGACCCAATCCCAGAAGCCGAACATGTTGTCGGTGTCGATACCGAAGTCCGCAACCCTCTCGGCGTTGGTGGACACGGCGACGAAGTGCTTGGCGACGGCATCTTCACCGAGCGCGTCGACGAGCCAGCGCCGGGCTGCGGTGGCGTTGGTCAGCGTTTCGAGGGTGGAGAACGTCTTGGACGCGATGATGAACAGCGTCGACGCGGGGTCGAGTCCGTCGAGCGCACCGACCAGATCCGCGGGGTCGACGTTCGAGACGAATTTCGCAGAGATCCCGGCGTCGGCGTAGTGCCGGAGTGCGTTGTAGACCATGACCGGTCCGAGGTCGGATCCGCCGATGCCGATGTTGACGACGGTGGAGATCTTCGCGCCGGTGGCGCCGACCCATTCACCCGACCGCACCCGATCGGTGAATTCGCCCATCGCAGTGAGTACTTCGTGCACATCGGCGACGACGTTCTGGCCGTCGACGGTCAACGAGGCGTCGGCCGGTAGACGCAGCGCGGTGTGCAGAACGGCGCGGTCCTCGGAGGTGTTGATGTGCTCGCCCGCGAACATCGCGTCGCGTTTGCCTTCGACATCGGCGGTACGGGCGAGTTCGACGAGCAACTCGACGGTCTCGCGGGTGATGCGGTGCTTGCTGTAGTCGATGTGCAGATCGGCGGCGTCGAGAGTGAACGTGCGTGTTCGGTCGGCGTCCTCGGCGAACAGTGTCCGAAGATGAGTATCGGCGATCGTGGAGTGGTGATCGGTCAGCTTCTGCCAGGCATCCGTGCCGGTGATATCGACGCTCATACGAACCAACAGTAATCCCGTGCACAGTCACGCGCGCGTCGTTCTCGTTTGCTTCGGGCGCTGCGGAGGCATCATGGACGGTATGGACCAACGTGCATTGATCGATTCGATTCCGGCAAAACTGTGGATCGGCGGTAAGGCCGTCGACGCCGAGGGAGGCAAGACGTTCGCGGTGAACGATCCGGCCACCGGCAAGCCCCTGACCGAGGTGGCCGACGCATCGCCCGCCGACGCGATGAAGGCGCTCGACGCCGCCGCTGCGGCGCAGAAGAGCTGGGCGGCAACACCTGCCCGCGAACGCAGTGAAATCCTTCGAGCGGCATTCGAGAAGGTCACCGAACGCGCCGACGACATCGCGCTGCTGATGACCCTGGAGATGGGCAAGGCCCTCGCCGAATCCAAGGCCGAGGTGAAGTACGGTGCCGAGTTCTTCCGCTGGTTCGCCGAGGAAGCGGTACGCATCGGCGGCCGCTACACCCCGGCCCCGGCGGGCAACGGACGAATCCTCGTCACCAAGGCTCCGGTCGGGCCCGTCCTGGCGATCACCCCGTGGAACTTCCCGTTGGCGATGGGCACCAGAAAGATCGGGCCGGCTCTGGCCGCCGGCTGCACCATCGTCGTCAAGCCCGCTCGCGAGACCCCGCTGACGATGCTGCTGCTCGCTCAGATCTTCGACGAGGTCGGCTTGCCCGAAGGTGTGCTCTCGGTGCTGACGACGTCGAAGTCCGGTGACGTCACCGGACCCCTCATCGAGGATCCGCGGATGCGCAAACTCACCTTCACCGGCTCGACGGGCGTCGGCAAGTCGCTCGTCGAGAAGTCCGCGACGAGGTTGCTGCGCACCTCGATGGAGCTCGGCGGCAACGCACCGTTCGTGGTGTTCGACGACGCGAACATCGACGACGCGGTGGACGGCGCGATGCTTGCCAAGATGCGCAACGGCGGCGAGGCCTGCACCGCCGCGAACCGATTGCACGTGCACAACAGCGTGCGCGAGGAGTTCACCACCAAGCTCGTGGCGAAGATGTCCGAGATGAAACTGGGACCTGGCGTCGACCCCGATACCAAGCTGGGACCGCTGATCAATGCCGATCAGCTCGAGACCGTGCAGGAACTGGTCGACGACGCGGTGGCCAAGGGCGCGACGGTGGCACTGGGTGGGAAGGCACCGGGCGGGGACGGTTACTTCTACCCGGCGACCGTGCTCACCGACGTGCCTGCCGATGCACGGATTCTGAAGGAGGAGGTGTTCGGGCCGGTGGCTCCGGTCGTCGGCTTCGACACCGAGCAGGAGGGAATCGACGCGGCCAACGACACCGAGTACGGCCTGGCGTCGTACATCTACACCGAGAACCTGGACCGCGCGCTACGGGTGGCCGACGCCATCGACAGTGGCATGGTTGGCGTCAACCGCGGAGTCATCTCGGACGCGGCCGCGCCGTTCGGTGGGGTGAAGGAATCCGGATTCGGCCGTGAGGGCGGATCCGAGGGAATCGAGGAATACCTCGAGACCAAGTACATCGCATTGAAGTAGAGCTGACGGTTGGGCGTGCATACTGCGCGCCCAACCTGAGGTCGATCAGTGTCCGAGGCGACCGCGACCGAGGCGGAGCAGGAGCATGGCCAGCGTGTGGCCTTCCTGACCGAGGCTGCTGAAACGCTCGAGAACCTTCATCTCGCGGCTGTGCACCAGACGCGGACCACCGGAGGCCATGCGGGTGCGTCCGATGATCTGCGAGACCTCGGAGCGACGCTTGATGGCCGTCAGGATCTCGGCATCGAGGCGGTCGATTTCCTGGCGCAGGTCGTTGATCTCGGCCTCGCTGGAAGGCACTGCAATGTCTGAGTCGATCTTCGTCGTCATGGCCATCGTCTCTCCTCGGGTCACATCTTGGATCGTTGCGTCGTCCGTCACCGTTACGCCTTTCGTATTCGGAACTGCATCGCCGGTCGGTTCGGTTCCCGTCCGGAACCAGGGCGTTGCGTCTATCGACAGGCTCCTGCACGCTCGGCCGAACAGCGGCCGATCCGATGCAGGCGATGACGTACGGTTTTTTCGATCACCGATCCAGTGTGCCACGGGTCCCCCCTCCTGAAAAGTCGTCGGTTCGGCCGACGACCACGCGATGTGGGTTTGTCGGTACGCGCCGGTAACCTGACCAGACGATGAACACATTCCTCCAGGGCCTTCAGTCCCGACAGAACACCTCGTCCGACGCACTGCTGGAAGGCCTCAATCCTCAGCAGCGCGAGGCCGTCGTGCATACCGGATCTCCGCTGCTCATCGTGGCCGGAGCCGGGTCGGGCAAGACGGCAGTGCTGACGCGACGCATCGCGTATCTGCTGGCCGAGCGAGGAGTGTCACCCGGCCAGGTTCTGGCCATCACGTTCACCAACAAGGCCGCTGCCGAGATGCGCGAGCGAGTCGCCGGACTCGTCGGACCGCGAGCGAACGCCATGTGGGTGTCCACGTTCCACTCGAGTTGCGTGCGGATTCTGCGCGCGCAGGCTGCGCTGCTGCCCGGTCTGAACTCGAACTTCTCCATCTACGACGCGGACGACTCTCGGCGACTGCTGACGATGATCTCCAAGGATCTGCAGATCGACACCAAGAAGTTCTCGGCGCGGCTGCTCTCGACGGCGATCTCGAACCTGAAGAACGAGCTGATCGGCCCCGACAAGGCGGCGGTGGACGCCGACGGCGATCCCGCCGAGCTGCCGCGACTGGTGGCCAAGGTCTACGGCGTCTACCAGCAGCGGCTGCGCGCGGCCAATGCGATGGACTTCGACGACCTCATCGGCGAGACGGTGGGCATTCTGCAGGCGTTCCCCCAGGTGGCGCAGTACTACCGACGCCGGTTCCGACACGTTCTGGTCGACGAGTACCAGGACACCAACCACGCCCAGTACATGTTGGTCCGCGAATTGGTCGGTACCCCCGACGCCGACGGTGCACTCGAGGGCACCGTCGCGCCGGGCGAGCTGTGTGTGGTGGGCGACGCGGATCAGTCCATCTACGCCTTCCGCGGCGCGACCATCCGCAACATCGAGGAATTCGAGCGCGACTATCCGGACGCGCGCACCATCCTGCTCGAGCAGAACTACCGATCGACGCAGAACATCCTCTCGGCCGCCAATGCAGTGATCTCGCGCAACATCGGCCGACGCGAGAAGAAGCTGTGGACCGACACCGGCGAGGGCGAGTTGATCGTCGGTTACGTCGCCGACAACGAGCACGACGAGGCATCGTTCGTGGCCTCGGAGATCGACCGACTCGTCGACGGTGGAGACGTGCGCTTCGACGAGGTGGCCGTCTTCTACCGAACCAACAACTCCTCGCGTGCGCTCGAAGAGATCTTCATCCGACTCGGTCTGCCGTACAAGGTCGTCGGCGGTGTCCGCTTCTACGAGCGCAAAGAGGTGCGAGACCTCGTCGCGTACCTACGCGTGTTGTCCAACGAGGACGACACCGTCAGCATGCGACGCATCCTCAACACTCCGCGCCGGGGTATCGGCGATCGTGCCGAGGCCTGTGTCGCCGTCCACGCCGAGCAGCGCGACATCAGCTTCTCGCGCGCACTGCACGACGCGGCCGCGGGCAAGGTGGCGTTGCTCAACTCGCGGCAGCAGAAGTTGATCGCGCAGTTCATGGAGTTGCTCGACGAACTACGTGCAGTGCTCACTGCGACCGACGGGGACGGCAACGACATCGCAGACATCGGCGATGTCGTCGAAGCCGTTCTCGACCGCACCGGCTACCGCGCCGAACTCGAGGCCAGCAGTGATCCGCAGGACGGTGCTCGACTCGACAACCTCAACGAACTCGTCAGCGTCGCACGGGAATTCACCTCGGAGGCGCGCAATCAGGCCGCAGTGGCGGCGGAAGCTCTCGAAACCGGGGACGACGAGAACGGCGACGAGGACGGTGGCGTCGACGGGTTGGCCGAGCCGGGGTCACTCGCGGCGTTCCTCGAACGGGTCTCGCTGGTGGCCGACACCGATCAGATCCCGGATTCGGGTACCGGCGTCGTCACCCTGATGACGCTGCACACCGCGAAGGGCCTGGAGTTCCCGGTCGTCTTCGTGACGGGTTGGGAGGACGGCCAATTCCCGCACATGCGGGCGCTCGGCGACCCGAACGAACTGTCCGAGGAACGACGTCTGGCGTACGTCGGCATCACCCGTGCGCGGCAGCGGCTCTACCTCACGCGCGCGATCATGCGCTCGGCCTGGGGGCAGCCCATCGCCAACCCGGAATCGCGCTTCCTGCAGGAAGTTCCGCAGCACCTGATCGACTGGCGACGCGAGGATCCGGGCACCGGGGGAGGCCGATCCATCGGCGGCGGAAGATCCGGCAGCTACGGATCGGGTGGTGGCGGATACGGCTCGAACAGTTACGGCTCGGGCGGCTACGGCGGGTCCTCGAGTCGCGGCCAGAGTTCGACTCCGAGTTTCGGTGCAGCCAAGGGGCGCAACTCGAACCTCGTTCTCGCCGTGGGTGATCGAGTCAGCCACGACAAGTACGGCCTGGGTACGGTGTTGGAATCGACCGGAGCCGGCGTCAAGGCGATGGTGTTGATCGACTTCGGTTCGGCAGGCCGCGTGAAGATGATGCTCATCGGCGGCGTCCCGATGACCAAGCTGTAAGAGGGCCGAGAACGCGAAAGCCGGACCCTGCGAAAGCGGGGTCCGGCTTCGTGTGGAAAGTCGGTGGATTCAGTCCATCTCTGGTCCGAGGGAGATTCCTCGGGAAGCGAGCCACGGAAGCGGATCGATCTTGACCTCGCCCGGAAGGTGAACCTCGAAGTGCAGGTGCGGGCCGGTGGAGAAGCCGCGGTTACCCATCGTTGCGATCTGATCGCCCGCCATGACGTCCTGACCGACGGCGACGAGGGTGGTGTCGATGTGGCCGTAGACGGTGATTGTGCCGTCTGCGTGCTGCACACGAACCCACATGCCGAAGCCGGCTGCAGGACCGGAGTCGATCACCTTGCCGTCGGCGACGGCGTAGATCGGAGTTCCGATGGCATTGGCAACGTCGACGCCGGCGTGGAGAACGCCCCAGCGGGTGCCGAAGTTGGAGGTGTAGGTGCCCTGAGCCGGAAGTGCGAACAGTGGCCTGCGAGCAGCGGCCTCGCGTGCGGCGCGCTCCTCGCTGAAGCGCTGGCCCTTGGCGAGCAGGTCGTTGAACTGGCTCAGATCCACCGGTGCAGCGATGCTGAGGATCTGCGGTGCTTCCGACGGCGTCGCGCTGGACGAGTCGGCGTCGATCTCGGTGGTCTGCGGAGTGGTGGTGGCCGCGACTGCTGCGGCGGCGGGTGCTTCACCTGCGGCGAGCGCGTACTCGGAGGTGGCGACTGCGGCGGGTGAGTCGTCGTTGACGACGGCCTGGCCTGCTGCGACAACCGCGCCTGCGGCGACAGCGAGAACTGCGGCTCGGCCCTTGAGCGCAGTAGGGGGAAGGGGAATGCGGTGTGCGCCGCCGCGACGGGCCACGGGGGTGGCGTCTGCGGTGGTGGCGAACGAGTTGACGACGGTCGGCGACTCGTCGGCTGCGATGTGCGGGGTCTCTGCGAAGTCGGCTTCGACGTATCGGTACGGCGGGTATGCGTACGCGTCGTAAGCGCTGGTCTCGTAGGCGGGCTCTGCGGCTGCTTCGGCGGCGGGCTCGTAGCTGTAGACCGTGGTCGCGTCTTCGGCCGAAGGTCGAGAGAACCGGCTGGAGGTGAAGGACGCACGGTGTTGCTGCAAGACCTACAACCTCCGTTTTCGTGACCTGGCCGTTACTGAAAGACTCGGCAGACGGTAACGAAATGATTGCGGGGCGCGCAAGTTAACAGCCCAAACCGGCGTCATATGTGAGATGGCTCACAAGGCGACCAGCGGTTATGTCGTGACGAGCCACATTCGTAATCGGACACGCGAACACGTGGACGGCACACGGTGACAGTAACGGTTCTCGCACCGATCGAGCCGATACCGTGATCCGAGTGCCGACTCCCACCTTCGACGACTCGTCCTCCCGCGGCTCCGAGCGAGCGGAACCACAACGGATCCGACCGCAGGACGGAGAGTTCGGTCGAGCGGACGATCCGTCGCCCACCCCCCGCGTCGCGCTCGCCGTCGTACTCGCCCTGATCGCTGCGATTGCCGCAGTGGCGGCCCAGCTGATCGGCGTCGTCCGCAGCGCCGACGGTTCGCCGGTGGGTGACGGGGCCGCGATGGCCGCGATCCTGGCCGGTGCCGTCCCCGTCGTCGTCGTCATCGGAGCCGCGGTGGGTGTGGCCGGTAGACGCGTCGAACTAGCGGCGGCACTGCTGGCCGGGTACGGCGCAGTGGCACTCGGATTCACGCTCCTCGACGTCGCCCTGTTGTCCGACCCCATCGATGCCAATCGACTCGAGCTCTTCCGCCCGCTGAGCGCCGCGATGCTCGACGCCACCTCCGGGGCCTACTTTCTGCTCGCCGGCCACGCTGTGTCGGTTCTGGCGGGTGTTGCGGGGTGGTCTGCGGTGCACCGCGCCGGGCTCGGTGACGGGTACGGCGAGTCGGTGTATTCCGAGCACGTGGGGCGGGCGGCGGCGGGGGGTGTCGGGCCGTTGCTCGCGTCGCTGCTCGGCGCGTTCGGTGTGCTGGCGGCCGTTGCGGCGTTCGCCTCGCTGTACCGCTCGTCGGATCCGGTGGTGATCGTGACGGCCGTGGTGGAGTCGCCGGTGTTCGTTGCGGTGGGCTCCGGAGTCGTCGGTGTCGCGGCGCTCGTGGTGGCCGCAGCTGCGCTGGCCGCACTCTCGCCGCAGGTGGCATCGGGTGCGTCCGTCGGAGCCGGCCTCGGCGTGCTCGGCTTCGCCGGGGTGGCTCTGCTCGCGGGACTCGGAACCGGTGACCGGGTCGATGCCGGCCTCGGTGCCTACCTGGGAACGGTCGCAGGGCTCGGGCTGCTGATCTGTGGCGCGGTGCTTGCACCCGTTGCCGCGGCGCGTGACCGTCGAGCACTGGAGCGAGCGCAACAGCGCGAGACGGGTGCGCGAGGTGTCCGCGGTGTCGCCGGTCCAGGAACGACGAGGTGGCACGCGGCAGCGGGGAGTGCAGGCGTGCTGTCCGGCGTGCTGTTCGTCGTCGGATCGTTGTTGCCGATTCTGGAGACCGACTCGGGGATCGCCGTGCCGCAGATATTGGCCACCAGGGTGGTGCTGGTTGCCGGGTTCGTGATGATTCTGGGTTCGGTGCCGCTGTTGTTCTCCGAGTTCGCCTCGGCTGCGCGGCCGTTCGTGTCGATGTTCTGGCTCGGTGCGGTGGCGGCTGCGGCTGCGGTACTGCAGTCGGTGGTGCTCGCCGAGGACGTGGATGGGGTGAGCACCGGCGTCGGCGCTCTGGCGATCATTGCGGGCGTCGTCGCGGCGGTGGCAACCGGACTGCTGGCCCTGTTCGCCGGATCGGCCGAACGCGACGACGTCGACACCTCGGCCGACGCCGGAACCGACGGCCCGCTGCTGGGCACCGCGCTGCTCGGCTCCGGTCTCCTCGCCATCGGGTTGGCCCTGCCCTTGTATCGCGGTAGCGACCTGACGGCCGCGACAGTCACCGAATTCCCGTGGGGCTGGGACACCTGGGGTCAGATGCTGCTCGCCGCCGGAGTCGTCGTTGCTGCGGTCGTCGCGGCGCGAGCTCGGCCCGCTCGCGGGAGCGTTCTGCTCGGCGGAGCAGCCGTTGCCGGGATCGTTCATCTGTCGTCGTGGCCGCTGACATCTGCACGTGCCACCGATCCGGAGATGGGCCCCGGCGTCGTGCCGTCGGTGATCGGAATCGTCGTTCTCGGTGTCGCCGCGGCACTTTCGGCCCGACGAGTCGGTCGGTGACGGCCGTTTCATCGACCCGGAAGCGGTGAGATAGGCCACATAGCATGCATGCGCCCGATGCGCTGTCGGGCCACCTGGATAAAGTCCATGCTCAGACCCGCTCACACCCCTGGAGCGGGCGTCAACGTAGACGAGACGGTGAGCTGATGGATCTCTTCGAATACCAGGCGAAGGAATTGTTCGCCAAGCATGGCGTACCCACCTCCGCCGGTCGTGTCACCGACACGGTCGCCGGAGCAACACAGATTGCCGAAGAAATCGGCAAGCCAGTAATGGTCAAGGCACAGGTCAAGGTCGGCGGCCGCGGCAAGGCCGGTGGCGTCAAGTACTCCAAGGACGTCGCAGCAGCCACCGAGAACGCAGAAGCGATTCTCGGACTCGACATCAAGGGCCATGTCGTCAAGAAGCTTCTCGTTGCAGAAGCCTCCGACATCGCCGAGGAGTACTACATCTCCTTCCTGCTCGATCGCACCAACCGCACCTACCTCGCGATGTGTTCGGTCGAGGGTGGAGTCGAAATCGAGGTGACGGCGGAGGAGAACCCCGACGCACTCGCACGTATCCCGGTCGACGCCGTCAAGGGTGTCGACCTTGCTTTCGCTCGTGAAATCGCCGAAAAGGGCAAGCTTCCCGCCGAGGTGCTCGACGCCGCTGCGGTGACCATCCAGAAGCTGTGGGAGGTCTTCATCAACGAAGACGCTCTCCTGGTCGAGGTCAACCCGCTGGTTCGCACCCCGGACGATCAGATCCTCGCCCTCGACGGCAAGGTCACGCTCGACGCCAACGCGGACTTCCGCCAGGCCGGCCACGCCGAGTTCGAGGACAAGGACGCAGCCGATCCCCTCGAGGCCAAGGCCAAGGAGAACGACCTCAACTACGTCAAGCTCGACGGACAGGTCGGCATCATCGGAAACGGTGCCGGACTGGTCATGTCGACCCTCGACGTCGTCGCATACGCAGGCGAGGCACACGGCGGCGTCAAGCCCGCCAACTTCCTCGACATCGGCGGCGGCGCCTCGGCCGAGGTCATGGCCGCAGGCCTCGACGTCATCCTCGGTGACGAGCAGGTCAAGAGCGTGTTCGTCAACGTCTTCGGCGGCATCACCGCGTGTGACGCAGTCGCCAACGGCATCGTCGGCGCACTGAAGAAGCTGGGCGACGACGCCAACAAGCCGCTGGTCGTCCGTCTCGACGGCAACAAGGTCGAAGAGGGCCGCAAGATTCTCGCCGACGCCGCGCACCCGCTGGTGACGCTCGCCGGAACCATGGACGAGGGCGCCGACAAGGCCGCCGAGCTGGCAGCGAAGTAGAGGAAACAATGTCTATCTTTCTGAACAAGGACAACAAGGTCATCGTCCAGGGCATCACCGGCGGCGAAGGCACCAAGCACACCGCCCTGATGCTCAAGGCCGGAACCCAGGTCGTCGGTGGCGTCAACGCACGTAAGGCCGGAACCACGGTCAAGCACGTCGACGCTCAGGGCAACGACATCGAATTGCCGGTGTTCGCTTCGGTTTCCGAGGCCATGGAGAAGACCGGAGCCGACGTGTCCATCGCGTTCGTGCCGCCGGCATTCTCCAAGGACGCCATCGTCGAGGCCATCGACGCCGAGATCCCGCTGCTCGTCGTCATCACCGAGGGCATCCCCGTGCAGGACTCCGCGTACGCGTGGGCCTACAACGTGGAGAAGGGCAAGAAGACCCGCATCATCGGCCCGAACTGCCCCGGAATCATCACCCCCGGTGAGGCTCTCGTCGGCATCACGCCCGCGAACATCTCGGGAACCGGCCCCATCGGCTTGGTCTCCAAGAGCGGCACGCTGACCTACCAGATGATGTTCGAGCTCCGTGACTTCGGATTCTCGACGGCCATCGGCATCGGCGGCGACCCCGTCATCGGAACCACCCACATCGACGCCATCGAGGCGTTCGAGGCGGATCCCGACACCAAGATCATCGTCATGATCGGTGAGATCGGTGGCGACGCAGAAGAGCGCGCAGCCGATTACATCAAGGCCAACGTGACCAAGCCGGTCGTCGGCTACGTCGCAGGCTTCACCGCTCCCGAGGGCAAGACCATGGGCCACGCCGGCGCCATCGTCTCCGGCTCGCTGGGAACGGCGCAGGCGAAGAAGGACGCACTCGAGGCCGCAGGCGTCAAGGTCGGCAAGACGCCGTCCGAGACCGCTGCCCTCGCGCGCGAAATCCTGGAATCGCTGTCCGTGAAGTAAGTTTCACATCGTGAGAAGCCCGCCACCGAATCCGGTGGCGGGCTTTTTCGTGCGCCCCGGTCCGCGTGAATGGACCACTACATGCGTCTGGACGCGGCAATGTCACATTCACGCGAAGGGGTCTAGATTGATGCGCGTGCACAGGATCTTCACCACCGCCTTCAGCTCGGTCTATCCGCACTACGTGAACAAGGCCGAGCGCAAAGGTCGGACGAAAGCTGAGGTCGACGAGATCATCCGGTGGCTCACCGGTTTCGATCAGTCGGCCCTCGACCGGCATCTCGAAGCCGAAACGACGTTCGACGAGTTCTTCGCGGCAGCGGACCTCAACGCGAACGCGACCCTGATCACCGGAGTTGTGTGCGGCATACGCGTCGAGAATGTCGAAGACCCCCTGATGCAGAAGATCCGTTATCTGGACAAGCTGATCGACGAACTCGCCAAGGGCAAAAAGATGGAGAAAATCCTGCGCGGATGACCGTTGCTCAGTAGATCGAATGAGTGAGAGTGGCGGTGTAAGTGTCGGCGATGACGCCCGCTGGAGGAATGGCCACAGATACCGTTGACGTCCATCCGGTGAGACACAGCGCCCCGCCGGTTTTGGCGCGAATGGGCACCGAGGTCAAACCGACGCTCACCGCAGCGGAGTTGCCGGCGATACCCGCAGTGCAGGCCGAGGACGGTGCACTGTAGGTCACAGACGTCGGTGTGAGGGTTCGACCGGTAGCGGTGCCGCGAAAGTTCGACATACTGACTTCGGACGTCCAACCGGCAAGCCCTACTCCCAGCACCGTCATACTCATCGTCCCGATCCATGTCGTTCCCGGGACGATCGATGACGGCCCGGTCATCGTCGACGGCACCTCGATATTGAGAAGGTTCGCCGCGGCCGCTGGTGCTGCTGCCCTGGCAACCGATGCGGGTGCGTCGGTGGTCGTTGCAGTAGGCGTCGTCGAAACTGTCGGCACCGTCGTCGTCGGCAAGTCGGACGTAGGCACCGCCGTAGTGGTGTCGATCGATACCGCAGTGGTTGGACTGCTTTCGGTCGGTGCCGTCGTAGTGGTGTCGATCGTTGGGCCGGTAGTGACGTTCTCGACCGGTGCAGCCGGCGAACTGATCTCGTCCGTAGTCGTAGTCGTAGTCGTAGTCGGTGCCGGTGAGACTGTTGCCGGCGGTGCCGCCTCGTTCGTCGTCGTCACCTGCACCGGAGGAACCGGGGCCGTGGCTGTCGGATCGTCGAAGACCGGGCACAGGGGGGTCGGCACTGTCGAGGTGCTCGTCGGGACTGGAGTAGTTGTCTCCGGCACTTCCGCTTGTGGAAGAGCGCAATATTCTTCCACAACGGGCTGTTCGACGATCGGCTGAGCCGACACCACCGGATTGACGGTGGCCGCAAGGACCACCGCCAATCCGACTGCCAATGTCAGACGTCGCATGTCAGCTGGTCTTTCGTCGCCGAATCACAATGAGTACTGCCGCCGCGACGGCGATGAGTCCCAACGCAACGACCGCCCAGACCCACACTGGAGTACCCGACTCGGACGAAGAGTCTTGTGCGGCGACCGAGCCCTGGTCGGGGAAGGTGAGTTCGACGTTCGACGTCTTGTTCACCAACCCGCTCGTGACTGTGACCGCGGCCTGCCATGGCCCTGCGGGAAGAGCGGGGTCGAGCGTGAACGTGATGCTTCCTGATTGCCCAGGCGCGATGGATCCGCCCGAGCCCTTCACCGGTGTGCTGGAAATACCGCCTGGGCCACCGGAGAGTTCGACCGTCCCGCTCGGATCGAGAGCTCGGCCGCCGGTGTTGGTGATGTTCGCGACGACCTGTGGGGCACCGTCGTCGCTGCGAGCAGCGGTGACTTCATCGATTGACAGGTCGGCTGCGGGACCGTTTCCTGGACCGACCGAGAGGTAGGTGCGAATACCGACGCGGCTGACGTTCTGGATGCCGGTTCCTGATGGGGCACCAGCAGTTTGCGCCCAGACGACGGCGTACTGCTCACCCTCGGGGGCGTCGGGTGGTACCGCGATGGTCACCACCGCTTCGGCCGCCGAGTTCGGAGCCAGCGTGAGGTCCGTCGGCGTCACCGACATCCACGTCGTGAGCTCGTTGACGGCGCGGTCGTCACCCACCTCGAAGCCGCCGTCGTCGGCTCCGATCGATGCGGCAGCGGGGTACAGCGTGACCGGTTGTTCTTGGTTGCTGCCGTTGCTGACCTCGATGCGCCTGGTGATGGTGGTGCCAGGAGGCAGGTTGTCGATGATGTATGCCATCGCTCGCGGGTCGTCCTGGAGGGATACCGGCGCTTCGAGCAGTCGTATTCCGACGCTGCCCACCGGCGCTGGTTCGGTTGGTTGTTGAGCGACAGCCGGAGCCTGGGCGACGAGCGCTGTAGCGAACGTCAGTAGAGCCAGAACTCCGACTGCCAATCCCCGATTCGCAGACATCTACAGATCAAGCCACCGAATGCGTGACGGTGCCCGTGTAGGTACCGGCAACGACATCGGACGGCAGTTCGACCTCGACGGTGCCGGTCCAGGTGGCGGTATTGGAGCCGACGACTGCGGTAGCGAAGACGACTGCGGTTGTGGTGTCGATGGCCTGTGGCAGCAGTACGCCGGCCACCGTCGAGATTCCCGTGCGTGCAGGCACAAGCGGTGCCGAGTAGGTCACGGCTGTCGAGGGGATCGTTGCCGGGTCCGGTGAGGGCTTCACGAAGTCGGTGCTGAAAGCCGACGCGGTCCAACCATTGAGCCCACGGCGCTGGTCGGAGACGACGACGGGTGTGATTCCTCCACTTGCTACGTCCCCCGTGACGGTCAGCGGCTGGCTTGTCGGCGCGGTGATATTGAGTGCGCCTCCGACCACAGAGAAGGTCAGGACGGTGTCGGCTGCGTTGGAGACGGCAGGCGAGATGACGGCAACAGCGAGGGCACCGGCGGCGGCGACGGTGGCGAAGAGTGACTTGCGCATGAGGGGCGTCCTAGGGGAGTGCGAGCCCCAGGGACTCGCCGGTTTGTGATGTACACAACAATAATCGCCCCCGTTAGTGATGCGTTACAAATTATGGATAACTGTCACGGGGTATTTTTGAGGGGCAGAAACGGACGTGGCACATAATTCTTAAAATCATGCTGAATCGAAGTGTGGTCATCGATTCGTTGCCGGACTTCACTGATCGTCATGACAACCACCGAGAACCGTGCTCTCACCAAGTCCTGGCCCGACGCCCCCACCACTGCTGCCGGATGGATTTCCCGCGCCGGTGAGGTGGCTCAACTTCTCGCAGTCGACGCTGTCGCTCGCGACAAGGGGCGAGAGGCCCCCGCCGCCGAGGTCCAGTTGCTCAAGGACGCCGGCCTCGTCACTCTGCTCGGCCCCGTCGAACACGGCGGCGCGGGCCAGGACTGGCCGACGGCGTATCAGGTGATCCGCACCGTCTCGAAGGCCGACGGCTCGATCGGTCAATTGCTCGGCTACCACCTGCTGTGGTTCTGGGCCGCTCGACTCGTCGGCACCCCCGAACAGATCGAGGCCGTCGAAGCAGACGCCACGAAGAACAAATGGTTCTTCGGCGGTGCCGTCAACCCTCGGGACAACGACGTCGCCGTCACCGACGAGGGCGACACCATCGTCTTCGACGGTTCCAAGACCTTCTCCACCGGCAGCCGCATCTCCGACGTCACCGTGCTCGAAGGAGCACTCGAAGGCAGCACCGATCACGTGTTCGCGATCGTGCCGTCGAACATCGAGGGTCTGTCCTTCCACGACGACTGGGACAACATCGGCCAGCGTCAGACCGAGAGCGGCAGTGTCACCATCGACAAGGTTCGCGTCGATTGGGCCAGCGCAGCAGGGTTCGTGGACAAAGCTTTTCAGCCGCGCGTCTACAACACCCTCAACGTTCCGACCATCCAGCTGGTGTTCGTCAACTTCTACCTCGGAATCGCGAGGGGCGCACTCGAGGAAGCCGCGTCGTACACCAAGGACAAGACCCGGGCGTGGCTGCACAGCACCGTGGACAAGGCCGTCGACGAGCCGTACATCATCGACATTTACGGCGATCTGACATCCAAGCTGTGGGCCGTCGAAGCGCTCGCCGACGCAGTTGCGTTGGAAGCAAACAAGATCCACGACAACGCCTGGAACGTCACCGCCGAGGAGCGCGGTGAGCACGAGGTGCGCGTCGCTGCAGTGAAGGCTCGCGCTACCGAGGTGTCGCTCGAGATCACGTCGACGGTGTTCGAGGCGCTCGGTGCGCGGGCGACGGCCAGTAAGTACGGCTTCGACCGCTTCTGGCGCAATGTGCGTACGCACACCCTGCACGATCCGGTCGCATACAAGCGACGCGAGGTCGGGCGCTGGGTTCTCACGGGCGAACTGCCCGAGCCGACCTGGTACTCGTAGAACGCACTGGTAGGAGAACAACGATGAGCACCGAAAAAATCGCCGACGCAGTCAAATTCGCGTACTGGGTACCCAATGTCTCGGGTGGTCTGGTCACCAGCACCATCGAGCAACGCACCAGCTGGGATTACGAATACAACAAGAAGCTCGCGCAGACGGCCGAGAACAACGGATTCGAGTACGCCTTGAGTCAGGTTCGCTACGAAGCCAGCTACGGGGCAGAGTTCCAGCACGAGTCGACCAGCTTCTCGCTCGCGCTGCTGCTGGCCACCGAACGACTCAAAGTCATTGCAGCAGTGCATCCCGGGCTGTGGCAGCCGGCGGTCCTCGCCAAGCTCGGTGCCACTGCCGATCACCTGTCGAACGGCCGATTCGCGGTCAACGTCGTCAGTGGTTGGTTCAAGGACGAGTTCACCCACCTCGGTGAGCCCTGGCTCGAACACGACGAGAGGTACCGGCGCAGTGCAGAATTCCTGCAGGTACTGCGCAAGATCTGGACCGAGGACGACGTGGACTTCCGAGGCGACTTCTATCGGATCCACGACTTCACACTCAAGCCCAAACCGCTGAACACTCCCGATCGTCCCAACCCCGAACTGTTCCAGGGCGGCAATTCGTCTGCAGCGCAGGAGAATGCCGGACGTTACTCGGACTGGTACTTCAGCAACGGCAAAGATTTCGACGGCGTCACCGAGCAACTCGACAACCTCCGACGCGTCGCGCGTGATCACCGGCGTGAGGTCAAGTTCGGGCTCAACGGCTTCATCATCGCGCGAGACAGCGAGAAGGAAGCGCGAGACACCTTGCGCGAGATCATCGAGAAGGCCGACAAGCCTGCCGTCGAAGGTTTCAAGGGAGCGGTGCAACAGGCAGGCAATTCGACGGGCGACAAGAAGGGAATGTGGGCGGACTCGACGTTCGAGGACCTCGTTCAGTACAACGACGGCTTCAAGACCCAATTGATCGGCACCCCGGAACAGGTGGCCGAGCGCATCGTCGCCTACCGTCGCCGCGGCGTCGACCTGATTCTCGGCGGATTCCTGCACTTCCAGGAGGAGATCGAGTACTTCGGGGCGAAGGTCCTGCCGCTGGTTCGGGAACTCGAGGCCGCTGAGGCGCACGACCAAGAGTTGGTGGCAGCCCGCTGACCTTTCGGTTCCGTGATCGGTCGGGTCCGTGCAGTAGCGTGAGTTCTCGGACCCGACCGACCTGGGGTACGGACAATCTCAGATGAGGAGACGCGATGACCTACTCGCCCGGCGGCCCTGAAACAGGGGGCTCCAACTCTGGTGGCTACGGCGGAGGTGGACCGTCCTACGGCCCGTCGTCCTCGCCGAATCAGCCGTCGTCCAACCCGCAAGGTCATCCAGGCCAGAACCAGCCGTTTCACCAGCCGTCGGTGTCCAATCCCTTCGGCCCTCCGGTACCCGGCACCTCGGCACCGGGCTCGACCGGCCCGGCTTCCGCTGCACCGCAGTCGAAGTCGCCTGGATCGGCTCTGTCGAGCCTGCCGAGAATTCTCACGTTCGTGATCCTCGGGCTCGGCGTCGTCACCTTCCTGCTCGGACTGCTCGACCTCGTGACCGCCGAGGTCACCTCGTCCCAGGAACTGCCCAGCAGCATCCAGACGTCGTTCAGCACCACGTTCTTCGCGTCCGGCGGTAGCGCGGTGTCGGTTGCTCTGCTGCTGGCAGCGGGCTTGATCGCCGGTGCCTCGCTGCTGCAGAAGGACGCCAGGAATCAATCCGTGGTGGCCGCCCTGGCGATCGCCGGTTGGCTGGTGCTGGTCTTCCAGTCGTTCAGTCTGCCCAGTGCGGAGGGCAACGAGTTCGCCAGCACCACCAGCTCGCTCGGTATCGGTGCGATCCTGGTGCTCGTCCTCGGCTTCGTCCAGGCTGCCGCCGCGGTGGCTGCACTGCTGTTCGACGCGGGCATCGTCAAGGCTCCGGCTCCCAAGCCTGCGGGCTACGGCAATCAGAACCAGCAGGCCGGATACGGCCAGCAGAACCCGTACAACGCGCCGACCACATCGTTCGGTGGACCGTCGCAGCCGCAGGCCTACGGCAATCCGCCGTCGTACGGTCAGCCTCAGGGAACGTCGTCGAACTTCGGTCAAGCACCGAGCGGGCAATCGTCGGGGCAGCATTCCTACAACCCGGGCGGACAGCCGTCGTACGGACAGTCCGCTCCCAACACCCCGTCGCCGCAGGGCGGCTACGCACCGCCGCCGTACACCGGTCCGAGTGCTCCCGCCGCAGGGCAGGCCTACCCACCGAACCAGTACCAGTACGGCCAGCCGTCCGGATACGGCCAGCCCCCGGCGAAGTCGGACGAGCCCGAATCGGGCGACCAGTCGACGCCGTACGGCGCGCCGACGCAGTCGTTCGGTGCCACTCCCGCCGAGGACGAGAAGAAGCGCGACTGATTCATTGCTTCATCACAGCTCGCTTCGCGGCGCGCCTGACCGGCGCGCCGCGAAGATGATGCGACTCTCGTTGCGATGAGCGATCTATTGAACCGAGAGACGCGACGCGCGGCCGCCCGGGCTCCCCGCGCAAGCACCGGCCCGACGCCCGATCAGTCGCGCATGCTCGCCGCAGTGGCCTTCAAGACCTCCGGTCTGGTCGTGGTGATTGCGACGACCCTTGCTCTGATCAGCCTGGTCTCGGTCAACAGCGACCTCACCGGAACCCTCGGGGCGATCGCCGGGTCGTGGTTCGCCGTGCACCTGGTACCCCTGAGCATCGGCGGTACGTCCCTCGGCGTCGCACCGCTTCTGCCGACACTGATCATCGGTTGGTCCGTCGCCCGTACCGTCCACCACGCGGTGGACTCCGGCACCGATCGCCGAGTGGTTCGGTGGGTGTTCGCGGCGTCGATGGCGGGCCCGCTCGCCGTCACCGCCATCGCCCTGGCCGTCGCCAAGGACGCGTCGACCGTCATCGGGCTGTCCAGTCCGAACGCCCTCGTTGCTTTCTCCTGGGTCGCAGGCGTGCATGCGGCCGCGTCCGGAACCGGTCTGCTTCTCGCTCGCTGGGACTCACCCTTGATCCGCGGCGGACTCCCGGACTGGGTGCGCGCGCTCGTTGCGCCCTTCGTACGCGCGATATCGATTCTTGCTGCAGGCGGCGCGGCCGTCGTACTGCTCGCCCTGCTCGCCTCCTGGGAGACCGCGGGCGCGCTGCTCGAGAGCGGACGCGATGTCGTCGGCATGCTCGGACTGACCGTGGTGTCGGTGCTCTATCTCCCCAACGTCGTCATCGGTGCTCTCGCGGTGGCCACCGGTTCCACTGCCGGGTTCGGCGACGCGTCGGTCAGCCTGTTCTCCACCACGGGAGGACCGCTCCCGCCGCTGCCGATCCTGGCTGTTCTTCCCGAAGGATCGGCCCAGACGATCTGGGTCGTCATGCTCGCCGTTCCGATCGGTGCCGGGCTGCTGCTCGGCCGCGACTGCGCGATCCGCAGCGCCGACATCCAGGTCGCAGTGTCGTCCGTGTGGGTCGTGGCGGCTGCAACCGGCGTGCTCGCAGCGTTGTTCGGCTACGCCGCAGGCGGAAACCTCGGCACCTTCGGCACCGTCGAAGTCACCGTGTGGAGCTTCGGACTGCTGACATTCGCGTGGCTGGCCGTCGCCGGTTCGATGACCGCGGCCCTCGTCGTGTGGCGTCGAGCAGAACCCGAGCCGACGCTCGACAAGCCCGTTCCGATGCCCGTGCCTGCGGCCGAGTTGGCAATCGAGGCCGCCCCATCCGAGCCGGAGGACGACGAACAGGTCCAGGAGGCCGACAAGGCCGAGGAGGTCGTCGAGGCGGAGGTCGTGGACGACGTCCAGGCCGAGATGCCCCCGGCCGAAGAACCGGATGCGACCGTCGAGGCCGCGACCGACGAACCGTTGGACGCCGAGATCGTCGCTCCTCCCGGAGACCAGGACGGACCTGCCCGGTAGGGCTCGAGGGCGCAGCGACTAGGCTTTCCGCTGGCTCGAACGATCCGCCTCGATGATTCAGGAGTAGTGCGCTGACTGCCTTGCGTGAGACACCCGCGCGGGTCGTCGTCCTCGCGTCGGGGACCGGCTCGCTGCTGCAGTCGCTCATAGCCGCGACTGCCACCGAGAACTATCCCGCCCGCATCGTCGCCGTGGGAGTCGACCGCGACTGCGATGCAGTCTGCCGTGCCGACGATGCCGCTATCCCGCACTTTCGTATCGCCCTGCGGGACTTCACGGATCGATCGGGTTGGGACCAGGCGCTCACCGATGCCACGTCGAGCTTCGAGCCCGACCTGGTCGTCACCGCCGGTTTCATGAAGATCCTCGGCCCGCAGTTCCTGGGTGCCTTCACCGGACGCATCGTCAACACCCACCCCGCGCTCCTGCCGTCGTTCCCCGGTGCACATGCCGTGCGGGACGCACTCGACCACGGCGTCAAACTGACCGGTTCGACGGTTCATCTGGTCGATTCCGGCGTCGACACCGGGCCGATCCTCGCGCAGGAAGCCGTACCGGTTCTCGACGGCGACGACGAATCCGCGTTGCACGAACGCATCAAGACTGTGGAGCGACGGTTGCTGGTCGACGTGATCGCAGCCGTGGCCGCCAAAGGTGTCACCTCCGATGGACGAAAGGCTCAGATAATCCGATGAGTGAACGTAAAGCAGTGCGCCGCGCGCTGGTCAGCGTCTACGACAAGACCGGACTGATCGAACTGGCGACCGGCTTGCACAGCGCAGGCGTCGCTCTGGTGTCCACCGGATCGACGGCGAGCAAGATCGCCGACGCCGGAATCCCGGTCACCAAGGTCGAGGACCTCACCGGATTCCCCGAGACCCTCGAGGGGCGCGTCAAGACGCTGCATCCTCGCGTGCATGCCGGCGTACTCGCCGACACCCGTAAGCCCGAACATCTTTCGCAGCTCGAGGAATTGGGCATCGAGGCGTTCGAGCTCGTCGTGGTCAACCTCTACCCGTTCACCGAGACCGTCGCCAGTGGCGCGACGCCGGACGAATGCGTCGAGCAGATCGACATCGGCGGACCGTCGATGGTGCGCGCCGCGGCCAAGAACCATCCGTCGGTGGCCGTCGTCGTCGACCCGGCCCGCTACGAGGACGTGCTCACCGCCGTCTCCGGTGGCGGATTCACCCTCGCCGAGCGCACGTCACTCGCCGCACAGGCCTTTCAGCACACTGCCGCCTACGACGTCGCGGTGGCATCGTGGATGAGCAATGTGCTGACCCCTGACACCGAGACGGTGTTCCCGGAGTGGATCGGCGGCACCTGGGACCGTTCGGCCGTGCTCCGCTACGGCGAGAACCCGCACCAGAAGGCGGCCCTGTACGTCGACTCGTCCGCTGCCGCAGGCATCGCGCAGGCCGAGCAGTTGCACGGTAAAGAGATGTCGTACAACAACTTCACCGATTCCGATGCAGCCTGGCGTGCGGCGTTCGATCACGCCGAGCCCACCGTCGCCATCATCAAGCACGCCAATCCCTGTGGCATCGCGGTAGGCAAGGACATCGCCGAGGCGCACCGCAAGGCCCACGCCTGCGATCCGGTGAGCGCGTACGGCGGCGTCATCGCGGCCAACCGTGAGGTCACCGTCGAGATGGCCGAGCAGGTAGCCGAGATCTTCACCGAGGTCATCATCGCGCCGTCCTATGCCGACGGCGCACTCGGAGTGTTGCAGCGCAAGAAGAACATTCGCGTGCTGCTCGCGGTCGCACCGCCCACCTCCGGCGTCGAACTCAAGCCGATCTCCGGCGGCGCACTGCTGCAGCAACGGGACGTGCTCGACGCGGACGGAGACAACCCGGCCAACTGGACCCTCGCAGCCGGCGAACCGGCCGACGAACAGACGTTGAAGGACCTCGAATTCGCTTGGCGCGCAGGCCGGGCCGTAAAGTCCAACGCAATCCTGCTGGCCCACGACGGTGCGTCCGTCGGCGTCGGAATGGGCCAGGTCAACCGCGTCGACGCCGCCCACCTCGCCGTGCAGCGAGCCGGGGATCGGGTCGTCGGCTCGGTCGCGTCCTCCGATGCGTTCTTCCCGTTCCCCGACGGTCTGCAGGTTCTCATGAGCGCAGGCGTCAAAGCCGTTGTGCAGCCCGGTGGTTCGGTACGCGACAACGAGGTGATCGCCGCAGCTCAGGACGCGGGAGTGACGCTGTATCTGACAGGATCGCGGCACTTCGCTCACTGATGAATGACGCCGAAGTCGCAGTTATGCAGGCCCATACCCCATTTATGGCCGCATAACTGCGAACTCGGCGATCTGTGGATAGGCAAAAAGTTATCCACAGATCGCTGAGCAGGCCCTTTCCCTGGTGGCGACCCTGCCAAGGTTGAAGCCATGGGGATGCAGATCGGGCCGTTTCGGGGTTCTCAGGCGATACGCTCGGGCGCTCTCAGCAGGTACGAGCTGAGCCGCAACTACGTCAGGGTCTTTCGCGACACGTATGTCTGCGACGGGACCATTGTCGATGCGCGAACAATGGCTATCGCCGCATCGATCTGCGTCGGCGATGGTGCCGTGATTGCAGGGGTCTCCGCGGCGGCAGTCCACGGCGCGAAGTGGATCGACCCGAGCACTCCTCCGAGTGTGTTGGCGACCGGGAGATCGCACCAGTTGCCCGGGCTCCGAATCCACCACGACGCGTTCGATACCGACGACGTCATGATCGCTCAGGGATTCGCGGTGTCCACACCCGTGCGCACCGGATTCGATATCGGTCGCTGGGTGCCGTCGCCGCTGTCGGTGGTCTTTCTCGACTCACTACTCGCCGCAACCTGCGTCGACGGGGAAGCCATACGTGCGTATGCGCTGCAGCGACCGGGCACCCGAGGCATCCGGCGCCTGTTCGGTGCGCTCGATGTCGTCGACTGCGGTGCAGAGTCGCCACAAGAGACGCGCACCAGATTGCTTCTGGTCGAGGCGGGGCTCCCGAAGCCCGAGACTCAAATCGAAATTCGTGACAGTTCGAACAGATTCGTGGCACGCATCGACATGGGGTGGCGTCGTTGGCGGGTGGGGGTGGAATACGAAGGCGTTCACCACTGGCTCGACGAGCGTCAGCGGACCCGTGACATCGAGCGGTTCGAGGATCTCGATCGTGCCGAGTGGCAGATCGTCCGCGTCAATTCCGAGCAGATGCGGCTGCGACCGCACGAGGTGGTGGCACGCGTGCGGGCAAAGCTCCGCGCCGCGGGTGCCCCGGTGTAGCGAGGTCGCACTTACGCGGGCGATTTGTCCTGTTCAAGTGGCGTAGGTGCGAACTCGGCGGCAGCGCTCTTTCACTCTCGATGGCAGCATCGGCCAAACGCTCGTAGCGTGGAGAAGTGACCTCTACCAAACCTGGCATTTCGACTCTCGGCGAACTCAAGGCATCCGGACATCGGCAGCGGTCGATCAAGGAAGAGTTGCGGGAAAATCTTCTGACGGCATTGCGTGACGGCACGGATCCGTGGCCGGGGATCGTCGGATTCGGCTCGACGGTGTTGCCGCAGTTCGAGCGCGCGATTCTGGCCGGTCACGACGTGGTGCTGCTCGGCGAGCGCGGGCAGGGCAAGACGCGACTGCTGCGCACCCTGAATCTGCTGCTCGACGAGTGGGTGCCGGTGATCGCCGGAGCCGAACTGGGCGAGCACCCGTACGAGCCGATCACCCCGGCCAGCATCCGCAAAGCCCAGGAACTCGGCGACGACCTGCCCGTCGAGTGGCGACATCGCACCGAGCGGTATGCCGAGAAGCTCGCGACCCCAGATACGTCGGTGGCGGACCTCGTCGGCGACGTCGACCCCGTCAAGGTCGCCGAGGGTCGCAGCCTCGGCGACCCGGAGACCATTCACTTCGGACTCGTCCCGCGTAGCCACCGCGGCATCGTGGCGATCAACGAGCTCCCCGACCTCGCCGAGCGGATCCAGGTCTCGCTGCTCAACGTCATGGAGGAGCGCGACATTCAGGTCCGCGGTTACACGCTGCGGCTACCGCTCGACGTCATGCTCGTGGCGAGCGCGAACCCCGAGGACTACACCAATCGCGGGCGCATCATCACCCCGCTCAAGGACCGTTTCGGCGCGGAGATCAGGACGCACTACCCCCTCGAACTCGACGCCGAGGTGGCCGTCATCGATCAGGAGGCGGAGCTGCAGGCAACCGTCCCCACCTATCTGCTCGAGGTGCTGGCCCGGTTCACCCGACTGCTTCGCGAGTCGCCGTCGGTCGATCAGCGCTCCGGTGTTTCCGCTCGATTTGCGATCGCAGCAGCCGAAACCATCGCTGCCGCAGCCGTTCACCGGGCCGCGATACTCGGTGAGGCCGAGCCCGTGGCCCGGCCGGTGGATCTCGGCACCATCATCGAGGTGCTGCGCGGCAAGGTCGAATTCGAGTCGGGTGAGGAGGGACGCGAAATCGAGGTGCTCGAGCACATGTTGCGCCGGGCGACTGCCGATACCGTTCGAGCCCACCTCGGCGGCATCAACCTCGCGGCTCTGGTGACAGCAATCGAGACGGGTGAGCCGATCGTCACCGGCGATCGGATCACCGCCAAGGCGTTGCTCGACGAGCTGCCCGACGTCGAGGTCATCGGCGACATCCACGAGCGTCTGAACGCCACCTCGGACGGCGAGAAAGCGGCCGCCGTCGAACTTGCGCTCGAAGGTCTCTACCTGGCGCGTCGGATCTCCAAGGACCCCGACGACGACGGCCAGACGGTGTACAGCTGATGCGTCGTTCAAGGTACGGGCGGTATCACGACGGGCCGGATCCTCTTGCGCCACCGGTGGATCTGCGTGAGGCGTTGGATGCCATCGGTGAGGACGTGCTCGAGGGCGCGTCGCCGCGTCGGGCGTTGCAGGAGATGCTGCGGCGCGGAACGAAGAACATGCGTGGGCTCGACGACC
Organism: Rhodococcus sp. 15-2388-1-1a; assembly: GCF_002259145.1. Lineage (NCBI taxonomy): Bacteria > Bacillati > Actinomycetota > Actinomycetes > Mycobacteriales > Nocardiaceae > Rhodococcus > Rhodococcus sp. 15-2388-1-1a. The sequence continues at coordinate 85,453 of NZ_NPFP01000002.1, read as the reverse complement.
TGGCCGCTCAGGCCGCCAAGCGTCGTCGAGATCTGTTGAAGAAGAACAATCTCGACGGCACGCTGCAGGAAGTGCGCGAGCTGCTGGACAAGGCGGTGCTCGAGGAACGCAAGGCGTTGGCACGTGCCCTCGACGACGATGCGCGGTTCCAGGAGATGCAGATCGGCGATCTCTCACCGTCCACTGCGCAAGCGGTGCAGGAGCTTTCGGACTACGACTGGCGTTCGTCGGAGGCACGCGAGAACTACGAGAAGATCAAGGACCTGCTCGGACGCGAAATGCTCGATCAGCGTTTTGCGGGTATGAAGCAGGCCCTCGAAGGTGCCACCGACGAGGACCGTCAGGCCATCAGCGAGATGCTGAAGGACCTCAACGAATTGCTCGACGCCCACAACAAGGGTGAGGACACCGACGAGCAGTTCGAGCAGTTCATGGACAAGCACGGTCAGCACTTCCCGGAGAACCCGAAGAATGTCGACGAGTTGTTGGATTCGCTTGCGCAGCGAGCGGCAGCGGCGCAACGGCTTCGCAATTCGCTGAGTCCCGAACAGCGGGCGGAGCTCGATGCGTTGGCGCAGCAGGCCTTCGGCGATTCGAACCTGCTGAGTCAGCTGGATCAGCTCGATCAGAATCTCCAGCAGGCCCGGCCCGGCGAGGACTGGGACGGCTCGCAGAACTTCCGCGGCGAGAACGGTATGGGACTCGGCGACGGCACCGGTGCGCTCCAGGACATCGCCGACCTCGAGAACCTGGGAAACCAACTCTCACAGCAGTACAACGGAGCTGCGCTGGACGACATCGACGCCGACGCGTTGCTGAAGCAACTCGGGCCCGAGGCCGCGGCCGACGCCAGGATGCTCGCCGAGCTCGAAAAGGCGCTGCAGCAGCAGGGTTTCATGGACAAGGGTGCCGACGGTCAGTGGCGACTGTCGCCGAAGGCGATGCGGCAGCTGGGGCAGTCGGCACTGAAGGACGTCGCGGGAAAGCTGTCCCGACGCGGCGGCGAGCGAGACACGCGCAAGGCAGGCGCGATGGGGGAGCCCACCGGAGCGTCGCGGGCCTGGGAGTTCGGTGACACCGAGCCGTGGGACGTGACCCGCACGGTCAACAATGCGGTACTGCGCTCAGCAGCAACAGGATCGGGCTTCCCGGTGCAGCTGCAGGTGACCGATGTGGAGATCAGCGAGACCGAGACGCGAACGCAGGCTGCCGTGGCCCTGCTTGTCGACACGTCGTTCTCGATGGTGATGGACGGCCGGTGGGTGCCCATGAAGCGCACAGCGCTGGCTCTCAATCACCTGGTGAGCACTCGTTTTCGCGGGGACGATCTGCAACTCATCGGATTCGGCAGGCACGCACAGACATTGACGGCGTCGGAGCTGGCCGGCTTGGACGGTGCCTACGACCAGGGCACCAATCTGCATCACGCGCTGATGCTTGCAGTGCGGCATCTGCGGCGTCATCCCAATGCGCAGCCGGTGGTGTTGATCGTGACCGACGGTGAGCCGACGGCTCATCTGGAACCGGACGGTCACGCGTATTTCGACTACCCGCCGTCGTCGAAGACGTTGGGGCTGACGGTGCGCGAGCTCGATACCGTCGCGAAACTCGGTGCGCAGGTGACGATCTTCCGGCTCGGCGACGATCCGGGCCTCGCGCGGGTTGTCGACAAGATGGCCGAGCGCGTGGGCGGACGCGTCATCGCGCCCGATCTCGACGGACTCGGTGCCGCGGTGGTGACCGACTACCTGAAGCGTCGGCGATCCTGAATCACTTGTCGGCGGGCTTGATCTCCACCGATACTCCGCCCCAGAAGGCGAAACCGGTGATGATCACGCGGGGCGCGCCGGGGTGCGTCGCGCTGACGTGCTCGAATCCGCCCATGATGCCCATGCCGCGGACTTCGACGCTCACACCGGGCGGCACGGTGACCTCGATGCCGCCCATGATGGCGACGCAGTTGATGGTGGTTTCCTCGGTGGTGAACGTTGCGCGGCGTAGGTCGAGTTCGATGCCACCCCAGAATGCGAACGCGTCGATGCGCGTGGCGGGGGTCCATTCGCCTTTGCGCACGGCACCACTCATGATCGCGATCACGCGGTCGTTCGTGGGGCCACCGGACGGTGCATGTGCAGGGGGAGGGGACAGCACCAGGTCGCCGGTCAACAGGTCGAGTTCGCCGTAGGTCTTCGCCCGGTACACCGCAGCGGTGCGCTCGTCGTATTCATCGACGGTGAGTTGGCCGTTCGCGAAGGCGTCGCTCAGCAGCTGCGCGACGAGGGTCCTGTCCGCGTCGGCGGCGCGAACCTGGCTTCGATCTCGGTCGGGCAGATGATCGCTCACTGCCCGGACACTACCGGTGCCGGGGTCAGGCCGCATTCAGGATGGTGCGGCTCCCCAGTGGTGAAGCGAGAGTCATCTGCATGGTGGCGTAGACGGCAACCATGATGCAGGACTTGTCGGCGGCGTCGGGCCGGGTTCCGGTACGCAGTTCGATGGTGACCGTGGTGTCGGTCTCGGTGACCGACGCGTCGGCTCCGTAGCACTCGGGAGTGCCGGTGACGAAGTGGACCGCGATGGTATTGGGGGAGATCTGGCTCCACGACTCGAACGGAGTGGTGGTGGCGCGGAGTAGATCGGCGGTCGGCTCGAACATCGTGCCGACGTCGCCGACGGGCACCTCGTGCGGAACCGGAGGGGCGCTGGGTTGCTGGGCGAGCCCCACAGGGGTGGTGGAACCGACTGTCGGGGTTGTGTCCTCGTCGCCACCGGAGGCGGTGCTGCAGCCGACCAGCAGCAGGCACAACATGACACCTGCAGCGAGAAACCTCATGAATCCAACGTAGCGCTGGGAGCTGAGGAGAACCTTTGTGTTCGGCTCATGCGAGGAAGACCGTCACGAGCGCTATGACGGGGATCGAGACGAGCGTGGTCACGAAGGCGGTGTCTCGGGCGAGTACCACCCCGCGCTGGTAGCGGCTGGCGAAAACGAACACGTTCTGCGCCGTCGGCAGCGCCGAGATCACGACGATGGCGAACAGATCGTGCCCGTCCAGACCGAAGACGAACCGAGCCATCAGGTAGCCGAGCACCGGCTGAAGCGCCATCTTGAACACCGTTGCCAGGGCTACGTCGCGACGCGGACTGATGCCCTTCTGCAGTACCCGGGCACCGTAGAGGGACAGGCCGAATGCGAGCAATGCGCCGGGGACCGACGCATTTCCGACCAGCTGGAACGGCTGCATCAACGCCTCGGGCAGCTCGAACCCCGTGATCGAGAGAACGAGCCCTGCCGCTCCGGCCACCACGATCGGGTTGCGGAACGGCGTGGTGACGGTCTTGAAGAGAGAGACCTTCTCGATCTCGGTCGACACGTCGAGGATGGTCACCGCGATCGGGGTGTAGATCATGATCTGGAACAGCAGTAGAGGAGCGACGAAGTTCGCGTCGCCGAGTACGAACACGGCGATCGGGATGCCCAGATTGGCGGCATTGACGTACGAACTGGCGAGTGCGCCGATGGTCGCGTCGGGCACGGTTCGTTTCAGCGCGAGCTTGGCGATGACGAAATAGATGGCACCGACGAGCAAGGCGGTGGCACCGGCCACGGCCAGCGTGGGCGAGAGGATGACCGACAGATCCGAGTTGGCCAACGTGACGAACAGCAAGGCAGGCGTCGCGACGAAGAACACGAGCCTGCTCAGTACGAACTGGCCGTGATCGCCGAGCACCTTCAGATGGGCGAGCAGGTATCCCAGTGCGATGACGACGAAGATGACGGTGAAGCCCTCGAGGACCCCGGACATCTACGGACTGCTCATCTCTGGATCAGGAACGACAGAGAGGCCACGTAGCCGATGGCTACGTGGCCTCTCTAAACGAAAAGTCTGGATCAGCGGCTGGTGAACGGCAGCAACGCCATTTCACGAGCGTTCTTCACTGCGACAGCGACCTGGCGCTGCTGCTGCGGGGTGAGCCCGGTGACCCGACGGCTGCGGATCTTGCCGCGGTCCGAGATGAACTGACGAAGGAGGTTGATGTCCTTGTAGTCCACCGTGGTCACCTTGGCGGCGTTCAACGGGTTCTTCTTCGGTCGACGACCCGCCTCTGCGCGGACCTTCTTCGACGGTGCTCTCTTGACTGCCATCTCTACCTTTTCCCTTACCAGCTCGACTTGTGGACGCCTGGCAGCTCCCCACGGTGTGCCATCTCGCGCATTTTCACGCGGGACAGCCCGAATTTCCGTAGGTAACCGCGCGGACGTCCATCCGCAGCGTCACGATTGCGCAATCGTACCGGACTCGAATCGCGTGGCAGACGCTGCAGTGCTGCTTGGGCCTGTGCGCGCTCGGAATCGCTGCTCGAGGGCCTACGGATTGTCTCTTTGAGCTCTGCTCGACGCGACGACCACCGGGCGACGACGATCTTGCGCTGCTCGTTCTTCGCGATCTTCGACTTCTTCGCCACGGTTATCGCTCCTCTCGGAAATCGACGTGCTTGCGCACGACCGGGTCGTACTTCTTCATCACCAGTCGGTCGGGATCGTTGCGGCGGTTCTTGCGGGTGACGTAGGTGTATCCGGTGCCGGCCGTCGACTTCAGTTTGACGATCGGACGGACGTCGGTGCTCTTGCCCATCAGATCTTCTCCCCACGTGCGCGGATCTTGGCCACCACGGCGTCGATGCCGTCGCGGTCGATGGTTTTGATGCCCTTGGCCGAGAGCGTGAGAGTGACGCGGCGGCCGAGGCTCGGGGCGTAGTACGTCTTGCGCTGGATGTTGGGATCCCATCTTCGGCTGGTTCGCACGTGGGAGTGCGAGACCGATTTTCCGAATCCGGGGGTGCGGCCGGTGACTTGGCAGTGCGCTGACACGATCACTCCTTTTCTTGCCGTTATGACAATCGTTTTCGACAAAGCGTGTTCTCGAATGTAGCGTGCATCCACAAGTAATGACAATCGTTGTCGAAAAGAAGGGTGCCCGTGAACTACTCACCGGACGATCGAACCCCGATGGTCCTCGTCTCCGGCTGGACCGGAGCCATGGATGCGGTCGTGACATCTCTGCTCGCGCCGGGGACCGTCGCGGTTCGCCACGATCTGAGTCGCGTCGCCGAAGGAGTCGTGCGTCGCACGCTCCGTGTGCTGGGCGAGAATCCCCGCGAGACCATCCTGGAACTGGCGCACGGCTGTGTCTCCTGCACGCTCCGCGAGGACCTGCTGCCGCTGCTACGTGCGCTGTCCGCCCGCAGCAACGTCGATCGCATCGTGCTCGCCATGGACCCCGCTCTCGAACCCGAGGCGTTGTGCTGGGCCGTCGAGAACGTCGTCGTGGCCGGCATCGTCGGGCAGATCGACGGCCCGGCCTCTCGTGACGTCCGCATCGAGGCAGTGATCGACTGCCTCGATGCCGCAACCTGGTTGGCCGACGCCACCGGCGACGACGCCATGGCCGACCGCGGCATCGTCGCCAGTGGTGACGACGATCGAACCGTCGCGCAATTGGTGGTCGGGCAGGTCGATTACGCGGACGCGCTCGTCGTCACCGCCGGTCCCGACGTCGACGCGTGGGAGCGGGCAAGGCTCGCGGCGGTGCTGGCGAGGTTGGCGCCGAACGCTCCCGTCGTCTGGGTCTCCCAGGATGCACTGGTCGACGCCCCAGCGCTTCTCGCGTCCGTGCCGACCGATGCGCGACGCGGTGCGATCACCGACGCACACTCGCCGTTGCTGCGAGGCCAGCCGCCGTTGAGCGTCGACTGCGGGGTCACGCTGGTCGAATTCACCGCAACCCGGCCGTTCCATCCCGAGCGGTTGCACGAGGCGATCGACGTACTGCTCGACGGCGTCGTCACCGCGCGGGGGCGGGCGTGGGTCGCCACGCAGCCCGACGAAGCGCTGTGGATCGAATCGGCCGGCGGCGGCCTTCGTGTTGCCAGCGCCGGAAAGTGGCTTGCTGCAATGACTCCGGTGCAGCAGGAGCGCATCGATACCACCCGACGTGCGATGGCGGCACTGCGATGGGACGAGCAGTTCGGTGATCGAGACACCTCCCTGGTGGTCCTCGTCCACGAGGCCGACCCTACCGAGATCGACCGAACTCTGCAGTGGGCGTTGGTATCCGACGAGGAGATGACCGACCCCGCTCTGTGGTCCACCTGGACCGACCCGTTCGGCCAGTGGCACGAAGACCCCTGCGAGAGCAGTGAATCCCCGTACGCAGAACAAGCACGAGAGGCACAAGAATGAAACCAGGCATCCACCCCGACTACCACCCGGTCGTGTTCCAGGACTCGAGTACCGGCAACAAGTTCCTCACCAGATCCACCGTCACATCCGCGCGCGAGACCGAATGGGACGACGGCAACACCTACCCACTGGTCGTCGTCGACGTCTCGTCCGAATCGCACCCCTTCTGGACCGGAGCCGCCCGCGTGATGGACACCCAGGGACGCGTCGAGAAGTTCGAGAAACGATACGGCCGCCGAAGCCGAAAGGACTCCTGAACCATGGCTGTTCCGAAGAGAAAGATGTCGCGCTCCAACACTCGGAGCCGTCGTGCGCAGTGGAAAGCCGTTGCTCCTGATCTGGTGACCGTTCGTTTCCAGGGGCGCGAGTTCCGAGTGCCACGGAGATTGGTCAAAGCAGTGCAGACCGGGGTGTACGACCCGAGCTGATCGCCGACGGGTCTATCTTCACTTCATGAACGATGGGCCCAGTGCGCGAGATGTGAAGCGGTGGCGGCAGTACCTCGCCGACGAGCGAGCCGAGGCCGCCGTCTATCGCGATCTGGCAGGCCGACGCAGCGGCGAGGAGCGCGAGATTCTGCTCGCCCTCGCCGATGCGGAGGGCCGACACGAGCAGCATTGGCGAAATCTGCTGGGTGACCGCGTCGGGATGCCGCTCAAGGGTGACATCCGCACCCGCATCCTCGGGGTGTTGGCACGTCGCTTCGGTTCGGTGTTCGTACTCGCGTTGGCCCAACGAGCCGAGACCCGTTCGCCGTACGCCACCGACGACGATGCCACCGAAGCGATGACGGCCGACGAACAGATCCACGCCGAGGTCATCAGGGCGCTGGCGGCTCGCGGTCGCAATCGACTGTCCGGAACGTTCCGGGCCGCGGTGTTCGGTGCCAACGACGGACTGGTGAGCAACCTTGCTCTCGTTCTGGGCATCAGCGGCTCCGGGGTGTCCAATCAGATCGTCCTGGTCACCGGACTCGCGGGCCTGCTCGCCGGCGCGCTGTCCATGGGTGCAGGCGAATACGTCTCCGTTCGTTCACAACGCGAGTTGCTCGAGGCGTCGTCCCCGGACAGCGCGGCAAGCGATGCCGTCCAGCACCTGGACGTCGACGCCAACGAACTGGCGCTGGTGTACCGGGCCCGGGGAATGACACACGAGGAGGCCGACGCCAAAGCGTCGGAAGTGTTGCGGCTGTTGCCCACCGACGACGAGATGGCCCCCGACGTGGACGAGCACGAGTCCATCGGAACCGGACTGGGCGCGGCCGGTGCCAGCTTCTGTTTCTTCGCCTCCGGCGCTGTCATCCCGGTGTTGCCCTATCTCTTCGGCCTCGAAGGCTTCGTTGCGCTCATCGTTGCGGCAGTCCTCGTCGGAATCGCCTTGATCTGCACCGGACTGGTGGTGGGACTGCTCAGCGGTGGACCGCCGGTCAAACGTGCTCTGCGACAGCTGGCCATCGGCTACGGCGCGGCCGGGGCGACATATCTACTCGGACTCGCATTCGGTGGGGGAGTCTAGGTTCCGGCTGGTGGGCGAGATTGCACGCTATCGGGCCTCATTGCCGGAATCCCGTCCTCACCGCCCACCTCTGTGCATTCGGTCCCATCCCCGATCTTCCGAGAAATTCGCTCGCGTGGACGATGCATCGATCGATAGGGTTCTCATCATGCGCGGAACCGTTCTGTCTGGTGCCGCTCTCGACTCGAGAGCCGGTGTGGGCCTTGTGCTGCGCGCGTATTCACCGGAGCGATGCGCCGCTCTCTGCGGCAAACAAGCTCCGCTCGTGAATCGCCCCATCGAATAGCGCCCTCTTGTGCAAGGGGGCAGGAAGGAACATCATGCCCCCGAACAAGGTGGGCTTGCGTTTGCTCAATTGGGCGTCACAGCTCGAGGACAAGACTCTCGAGCAGGCCCGTGAAACAGCGTCGATGCCGTTCGTGCATCCGCACGTCGCCCTGATGCCCGACGCTCACAGCGGGATGGGAAGCGCAGTAGGAACAGTAATTCCCACGCTGGGCGCAGTCATTCCGGCCGCCGTCGGTGTCGATATCGGTTGCGGAATGATCGGCGTCCGAACGGAATTCACCCTCGACGACGTCGACGGCCGTAATCTGACGAACCTGCGACTCGCCATCGAGGCAAGCATCCCGCTGTCGCCGGGCAACTACAACGTCGGCGTCGACCGGTGGGACTTCACCGCACCGAAGCTAATCGAACTCGAGGAGTTGGCGGCCAAGGACGGTGTCGAGCTGAACCACTCACCGCAGTGGCGTGAGCAGCTCGGTTCGTTGGGCGGCGGCAACCACTTCATCGAGTTGTGCCTCGACGAAACCGATCGAGTGTGGCTGTTTCTGCACAGTGGATCGAGGGGCGTGGGAAACAAGATCGCCAAGAAGCACATCGCGGTCGCACAGCGTCTGTGTGCGCAGTGGTGGATCGCGTTGCCCAACAAGGACTTGGCGTACCTGCCCGAGAGCTCACCCGAATTCGGGAAGTACATCCGAGACCTGAAGTGGGCGCAGCGGTTCGCGTACCTGAACCGTGCCGAGATGATGGACCGGTTCGGTGCGGTGTTCGCCGAGTGGATGGGAACCGACGATCATCGCGAGGTCGAGCGGATCAATTGCCATCACAACTACACGGTGAAGGAAACGCACGCGCACAAGGACGTGTGGCTCACCCGTAAAGGTGCAGTGGACGCACACGAGGGTGTCAAGGCGATCATTCCGGGCTCGATGGGAACGCGCTCGTACGTGGTCGTCGGCAAGGGTTCCAAGGCCGGCCTGTGCTCGGCTCCTCACGGTGCCGGTCGGCAGTTCTCTCGGACCGAGGCCAGGAAGCGGTTCACCCACGAGAACCTGCAGGAGCGGATGAAGGGGATCGAGTTTCGCGACAGTGCAGACTTCATCGACGAGATTCCGGACGCCTACAAGCCGATCGATGTCGTGATGGAGGACGCACGAGACCTGGTGAGCATCGAGCACGAGTTGCGGCAGATCCTCAACGTCAAGGGGACCTGAGTTCACCTCCCGTCGTGCGTGGAATTTCGTAGTGGGCGACGAAATTCCGTGCACGACGGGATTGTCCGCGTTCGTCCCGTTGTGCATCGGTGTTCTCGTGCTGTTCACTCAACTGCTTCGCTTGGTTAACGGATAGAGCGGGCGTCACCGCCACGATCGACTGATGACGCTCAATCCCGCAGGCGAGACCGTCGCGACCGGAATCCCGGGCACGCTCGCCGAGAACATGACCATGGCCGAGCAGCATGATTGGCATCGTTCGTTTCTGCGGCGGCACCCGGTCAGTCGTCGAAACTTCCTCGTGGGAGCCGCCGCGACGGCAGCCGCGGTAGGCGTCGGGAATTCGGTGTTCGCGCGCACCGCCTATGCGCAGGACGCGCCGCTGGCGGTGGCCGGTAGGCACATGGGATTCGGAAACGATCCGGCGACGCAGCTGCGGTTCTCGGCTCAGCTCTCTCGGAACCCCGGGCTGACCGGCGTCTTTCTCGACCACGGCCCCACGCCTGCTCTCGGTGCGACGACGTCGGCCGAGGTACGCAACCTGATCAGTCAGGTACCGCAGACCGACGGCGGAATTCTGTCGGCGGAGCAGTACTACGTGCATGTGCCCGTGGACAATCTGACGCCGAAGTTGCCGCACTACTACCGCTGGCGCACCGCCGACGGCTTCGTGAGCGATATCCGCAGCGCGTCTCCGGCGCTACCGTCCGGCCGCATCGCACCGTTTCGGTTCACGATGATGGGCGATCAGGGTGTCGACGAAACCCCCTCGCAGCCAGCAGGTCTGGTCGCCGGCGACTACGACGACCAGTACTACAAAGCGGACAACGAACCGTCGGTCAAGCATGCGCGCAACATCAATCGGCAGATCGAGGCCTCGCACCCGGACTTCCACATCCTCGCCGGTGATATCGCGTACGCCGACCCGTCCGGTGCCGGTCTGCCGCCGCAGTTCGCCAAGCACGGCCAGACGCCGCCGAAGGGGTTCGACAAGTTCAACCCGTTCGTCTGGGACGGCTATTTTCAGGCGATCGAAGCCAGCGCATCGACCGCGCCGTGGTTGTTCGCCACCGGCAACCACGACATGGAAGCGCTGTACAGCCCCAACGGATACGGCGGCCATGCGGCGCGTCTCGATCAGCCGAGCAACGGGCCGAAGGGCTGCCCGTCGGCGTATTCGTTCGTCTACGGCAACACGGCCGTTCTCTCGCTCGACGCGAACGACGTCAGCTACGAGATCAAGGCCAATACCGGGTACAGCGGTGGAGCCCAGAACACCTGGGTGGAGCAGACATTGGCGAGGTACCGTGCCGATCCGAACATCGACTTCATCGTCTGCTTCTTCCACCACTGTGCGTATTCGACCACGTCCACCCACGCGAGCGACGGCGGCGTGCGCGACGCATGGGTTGCGCTGTTCGACCGTTACGAGGTGGACGTGGTGCTCCAGGCCCACAATCACGTCTTCGAGCGCACCGATCCGATCCGTGGCAATCGCGCGACGCGGGTCGCCGGTGACAACGCCACGGTCAGCGGAAAGACCGACGGCACCGTGTATTACACCGTCGGCGGTGGTGGTCGTCCGCGATACACGTTCCAGGACGGCGAGGGCGTGAGCTACCGCGGCAACGAGTTGCCCGACACGGCAGTTCCCAACAGCTACGTGTGGGCACCGGACGGCACCAAGTCGGCCGAGTCCATCACCTGGTCGAGGGTGCGATTTTTGAACTACTCGTTCGTCAGAGTCGATGTGGTGCCGGGCATTCCGGGCATCACCGCCAGCAGAATGACGATCGGCGCCATCGACGAATACGGCAACGAGTTCGACAGGTTGACCTTCACCCGCGACATCCCGATCGGTCCGAGGTTCGGTTCGTCCTAGTCACTGTGCGGAGCGCACTACAACCACTTCTGACGCTTGAACACCACGAACAGTGCAGTCGAGCAGATCAACATGGCGATCAGTGCCATCGGATAGCCCAGTTGCCACTTCAATTCCGGCATGTCGTCGAAGTTCATGCCGTAGATGGCGGCGATCAGGGAGGGTGCGAAAAGAATTGCGCCCCATGACGAGATGCGCTTGACCTGTTCGTTCTGCTCCAGGCTGGCCTCGGTCATGTTGCGCATCTCCTCGTTCTGCTGCTGCGCGACGATGGTCGAGTGCACGGTCAACGCATTCTGCAGGTTGGCCCGGAAGGACTCGATGCGGTCGGAGACGCGGATCGCGTGATCGTGCACGTCGCGCAGGTATCGCTGCAATTCCACGTCGACGTTGTACTTGTCCGACCCTCGCTTGAGCGATTCGATCATCTCGACGAGTGGCTTTGCAGCACGGTCGAATTCGGACACTTCACGCAGAAGCGAATAGATACGACGCGAGACCGACGGGTCGCCGGTGAACAGCTGATCCTCGATCTCGTCGATGTCGTTCTGCAGTCCGGTCACCACCGGGACGTACTCGTCGACCACTTGATCGAGGATGCCGTAGAGAATCGCCTCGGGACCGAGTTCGATCAGTTCGGGAGATCCTTCGAGGCGCTTTCGCACCATCGCCAGGTCGGGAGATTCGGCATGGCGGATGGTGACGACGAAGTCCGGACCGAGAAAGATGTGCAGCTCGCCGAATTCGACCTTTTCGGTCTCGTCGACGTATCGAGCGGGTCGGAGAACGACGAACAACTGCTCGGAATACCGTTCCAGCTTCGGCCGCTGGTGGGCTGCGATGGCATCCTCGACGGCGAGGCGGTGCAGACCGAACTCGTCTGCCACAGCCATGATTTCGGCGACCTCAGGTCGGTACAGCCCGATCCACGCCATTCCGTGCCGCTCACGCATGACCTCGAAGGTGATATCGAGGCTCTCGGGATTGGCAGTACGTTTCCCGTCGACGTAGACGGCATTGTCGATGATCGGCACTTGTTCGTTCACCTCGGTTCTGCGAAATTCTGCTGCGCACCGAGACTATCGCCTGTGACGACAACGCCGACAGCCCAGCCGCCGTCGACGACGACGGGGCCGTGGGGCCGAGCTAGCGAACGGTCCCGGTGATCACGAGAATTGCGGCGTTCTTGTCGACCTCGACGCCCTTCTGGTAATTGGTTCCGATTGCGGTTCCGTCGGTGTCGGATCCCTTGATGTTGACGGTCGTGAATCCCAGATCCTCCAGGGTCTGTTCGGCTGCGGTCGCTGTCATGTCGTACACATCCGGGATCTTGATCAGGTTGTCGGTGGTCGACGCGTTGGCGACGGCTCCACCGCCCAGCGTGAGTGCGGCGGCAGCTGCGACGGCTGCGATCGACTTCTTGAATCCACTGCGCATGATGTGCTCCTCGGTGTCGTGATCGGTGATGTCTCGAGGTTGCTCGCCGATGCTGTGGCAGAGGTCGGATGTTGCTGTCAAACCCCTGTCAGTCCCGTGACATGCTGATCCGATGCTTCTCGACGTGCTCGGACTCATCGGTATCGCGGTCTTCGCGGCCTCGGGCGCGTTGGTCGGAGTGCACCGCCGGCTGGATCTGTTCGGGGTGTGCGTCGTCGGAATCACGACGGGCATCGGCGGCGGCATCATTCGTGATCTGCTGCTCGGCATCCACCCGCCGACGTCTCTGGACACGTGGCCGAACCTCACCGTCGGCTTTCTCGCCTCGCTGGTCGTGTTCGTTGCGCACCGACAGATGGGCAAGGTGCGACGCGGAGTGCTGGTGCTCGACGCGTTCGGGATGGGACTGTTCGCCTCGACCGGTGCGACGATCGCTCTGGCTTCCGGTGGTAGCGCGTTGGCGGGAGCTCTGATCGGAACGACGACGGCGGTGGCCGGCGGTGTTATTCGGGACGTGCTGGTCAATGAGGTCCCTCTGCTGCTGCACCGGGACCTGTATGCCCTCCCCGCGTTGCTCGGTGCGACGGCCGTCGTGTTGGCCGATTCTCTGACGCTGCCGGAGAACGTGGGTCTGGTGGTCGGAACAGTGCTCGCGACGGGGTTGCGTCTGCTCGCGCTGTGGCGGAAATGGAATCTGCCGCTGGCCCGCAATCTGCCGACGCATTAGCCTGCCGCAGGTGGAGTAGGTACCCCTCTCAGACATATCTCAGTCGACCAGGACAAACTGTACGGATGCGGATATTGGTGGTCGACGACGATCGAGCGGTGCGTGAGTCGCTGCGCAGGTCGCTGACGTTCAACGGGTACACCGTGGACCTGGCGGTCGACGGTCTCGACGCGCTCGAGCAGGTGGCTGCGGCGCGTCCCGACGCCCTGGTTCTCGACGTGATGATGCCTCGCCTCGACGGCCTCGAAGTGTGTCGTCGATTGCGCAGTGTCGGTGACGACCTGCCGATTCTGGTGTTGACGGCACGGGACTCGGTGTCCGAGCGCGTCGCCGGCCTCGATGCCGGTGCCGACGATTATCTGCCCAAGCCGTTCGCGCTCGAGGAGCTGCTGGCTCGCTTGCGCGCGTTGCTTCGTCGTACCGCGATGGAAGCGGGCATCGACTCGGAGACCATGACGTTCGCGGACCTGTCGTTGGACCCGGTCACCCGTGAGGTCTCGCGCGCCGAACGCTCGATCAGCCTCACCCGGACCGAATTCTCGTTGCTCGAGATGCTGATGACCAATCCGCGCCGAGTGCTCACCAGAAGTCGCATCCTCGAGGAGGTCTGGGGTTACGACTTCCCGACGTCGGGCAACGCGCTCGAGGTGTACGTCGGGTACCTGCGGCGCAAGACCGAGGCGGAGGGGGAGTCGCGGCTGATCCACACCGTTCGCGGTGTGGGGTACGTCCTGCGCGAGACGCCCCCGTGATGGTCGCGTCGTTCGGGCGCAAGTCGGCCGACGGTGTCGGCTCCTCGCCGACGGCGATGCGACCACCGATGCCCCTGACCCGGTCGGTGTCGCTGCGGTGGCGGGTGACGTTGCTCGCGGCCTCCGTGGTCGCAATTGCGGTGGCGGTCATGGCCATTGCCGCGTACACGGTGGTCTCGCGAGCACTGTACGGCGATGTGGACACTCAATTGCGTTCTCGTGCCTCGGCTTTGGCTGAGTCCAGTCTGGTGTCCTATGACCCACGCTTCGTGGCCGGAGCCACGCTGTACAGCACCGATGTGAGCGTGGCGCTGATCTATCCGGACATGTCCAGCTACAACCCTCCCGGGCCCAAGGTGCCGATCGGCGATGCCGAACTCGCTGTCGTGAGAGGGGAACAGGAATCGTCGCTGCGCACGCTCGACGATCAGCGGGTGCTCGCACTGCGCACCGAGGACGGCAGCACCCTCGTCGTCGCACAGAGGCTGCTGCCGACCGGGGAAGTGCTCGACCGTCTGGCGTGGGTGCTGTTGATTGTCGGTGCCTGCGGAGTGCTACTGGCGGCCGGAGCAGGTATGGCCGTGGGACGCACCGGTTTACGCCCGATCGCCCGACTGACGGCAGCAGCGGAACGGGTGGCACGCACCGATGACCTGACGCCGATCCCGGTGACCGGTGACGACGAATTGGCACGTCTGACCGAGAGTTTCAACACCATGCTCCGCGCACTGGCCGAATCTCGTGGCAGGCAGAGCAGATTGGTCGCCGATGCGGGCCACGAACTTCGGACCCCGTTGACCTCGCTGCGGACCAACATGGAGTTGCTGATCGCGGCGGGACGCCCCGGAGCGCCGTCCATCCCGGACGAGGACATGGCCGAGCTGCGGACCGACGTGGTGGCGCAGATCCAGGAATTGTCCACTCTGGTGGGCGATTTGGTCGATCTCGCGCGAGAGGATGCACCGGAGACGGTGTTCGAGCGAGTCGACCTGGCCGACGCAGTCGAACGCAGTCTCGAGCGAGCACGCCGCCGTCGCAACGAAATCGACTTCGATGCGACGTTGATGCCGTGGTTCGTCTACGGCGATCAAGCGGGACTCTCGCGGGCCGTGCTGAATGTGCTCGACAACGCGGCCAAATGGAGTCCGAGCGGTGGTGAGGTTCGAATCGCGATGCGGCAGATCGGCGATGGTCTGCTGGAGCTGACGGTGGACGACGCTGGGCCCGGTATTCCCGAGGAGGATCGCGAGCTGGTGTTCGAGCGCTTCTATCGCTCGACGGCGTCGCGTTCGATGCCCGGATCCGGTCTGGGACTTGCCATCGTGCGACAGGTGGTCGTCAAGCACGGCGGGACCATCGGGGTCGAGGTGTCCGAGCGGGGCGGCGCGCTGATACGAATCGTGTTGCCCGGCGAAGGTGCTGCCGATCCCGGGACACTCTCGGCAAACTGATAGCCGGATCTCAGCGCTCTCTCAGTACCGCCCTGCACAGTGAGTAGCAAGAAGGCGGGCGGACCTCTACGACGAGGTCTCTACTGAAGGAAGCAGCAACGATGAGCGACGACCGTAACGAATCCGAACAGACCGGACAGGGTGCCGGCGGCGAGCAGCATCCGTCGGACCGGGCTTCGCGCGGCGACGAACAGAACTACTCGGCCCAGCAGCATCCGCCTCAGCAGGATTCCACTCACCAGCACCCGACGCAGCAGTTCCCGTCCCAGCAGACTCCACCCCACAACGCAGGGGCGCAGCCGCCGCAGCAGGGGTACCCGCAGCAGTACGCCGGCTACGGGCAGGGGCCGTATCAGCCCGGCTACGGGCCGTACGGTCAGCAGGGCGACCCGCAGACCGCCCAGCACACCCACGCCCAGCCGCAACACGTTGCGCCGCAATCGAACTCTGTTCCGGGTGCGGTCAAGACCCGCCCGGGTCGTTCGGCGCTGGTGGCCGGTGCCATCGCACTCGTTCTGGTCGGTGGCGGAATCGGCGGCGCAGTCGGTGCCATCGCCACCAACAACGCCAACGGCAACGGTGGAGGAGTGACCAACTCGTTGAACTCCACGGTCACCGCTGCGCAGCCTGCCGCCAACTTTCCCGACGGCTCGGTTCAGGCGGTGGCGAACAAGGTGCTGCCGAGCGTCGTGCAGATTCAGGTGAAGGGTTCGCAGGAGGAAGGTGAGGGCTCGGGCGTCATTCTCAGCAGCGACGGCTTGATCCTCACCAACAACCACGTCGCGACGGGCGCGGGTGCCAACGGCAAACTCACCGTCGCATTCGCCGACGGCTCGGTCGCCGACGCGACGATCGTCGGTGCCGACTCGGTCTCGGACATGGCCGTCATCAAGGCCGAGGGCAAGACGAACCTCACGCCGATCGAACTCGGGTCGTCGTCGAACCTCGAAGTGGGTCAGCAGGTTGTCGCGATCGGCTCCCCGCTCGGCCTGGCGGGCACCGTCACCACCGGCATCGTGTCCTCGCTCAACCGGCCGGTCTCCACGTCGGGCGAGTCCGGCAATCAGAACTCGGTGATCGACGCCATCCAGACCGACGCTGCGATCAACCCGGGCAACTCCGGAGGTGCGCTCGTCAACACCGACGGACAGCTGATCGGAATCAACACCGCGATCGCCACCCTCGGCGGCAGCGAGGGATCCGGAGCCCAGAGCGGATCGATCGGGCTCGGGTTCGCCATCCCGGTGGATCAGGCGAAACGCATCGCCGACGAGCTGACCACCACCGGCAAGGCCACCCAGGCCATGATCGGGGTGCAGGTGCCGTCGCAGGACGACGCCAACGGCGCAACCGTCGTCGAGGTCACCGAGGGAGGCCCGGCGGCATCGGCAGGCATCCCCAAGGGCGCGGTGATCACCAAGCTCGACGATCGCATCGTCTCGAGCGGTGACGCGTTGATCGCAGCAGTGCGCTCGCACGCTCCGGGAGATTCCGTCACCGTCACCTACACCGACGGCGGCAGCGAGAAGACGGCGACTGTGACGCTCGGTACCGCCGAGCCTGCTGCGGCCCAGCAGCAGACTCAGACGCAACAGCAGGAACAGCAACTGCCGTTCCAGGTCCCGTCGTTCCCGGGCGGTCGCTGATGTTGCGGGAAGCGGGCAGGCACGGGACGGTTGCAACGATTTATGCACAGCGTGAGCCGGGTGGAGGCCTTACTACTACGGTGAGCGGTATGGAACTCGACGCACCACTGGCAGGGCGCGCGTTGGTCGTCATCGTGGACGACCGAACAGCGCACAGTACCGAGAAGGACTCGAAGGGCCCGCTCGTCACGGAACTGCTGACCGAGGCAGGTTTCCTCGTCGATGGCGTCGTCGCCGTGACGGCGGACGAAGTGGACGTGCGGAACGCACTCAACACTGCGGTGATCGGCGGTGTCGATCTGGTGGTCTCCATCGGTGGCACCGGCGTCTCGCCGCGCGACGTCACCCCGGACGTCACCGCGGAGGTGCTCGACCGCGAGATTCCGGGTATCAGCGAGGCTCTGCGATCGTCGGGACTCGCGGCCGGTTCGCTGGACGCAGGTCTGTCCCGTGGGCTGGTCGGGGTGTCCGGAAGCACCCTGGTGGTGAATCTGGCCTCGTCGCGGGCTGCGATTCGCGACGGGATGGCGACGCTGACGCCACTGGCGAGTCAGGTCATCGCCGAGCTGTCCGGATTGGACGCATAGCGATACCGATGAGCAACGAGCCGAACGACGATCGATCGGCCGAAGACGATGCGAGCCGGGCCCGAGCAGAACGGGCCCGGCTCGCTCGCATCTTCGGCGAGGTTCTGCCGGAGACGACCGGAGACGAGCGAGGAGACGGTGCAGGCACCGAATCCGGCGGCCCGTCCTCGGACGAATGGTTGAAGCAACAGCGACCACCTCATTACTTCTGATGTGATCCACGACACATTTACCGGGCCGGAATGACAGGTCTGTTAGTTACTCGTTTACCTGCCGTTAGCGAGCTACTCGGCAGTAGACCCACCCGCGACCCCCGAAACTGGCCGAGTCGAGCGTGGTGCAGAACGGGCGAACCGGTCGATCGGGGCACGCCCGGCGCGGAGTTGTCCCACATCAAGGGCGGTGTACGCGTGTGCGGCATCTGTAACGGTTCGACCCTCACGAGAGATGCTGTGACGCGGGTTATCGCTAACATCGATGTGAAACTTGTTCACGCGGCGGAAACACATCACGCCGCGGCAACATTCCGGTCGCAAACGTAGGGATTGTCACGATCCGGCATCTCCTCTAATGTTCCCCTCAGCTTCCAAGGGAGGGCGTGGGACCAACCGGTACCGCGCCCTTCATCTCGGAACTGAACAACAGGATGAGGCCGAAACGGTCGCATCCGGCTCGGGCCCGTCTGCACTGATGCAGGCGATCCAGTTCGAGGGTGAAAGCCACAAGCTTCCCTGTGCGACAGCGTGCTGGGACTGAACATGATGAGGAATAAATGACGGAGATCCAGAAGTCGCGGCGTAGCCGGGGACTCAAGTCCATGAGCGCTGCGGTTGTCGCCGGCGCGTCGGTCGTCGGTCTGGTACTCGGTACCGGAACCGCGTCCGCTGCAGTGGACAGCACCAACACGGTCGTCGATGCCAACGGCAACGTCATCACCGTCTCGCTGTCCGACACCTTCATCAACAGCGTCTCGCCGCTCGACGGCAACCCGCTCACCCGTGAGTGGTTCGCCAACGGTGTCGCAGGCTGGACCGTCACCGGTCCCGACGCCGACGACTTCGAGGGCACCGTCGCAATCGGCTACCAGGTCGGCTACCCGGCCAGCATCGGTGGATCGATCACGTTCTCGTACTCCACGCCTTCTCTTTCGGTTGACGTCGATGCCGATGGCGCATCTGCCAGCATCGGTGACATCGTTCCCCAGGCCGGCTTCTCTGCAGAGATCGCTCCCGGACCCGGCATCGTCGACGCCACCGCTGCATCGGGCAACATCCAGGGCACCGAGGGTGACGCCGCAGGCGCTTCGGG
Source organism: Rhodococcus sp. 15-2388-1-1a (assembly GCF_002259145.1). NCBI lineage: Bacteria > Bacillati > Actinomycetota > Actinomycetes > Mycobacteriales > Nocardiaceae > Rhodococcus > Rhodococcus sp. 15-2388-1-1a. The sequence goes on along the minus strand of NZ_NPFP01000002.1, from coordinate 66,402 downwards.
CACCATCCAGATCGCCAACGCTCACGGCACCGCTACCGGCATCCTCGGTAACGTCCGCGTCCGTCCGTACGTCTCCGTCACCAGCTCCACCGGTGACGTTGCTGTCACGTACGGCGTCCCGTGGACCTTCAACTGATCTCGATCGGTTGATCAACAGCAGCACCTTCGGCTGACCTAGCCGAAATCGATTGGGCCCGCCCGGGTATCCCGGGCGGGCCTGATTGCTGTGTACCAGCAGAACCGAACGAATCGACACCGCAGGACAGTGCTTCGGTACTGCCTGCGAGAAGGGGTCCGGGGGACCGACAATGAAAACGAAAGCCCTCTCTGCCGCCGCCTGCGCGGCATTTCTACTTCTGGCCGGCTGCAGTAGCGAATCCTCGGATGCAGCATCGGGGGAGAATGCCGATACCTGCACGGCCTTTGCGACGTCGCACAATGCCTTTGTCGCCACCGTCGAAGCCGTTCCCACCGATCAAGCCGGTGTCGAGAAGTGGACCGCGGACAAGGCCGCGTCGCTGAGTGAATTCACCACTCAGTCGGAGCAGGCGACAGGCGAGGTCAAGAATGCTCTGACGACCCTGGTGGCCGATCTGCCCAGCGATTCGCTCGAGCTGTCCGAGCCGGACAGTGAATCCGGCCAGAAATTCGTCGACAATTCGAATGCCGTTGCCTCGGCGTGTGAAGCGGATGGCACCGCCGTCACGCTCGACGAGTTTCCGCTGTTGAAGTTCTAGTTCGAGGAAAATAGTCGACGATGCCCTGCAATCCATGGATTGCAGGGCATCGTCGTGTCGGTCGAATGAATGGCGTGTGGAAAAGATCGTCGGATCATGCCGACGTCGATACTCGATTCGTTTTGTTGCATGCATTGTGCATTTCGGGTGTCTTTTCCCTTGCTTTGTGTCAGCACAATTCGAGCGATCGCTCCGAATACGGACGCCAGGTTGCGAGCACAGGCGCTGTTTGGGTAGCGCAAGCAGGGAATGTATCTGTGAGCTGCCGAAACATGCATCGGTATTGCGTCCGTTGTGGATGCTTCGTGCCGATTTGTACAGTATTCTTCTGCGAGAAAAGATGTCTCCCGATCGGTCCGGCCGTCGGACGGGGCATCGGCCGGTCATATGAGGGGAATCATGAACAATATTCGTCACTCCGTGCTGCGCAAGGTAAGTCGAATCGCAGCAGTGAGCGCGGCGTCGGCCGTTGCCATCGGAATGCTCTCGGTCGGCGCAGCCAACGCCGATACGTTCGTTCCATTGCCGAACGGTGAGAAGGTTGCGGGGCCGTACAAGATCTCGCACGTCGACGAATCGGCTGTCATCTCGCCCGCGATCGCGAACAATCCTCTCAACCGAAACGGCTGGGTCACCGGCACCGCTACCGCCGACGTTCCCGAGGGCGTGACCGGAACCCTGAAGACCGGCTACCTCGTCGGTTGCCAGCTCGACATGGACGATCTGAGCCTGGACATGAACGCGGGCTTCGGCATCGAAGGCGGCAACACCAACATCATCACGCTGTTCCCCATCCCGTTCAAGATCGGCGGAGAAGGCGAGACCACCAACAAGTTCGAGGGCGGCGTCGGAGTCAACGTCCCCATCAAGGACAAGGAAGTGGCGCAGGTCGAGCTCGGCAGCAAGGACGTCAAGGGCCCGTTCACCGCAATCCAGTACCAGGACGTCGGAATCTCCGTCGAGAACTGCGGCGGCTACGCGCAGGCTCGCTCGTACACCACACTCGAACTCACCGGCAACTACCGCTACAAGGGCACGCTCTACGGCCAGCCGTTCAGCCTCGGCTGAACATCCCACCACTTCACTCACCCTCGCCTAGAGCGCGTTTCACTTTCCCAAAAGGGGTAGCTATGCAGAACACCACCACCATGCGGCGTGGATTCCAGATCGCTGCAGCCGGAGCCGTCGGTGCCGTCGCCATCGGGTTCCTGTCCGCCGGAGCGGCCAACGCCGACACCTTCGTTCCACTGCAGGACAACGAGATCAGCAAGACGCTGATCGACGGAACCACCGTCACCGTCAAGGGATTCGGCCAGAGCGCGCTGATCTCGCCGTCGATGGGTGCCACGCCCACCCAGCGCAACGTGTGGGTCACCGGCAACTACACCGTCGAGACGTCCAATGCCAGTGGCGGATCCATCGAGCCGGGCTTCCTGGTCGGCTGCCAGGTGGATTTCAGCGCCGCGATCGGTGCCGACGGAAACGCGTCCTTCGGTCAAGGAAATACGATCGGCCTCGAGCCCGGCACGCTCGACCTCACCATCGAGAGGACTCAGCCGAACACCTACGACATCGGTGCAGGCGTCGAGCTGAATCTCGCCCCCGGCCAGTTCAACGACGTCAAGCTCGTGGCCGACGAGAAGTCCGCCGAGATCGACGGCGTCACTGTCGCGACCGAGGTATCGAACGACTTCTCGTTCGACGGTAACGGCGGCGGCTACACCTACGCCGACGAAACCCTGAGCGTCGCTGGATGTGCCGGTTACGCAGAGGCCCGTTCGTACGTGAAGGTCACCATCGAGAACGATGCCGTCACGGCGTCCACCACCCTGTGGGGACAGCCGTTCAGCATCGGCTGATGCCACCGCCGAGATTCGGCACCCCGTAACGAATGAATGCGCCATTCACGCTGTCTGACAGCGTGAATGGCGCATTCATTCGTCGAAGGCCGGCCGGTGTCAGTCCTTGGAATGCTTACCGAGATCCGGGGCTGCGTCCATTGCCTCGCCGCTACCGCCCGTGGTGTCGGCTGCGGTCGAAAGCTTCTGTCCGGCCGCGGTTCCCCCCGCGAGGATGTCGCGAATCTGTACCAGCACGTCGACGTCGCTCAGTTCCTTCTCCGGCTGGCTCACGAACCTCTTCTTCGCGGTGTTCACCGGGAGAATGAGTACGAAGTAGACGACCGCCGCGATGATGACGAAATTGATGATCGCGGTGATGACTGCGCCGACGTTGACGAACGATTCCGGCGACGACGTGATCTGAAACCCGAATCCGTATTCGTTGCTGCCACCGAGGGCAGCAACAAGGGGATTGATGACGTTCGTCGTGAATGCGGTGACGATCGCCGTGAATGCCGCGCCGACGACCACGGCAACTGCGAGGTCCACGACATTGCCGCGCAGTAGAAAGTCCTTGAAGCCCTTCAGCATGAGCCCTTCTCCCAACGTTCGGTTTGTTCTGTCGCGAGAAACGTTAGTGCAGGGTGACCGTGAGCGCGCTGACCAACGAGGCGGCTGCCACTGTCGTCGCGTCGTTCGTCGGTAGAGCCAGTAGTACGACGCGGTCGCGCTGCCGATTGCCACCGGCGTCGGCGGACACGAGCACGACCATCGCTCCCGACGCCAGCACCCGCGCTGCGGGCACCGCGTTCGGGTCCTCCTGAGACTCGACCGTCAACACGTCGACGCGGTCGCCTTCCCTCAGCAGGTCGGTCACCGCGGCGTCGGCGAGATGCACCGGTACGACGCGTGCCTAGGTACCCAGAGCCGTCGTGGCGGTCCGAGATCCGAGTAGCCGTACGTCGGTGAGCAATTCGCCCGCTCGGACGGGTCCGGTGAGTGTCTGGCCCTCCACGGCTTCGGATTCGGTGAGTGCGCCCTCGGGGACGTTCGTCCGGTCCCACTCGGCTGCCACGACGTCGGCCGGCGTCAGCACGGTGCCGGGTGTCAGATCGCGTCCGGCGGTGATCACCCGGACTCGGTCGTCGCCGGCAGCGTCGTCGAGGAACAGCACCAGTGCGACCGCGACCAGCACGCCGGCCGCGATCCGTCTGAATGTGGTGGATCCGACCCACGCCGGACGCAGGGTGATGCGATCGAGCAGCGTCGAGTCGAGTCGATTCTTGCCGGCAGCCATGGCGAAAACGCTATCGGTGGCCGTGCCGGTTCGGGCACCGAAAAGGCCGGGCTGTGGATAACGGCCCGGCCTGTGGATGAAGCTGAAAGCTACTGGCTGGCAGCAGCTTTCGTGGTGGACGACGACGAGGTGCTGCTCGACGACGACGAATCCGAGGATTTCTTCTCGGCGGGCTTCGAGTCGGTCTTGCTGTCCGATTTCGCGGCCGCAGCGTCGGACTTCTTCTCGCTCGCGCCTTCGCTGGCGGTACCCGAGCCACCCCGGCTGTCGGTGCGGTAGAAGCCACTGCCCTTGAAGACGATGCCGACGGAGTTGAACAGCTTGCGAAGCTTGCCCGAGCACGCGGGGCACACCGTCAGTGTGTCGTCGGTGAAGGACTGAACGATGTCGAAGCGGTTGTCGCACTCGGTGCATGCGTATGAGTAAGTGGGCATCGTGTTTCCTCCGCGCTGGTCACCGAGGAAATTCGCCACTCTGCTGGCCGAGGCCGAACACCGCCGGTGTCTTGTCTGTTCGTCGAAACTGTCGAAACTGGGGAGAGCATTAGCACTCTACAGTCAGGAGTGCCAACGAATCGAATCCTAGCGTTATTCCGTACCCAAGCGTACGAGCCCGCCGCCTGCGGTGAGCACGTGCGTCACCCGTCTGTCGTGCGGCTCGGCAGGTAGACGATCGACCACTTCGCTCTCGCGCACCACCGCGACCAGCACGGCATCGGGTCTGCACAGGTCGAGGGTGCGGTCGTAGAAGCCCGCGCCTCGGCCCAACCTGGTTCCGCTCCGGTCCACCGCCAGCGCCGGGATCAGCACCAGAGTGCACGCCGACACCGCGTCGGGATCGAGCGTCGGTCCCGATGGTTCCAACAACCCGAACGGGGCCGTCACCAACGATTCGCGTCCGTCGTACCGAGCCCAGCGCAACGGCCCGGGCTCGTGGGCACTCGGAAGCAGCACGGTCGACCCGGCTGCGGCCATCGCGTCGAGCATCTCGATGGAACCGGGTTCCCGGCCGACGGGAACGTATGCCGCCACGACCGGGTGTTCGGCCGCCAATTCGCCGAGGACGTGACAGAGTGCAGAGGATTCCATTGCGCGTTGCGCACCGTCGAGCAGTCGGCGTTCGGCGAGAACATGCTTTCGCCATCGATCCTTGGACGTGTTCTCCGTGAATTCGGGAACGCTCACAACGATTCGTCCTCCCTTCCTGTGCCGTCGTTCAACGATATGCACTCGGGGGTAAAACGCAGCACACGGCGAGCAGATCACCAGAAACCATGGATAGGGTGAGCACCATGACAGAAGCCGTTACAGCGACGACCGCCGCCACGCCCGTGCACTTCCGCACGGCCATCGTTCCCGCAGCGGGCATGGGTACCCGGTTCCTGCCGGCCACGAAAACCGTTCCGAAAGAACTGCTTCCGGTGGTCGACACTCCCGGTATCGAGCTCGTCGCAGGCGAAGCCGCAGATTCCGGCGCGCAGCGACTCGTGATCGTCACGTCCCCGGGCAAGGACGGCGTCGTCGCCCACTTCGTCGAGGACCTCGTCCTCGAGAACAAGCTCGAAGCCAGCGGTAAGCTGGAGATGCTCGAGAAGGTGCGGGTCGCCCCCGGTCTGCTCGACGTCCAGTCGGTCATTCAGCACGAGCCGCTCGGACTCGGGCATGCCGTCGCCTGCGCCGAGGAAGTCCTCGACGACGACGAGGATTCCGTTGCCGTTCTGCTTCCCGACGATCTGGTGATGCCCCGCGGTGTGCTCGACGTCATGGCCCGCGTGCGCGCCAAGCGCGGTGGCTCGGTGCTGTGCGCCATCGAGGTCCCCGACGACAAGGTCTCCTCCTACGGCGTCTTCTCCGTCGAGATCGTGCCCGACGCGGTCAACCCGAACGTCCTCAAGGTCACCGGTATGGTCGAAAAGCCCAAGCAGGAGGACGCCCCGTCCAACCTGGCTGCGGCGGGCCGCTACCTGCTCGACCGCGCGATCTTCGACGCTCTGCGACGGATCAAGCCCGGTGCAGGCGGTGAGCTTCAGCTCACCGACGCCATTGCGTTGCTCATCGAAGAAGGCCATCCCGTGCACGTGGTGGTGCACCGCGGATCGAGACACGACCTCGGAAATCCCGGGGGATACCTGCGCGCTGCGGTTGACTTTGCTCTACAACGTGACGACTACGGCCCAGCGCTGCGCGAATGGCTGAACGAACGCTTGAGCGACAGCTGGGCGCCGGAACTGACCACGTACGAATAGCATCGCGGGTCGATGCCATAGAGGAAGGGCCAGATGCGCTCGGTCGAAGATCAGCAGACCAGGGTGACCGCCGCGGCGGTGGCTCCACGGCCTGTTCGGGTCGCCATCTCGGAAGCACAGGGCCTGCTGTGTGCAGAGGAAGTGGTCACCGAGCGTCCCCTTCCCGGTTTCGACCAGGCAGCGATCGACGGCTACGCGGTACGGAGTGTCGATGTGGCGGCCGCGGGCACCGACCTGCGCAACGAGGACGACGAACGCATCGATCTGACGCTTCCCGTCGTCGGCGAGGTGTCCGCCGGGTCGCGTCAACCCATCCGGCTGCAACCGCGTCAGGCAGTGCGAGTCGACACCGGCGCGCCGCTGCCCACGCTGGCCGACGCGGTGTTGCCGCTGGATCGAACGGACAGCGGTCGCGCCCGCGTCAAGGTGTTCCGTCCGGTGCGTTCGGGCGACTACGTCCGAAAGATCGGCGACGACGTGCAGCCCGGTGACGTGGCGGTACGCGCAGGCACGATCATCGGCGCAGCTCAGGTCGGACTGCTCGCAGCCGTCGGGCGCGACAAGGTGCTGGTGCATCCGCGGCCGCGGCTGTCGGTGATCTCCGTGGGCGGCGAATTGGTCGACACCGATCGGACCCCGGGGCCCGGTCAGGTGTACGACGTCAACTCCTATGCGCTGGCCGCCGCAGCACGCGACGCCGGAGCCGACGTCAACCGCGTCGGGATCGTCAGCACCGATCCCAAGCGACTGCGCGAGGTGGTCGAGGGTCAGCTGATTCGATCCGAGATCGTGGTCATCGCCGGAGCAGTGGGCGGCGGCGCATCGGACGGTGTGCGTGAGGCGCTCGGCGAGCTCGGTGACATGGAAGTGGAGCGAGTTGCCATGCACCCCGGATCCGTCCAGGGCTTCGGTCAACTCGGACGCGACGAAGTACCCACCTTTCTGTTGCCGGCCAACCCCGTCAGCGCGCTCGTGGTGTTCGAGGTCATGGTGCGTCCGCTGATTCGTATTGCTCTGGGCCGACGGCAGCCGATGCGGCGGACCGTCACCGCACGAACCGTCGCGCCGATCACCTCGATCGAGGACCGCAAGGGATTCCTTCGCGGCCAGCTCATGCGCGACGAGGGAACAGGCGAATATCTGGTTCAGGCGCTCGGCGGCGCACCCGGATCGTCCTCGCATCTGCTCGCGACACTCGCCGAGGCGAACTGCCTGGTCGTCATCGATCCCGAGGTCACCGAAATCCGAACCGGCGAAGAAGTGAAGGTCTCGTTCCTCGCGCAACGAGGCTGACACCAGTGGCATGTTCGAGTGCCGCGGAGGGCGCTTGACCACGCCACTGCGCGTAGCGCATAACATCGACGGATGCCGCGAACGTGGTCGAGCCACCCAGGTTGGCCGGCGAAATTGGGTCCAGTGAGAGTGGCCGGCGGAACCGTCACCGTGCGGCCGGTACGGATGCGCGACGCGGCCGCCTGGAGTCGGATCCGCACAGCGGATCGCGCCCACCTCGAACCGTGGGAACCCAGCGGGGAAGGCAGCTGGAACTCACGCCATCACATCTCCTCGTGGCCGAGCCTGTGCTCGGGGCTCAAGTCCGAGGCCCGCAAGGGACACATGCTGCCGTTGGTGATCGAGGTCGACGGCGAATTCTGTGGTCAGATCACCACCGGCAACATCGTGCGGGGAGCACTCCGATCGGCGTGGATCGGGTACTGGGTGTCCAAAGAGGTCAACGGCAAGGGTGTGGCGACCGCGGCTCTGGCACTCGGGCTCGACCACTGCTTCGGTCCCGTCGGACTCCATCGCGTCGAAGCGACGGTGCGACCGGAGAACCTTGCGAGTCAGGCAGTTCTGCGCAACGTCGGTTTTCGCGAAGAAGGGCTGCTCTACAAGTACCTGGACGTCGACGGTGAATGGCGCGATCACAAGCTCGTCGCGATCACCTCGGGTGAGGTGCAGGGAACCGTCGTCGATCGGTTGGTTCGCGCGGGTCGGGCTGCGTGGGCCTGATTTCCGCTGCTGCGGCACGGGCACTCGTGTTGTCAAAGTGACAGGAGTGTAATTCGGGTCGGCGCGTCTGCATGGTTCTCGTTCGTCTTCCGCATAGCCTGAGAACGTCTTTCACTGTCGCCGTCGCCGAAAGGGAGGAGAACAACGCCGATGCCGAACTCGATCATCTGGATCGGTCTCGTGGCCGTCTGGCTCTTCGTTCTTCTGCCCATGTTGATGACCAAGCGTCCGCAGATCATGCAGACGACGGACGCTGCGCTCGCCACACGCGTGCTGCATCGGGGTGGCACGAAGCGAAAGCAGCGCGGCCCCGCGACCGGCCACCGCAGTGATCCCGACTGGCGACCGGAGGACGACCTGCGAGTCTCCGCGCCGGCCCGCGAGATCTTCGGCCCCACGATTGCGACTGTTCGTCCAGACTCACCCGATCTACCCGGTACCGCGGAGGACCCGATGGACACTCACGCAGCAGACAGCGACCTCGATCGCGAGGCACCGGACACGGATGCACCGCGTGGAAGTTCGCCCGCGCACGAACCCGGTGTCGTCGACGACGATTTCGTCCCTCGCCGACGCGGTCGCGGCGGCTTCGATCCCGAGGCCGACGCGATTGCCCGGGCCGCGCGCTACGCATTTCGGCAGCGCGCAGTTCTCGGGCTCGTGTTCGCGGCGATCACCACCGCGGCCTTGGCCTTCATCGTCTCCCCGACGATCTGGTGGCTGTGTGGACTGTCCGTCGCCGTCCTCGCCGGTTACCTGTACTACCTGCGTCGTCAGGTGCAGATCGAGGAAGAGGTGCGCAGACGTCGGCTCACCCGGATGGGCCGATCCCGTCTCGGCGTCGAGTCGGAAACCGACGACGAGCTCGAGCTCGTCCCGCAACGTCTGCGTCGCCCCGGCGCGGTGGTACTCGAGATCGACGACGAGGATCCCGAATTCGAGCATCTCGATCACTACGAGGAGCCGTTCCAGGCTCGTCGTGACGAGGACCGGGACATGCGCAGAGCCCAGGGCGCGTAGGCAACGCCGGAAACGGCTTTGCTAGAGTTACCCAGCCGGTCGGCACGACGGCAAAGGGGCTGTGGCGCAGTTGGTAGCGCGTCTCGTTCGCATCGAGAAGGTCAGGGGTTCGATTCCCCTCAGCTCCACCCACACGAAGACCGTCACTCACCCGAGTGGCGGTTTTTTCGTTGTCCGGCAACGGCGGGACAAGTGTGACCGCGAAGTGAATTCTGAATGCATTTGTATCGACCGAACTAGGTGGTCGGTTCGGGATTCGATTCCAGAAGACGCGACTCGATAAACCCCGATTGCAGAATTGCCGCGCGAAACCTTCGATTCGATTGCTTGGGGCGGCGCGACCCGACTTGCAGAATCTTTCAGGGCGGTGAGCTGCGGATATGCAATGGGGACATCTTTAGGCAATTACCGGAACATGTCGTAGGTTCGAAGCCGTTGCTGTGCAGAATTGAAATGTCGAAATTTGTCAGGGGATCGAAATGAACACTCTCAGTGTGGTAATTCCGGTACTCGATGAGGTCGACCATCTAGGCGAATGCTTGACGCTGCTGCTCGATCAGGGCGACGCTATCGACAGCATCGTCGTCGTGGACAACGGGTCGACCGACGGCACGCTCGAGCTGGTGAACAACATTCGCGCGGTGACGAACAAGGTCGTGTTGGTGCACGAGCCCAATCGCGGCGTGGTCCATGCTCGCAACACCGGATTCGACCTGGTGGACTCGTCGATCATCGGTCGAATCGACGCCGATACCCGTGTTCGACCCGGGTGGGCGCGCTCGATCGTCGATTTCTTCGACGAGCATTCCTCCGTCGCTGCTACCGGCGGCCGAACGTTTCTGTACGAATCTCCCTGGGCTCGACCGCTGGCGTGGATGCACTCGCGCGCCGAACGACGTGAGCCGTCGGTGCGCTCGGCCCTCGCGGTATCGGGCAACAACTTCGCGATCCGCGCATCCGCCTGGCGTGCGGTTCGCGGTGCAGTCAGTGAGCGAACCTGCGTGCACGAAGACATCGACCTGTGCCTGTGCCTGGCCGCCGAGCGTCTGCCTGTTGCTCAGAACGGGTGGATGAAGGCCGCGGTATCCGGTAGGCGCGCGACGACATCGCCGGCGAAGTACGTCCACTATGCGTTGGCGGGCTACCGCTCGTACCAGGCGCACGGTCTCGCGTCGCGCAAGCTCGGTCGCATCGTGGCCATGGACTGGCTGATGCACACACTGCGGTGGCCGATCTCACGACTGTTCGCAGCCGTACCGTGCCGGGCATTGCCGGTCGACGATCGTGCCGAGTCCGACGAACGGATGCGAGCCGCCGCGTGACGGCCGGCGCGCGTGTCCGCGACTGGATGCGTAGCCCGTCGGACGTCCGCTGGGCCCTGGCTCAGATGCGTCAGGCGACCTTCGTCTCGTTGGCAAATGTGCCGTTCCTGCCTGCTGTGCTGCGCGCATCGGTCATGCGGCCCGCCGGGGTGCGGACAACCGGTCCGTGCCTGATGTACGGCGGCTCGATGATTCAAGGACAGGCATCGGTTCGGTTGGGCACCGGCGTGTTCGTGAACTTCGGCTGCTACTTCGACACCGTTGCCGACATCGTGATCGGTGATCATGTCTTCATCGCGGATCACGTTCGCATTCTCACCAGTACTCACGAGACCGGGCCGTCGGGTCACCGCGCAGGCGCATTGCGGGGAGAGTCGGTGGTGATCGGTCCGGGAGCGTGGATCGGGTCCGGCGTCGTCGTGATGCCGGGCGTACACATCGGTGCCGGATGCATCATCGGGGCGAACTCGCTGGTGACGCGAGATTGTGAACCGGACGGTGTGTACGTCGGCTCTCCGGCGCGTCGTCGCCGAGAGTTGAACGACCTTCCCGCAGCGGAGCAATGGATCGGGGACAACGCCGATTTTCGCGATCGGGAGGCAATGCAAAGATTGATACTTCCGCCGAATTCTGAATTCTGATCCATAAAGTCCGAATAATTCGACGGGTTCTTTTCTTGAAGTAATGATGTAGCATCGTCAACGTCAGCGGCTCGAAATCAAATGCGTTCACCGTGTGAGGAAATCGAGCTACACGATTGCCAAAAATGTGTCAGGGGTTGGCGTTGTGAATAGTCTTTCCATTGTTGTGCCTGCGTTCGACGAGTCGGCTCATATGCGCGAATGCCTGGATGCATTGCTCGTTCAGCGCGAACGCATTCGCGAAATCATTGTCGTCGACAACAATTCGACCGACGACACCGCGGCCATCGTCGCAGAATACGCGCGGCGATTTCCGCAGGTGGTTCTGCTGCGGGAGTCCGAGCGCGGCGTCGTACACGCACGTAACACCGGTTTCGATCACGCTTCCGGATCGATCATCGGCCGCATCGACGCCGATACCCGGGTCGAGGCCGGCTGGGTCGACTCGGTACTCGACTTCTTCGATCGCCGACTCGACTACGTCGCAGTCACCGGGCCGATCTACCTCTACGACTCCCCGTGGGCACGACCGTACCGGGCGTTCGTCGACCGTTCCGTCCGTAACAGGCCTTCCGAGCAGTGGGTTTCTGCCGCATCGGGCAACAATTTCGCGATCCGCCGATCTGCGTGGGAAGCCGTTCGCGGTCGTACGAGCCTGCGTACCGACCTGCACGAAGACATCGATCTGTCGCTGTGCCTCAACAAGGTAGGTCTGCGGATCGCGCAGATCGAGCCGATGCGCGTGAAGGTGTCCGGACGCCGGCTGCTGACGCCACCGCTCGAGTACCGGCACTACGTCCAGAGCTCGTATCGCACGTGGGCCCATCATGGGCTGGCCAATGGTTGGTTGCGCAGATTGCTCATTTCGGACCTGATTCTGCACACGGCGCATTGGCCACTGACACGAATTCTGTCCTCGTGCGAATCTCGAATTCTCCCGGTCTCGCATTCCGAAGTTGGCGCTACACCTGTGGGCGATCTGTCAAGCATTCGCGACGAGAGTTATGCTGCCGCGGCGCGCGGAAAATAAATTCATCGACAATTCTCCCGTTCGTCCGTCGGGGAATGCGGGGTCACGGAAACGGGTCGTTCGCGGGATCGATGGTCCGTACCGGCTTTCGGGTGTCGGGTATTCGACAAGTGCAGGCACGGGACGAGTTATCGGTGCTGAAATCGAACGTGCACGGTAGGACGTACGACGCGGTAGGCCGGTCGAGGGGCTCCGACGCCACCTCGTGATCTCGGGAGGAGGAACCGTCGGCGGCGGCTGTTGCGGGGATCGAAACGGGTGCGAAGTATGGTTGACCGATTGACGGTCCACCCACCAGTCGCGCCGGTAGATTGACGGGCGATATTGTGAACGGGCCGGTTCCGAACACAGGATCTGCCCCTGCAACTTCTCTACGGAGTGTGAATGTCGTTCGAGATCGTCGACCTCGCTGAAACGTGGGTCGCGGGTCTTCCCGTTCGCAGCCCCAAACGGGCGCTGGGACGACTCAACGACCCGGCACTCGATCAAGCGTGGTCCGCGGTTCTCAATCAGGAGACCTCCGGTCCGCTCGCTTCCATTTACACCGACTTCGCCCCCGGTATCGGCTCGTACAATACGCAGGTAGTCGGTTATCTGTGTACTTCGCTCGGTCAAGTTGCGCGCGGACATCTGGTCGCGAAAGTGCCCGCGGCGAAATATGCGCGTTTTTCTGCGGTGGGCTATTTCCCCGAGGTTCTCACCCGATTGTGGACTCAGATCGATCATGCCGAAGAGCAGGGCGATATCGTGCGATCGTTCACCGGCGATTACGAGTGCTATCCGCACGCGTACAAGATCGACCTCTATCTGGCGATCACAGCGCCCGGCGGTTCGTGATGACCTTCCGCGTCACGGCACGCAGCGCAGAGCTGTTCAGTGGGTTGGTGGCTCCGCGCGTGGAGCCCGGCGCGGAATCGAGCGGCAGCGAATGGATGCGTTTTCTGCGAGACCGGGTGCGCGAGAAGCATATCGACGCAACCCAGGTGAGCACGGTGTACGTCCCGGATCCGCACGGCACGGTCAATGCGGTGGTCGCGGTCTCGGTGGACTCGCCCGGTGACGTCACCGTCGGGGATGTGTTCGTCTCGGTACCGACCGGCGTGTTCGCAGTGTTCGTGCCCAGCGGCGCTCTGGCGGATCCGATCGAGGACGTGTGGGCTCAGGTCGACGAGTGCGTTATGTCCGGATCGATATTTCGCGCCTACAAAGAGGAAGTCGAAGTCGTTACGAATACTGGAGAAGTGGAACTTTTCATTTCAATCGTTTTGTAATCGAGCCCTTCTTCATGCAATTGTCACTTTCGAATCACAAAGTCGCCACCGAACCGGTTACTATAGGCGAGCGCTGACAGTCCGATATGGCGAAGTGAATTCGATGTTCACCTCGATCGGCCGACGGATGGCCAGCGCGTACAGAGCGTCGATGTCATGGCAAGGTCGACAGAGCAGGGGTGTTCCAACATGGTGAGACAACTCAGGGCAGAAGCCACACGAGCGGCCGCACTGCGCGCTGCAGCAGATCTCTTTCTCGAGGTGGGGCACGCAAATGCCACGCTGAGTCAGGTGTCAGCGCAGTCCGGTGTGACCAAGGGTGCGCTGTACTTCCATTTCGCGTCCAAGGAAGAACTGGCCCGTGCGATCGTCGACGAGGGTCACGAGCGCGTGTCCACTGCATGCGCCGGCTTGGTCGACAGTCGCAGCCCGGCCCTCGAGTCCGTCATCGGAATCTCGTATTCGGTACTCGAACTGGCGGCATCGGACCCCTTGGTTCGCGTCATGTACCGGTTGCAGATGGAGATCGACGGATCCGACACCGCCCGCGGCAGTGTGTTCGGCACCTGGGGAAACATCTTCGAGCATCTCTTCGAGCGGGCAATCGAGCACGGTGACGTCGCCGACCATCTGGACGCGGGCAATGCGGCATTACTGGTGTGCGAGATGCTCGCCGGAGTCTTGATGGTGTCCGAGGCGCAGTCGCGCCTCGAGGATGCCCCCTCACGCATGGAGAGGGTCTGGAACACGGTCCTACCCTCGCTGGTGCCCACCGACAAACTCGCTTACTTCCGTGAATTCGCGGCACGGAGTCTGTCCAGTTTCGTACGCGAGAACATCACGTCGGGATCCGTCACCGTCTGAGAATGTCGTGATCTCGGTGTGCTTGCCGCACCCGAGTTTGCCGGGCACACTGTGTGACATGGAACACACTGTGCAGCAACCGCGGATGTCGGACAACGAGCTCCGGAAGGCGATCGGCACCCTGCAGCAGCGCGCGGACGACGCACGCAAACATGGAGCCGACGACGATGCCGCGCGCATCGAGCGCACCATCGCCGACTACCGAGACGAGATGTCGCAAAGATTGTGACGACCCTCCCGGTCGTCACCGCGTAGGGTCGAAATCGAACTGACACGTGGCAACCGCTGGGGGATACAAGCTTCGATGGCTACATACGATCTGCGCGGCAAGAAGACGTTGATCACTGGAGCAGGTAGCGGAATCGGCCGGGCAACGGCCATCGCTGCTGCGGGAGTGGGAGCCGAGCTCTTCCTCACCGATATCAACGGCACCGGTTTGGCCGAGACGGTGGACCTGGTCGGTCGCGCGGGCGGTACCGTCAGTCACTCGTTGGCCTTCGACGTATCCGATTTCGAGGCCGTCACCGCATTCGCGGACGACATTCATGCCGAGTTCGGCAGCCTGGACGTCGTGATGAACGTCGCCGGTATCTCGGCGTGGGGAACCGTCGAGAATCTCGAGCACCGGCACTGGAAGTCGATGGTCGACGTCAACCTGATGGGGCCGATTCACATCATCGAGAAGTTTCTGCCTCCGATGATCGAGGCCGGACGCGGTGGCCATCTGGTCAACGTCTCGTCTGCCGCCGGATTGATTCCCCTGCCGTGGCACGCTGCCTACAGCGCCAGTAAGTACGGCCTGCGTGGAGTGTCCGAGGTGCTCAAGTACGACCTCAAGCGTCACGGAATCGGCGTCAGCCTGGTGGTGCCCGGTGGCGTCAAGACCGGACTGGTGCAGACACTGCAGATCGCAGGCGTCGATCGTGATGATCCGCGCGTGCAGAAGTTGCAACACCGTTTCGAGAAGCGTGCCGTGGAACCGTCGGTTGTCGCCGATGCCATTCTCGCCGGAATAGCCAAGCGCAAGTACCTCGTCTACTCCTCCAACGACATCAGATTCGGATACTGGGTCGCCAGAAAGTTCGCCCCGCCATACGAGTTCGTACTGCAGAAGGCAAACGATCAGTTCTCCAAACTGCTCGAGCCGCGTCGAGTCGAGGGTTCGTCGAAATCGACGTCCAACGTGCGCGCACCCGGCCCCGAGTAGGACAGCTCGTCGTGCGGATTGGCCAGCGCACAGCCGGCCAACGACAGGCAACCGCAGCCGATGCACCCGGTCAAGTTGTCCCGAAGCCGAGTCAATTGCTCTATCCGAGAGTCGAGTTCGCGATGCCACTGCGTCGAAAGCCTGGCCCAGTCCTCGCGCGTCGGCGTCCGCTCGTCCGGTAGTTCGCTCAACGCCTGCCGGATGTTCGCCAGTGGGATCCCGACCTTCTGCGAGATCCGGATGAAGGCGACCCGTCGCAGAGTTTCGCGATGGAATCTGCGCTGGTTACCCGAGGTTCGGCGGCTGCTGATCAGTCCCTGTTTCTCGTAGAAGTGCAGCGCCGAGACCGCAACTCCGCTGCGCTCGGACAGCTGGCCGGGGGTCAATTCGCGGACGTTCCACTCGGGCATCGGCACGACCTCGACAATACTTCAGGTCCTGATCCCAGCGGCTGCACACGAATGGGTTTACCGTTCGTTCATGAGTGTCGATGCGGCTGCGGACCCATTGGGTGCGAACTCCGAGGTAGGGGTGCTGCGCACCGTCATGCTGCACCGGCCGGGAGACGAGCTTCGACGCCTCACGCCGCGAAACAACGACCAGCTGCTGTTCGACGGTCTGCCGTGGGTCGATCGGGCACAGGACGAGCACGACGCGTTCGCCGATCTTCTGCGTGGTCGTGGGGTCACGGTACTGCTCCTCGGCGATCTCCTCACCGAGGCCATGACGGTCAGCGGCGCAGCGCGAATGCAGGGTATCTCCGCCGCCGTCGATGCCCGACGGCTCGGCCGGTCGCTCGCCGAGGACCTGGCCCAACATCTGCGGGGTGTGCCCGCGGCCGAGTTGGCGCAGATCCTGATGGCAGGCATGACATTCGACGAATTGCTCGAGGCGGAGACGGGGGAGCCGCAACCGATCGGGGCATCGCTGGTTCGGCGAATGCATCACGGTGGGGACTTCGTCATCGATCCGCTGCCGAACCTGTTGTTCACCCGCGACTCGTCGTTCTGGATAGACGATCGAGTGGCGATCACCTCGCTGGCTCTGCCTGCCCGAGTACGCGAGACATCGCTGACCGATCTGATCTACGCATTCCATCCGATGTTCCGGGGCGTGCGGCGCGCCTACGAGTCGCGGACGGCTCCGGTCGAGGGTGGGGACGTGTTGCTGCTCGCCCCGGGTGTGGTGGCCGTAGGAGTGGGGGAGCGCACCACGCCCGCCGGTGCAGAAGCGTTGGCGCGCAGCCTGTTCGAGGACAACCTGGCGCACAGCGTGCTGGTGGTGCCGATCGCGCAGGAGCGCGCGTCGATGCACCTGGACACGGTGTGCACCATGGTGGACACCGACGCTGTGGTGATGTACCCGGCAATTCAGGACACGTTGTCCGCCTTCACCATTCACCGCGAGGACACAGGCGTCAGTATTCGCGGGGCCGACCCGTTTCTCGAGGCGGCCGCCGATGCGATGGGCATCGGCAAGCTGCGGTTGATCGATACCGGACTCGACCATGTCACCGCCGAGCGCGAACAATGGGACGACGGAAACAACACGCTGGCCATTGCGCCGGGAGTCGTCGTCGCGTACGAGCGCAACGTCGAAACGAATGCACGGCTCGAGGCGTCGGGCATCGAGGTGCTGCGGATCTCCGGATCGGAACTGGGCTCGGGGCGAGGCGGTCCCCGATGCATGTCGTGCCCGGTGTCGCGCGAGAGGTTGTAGCGCTCTAGAGGACCGTCTGCACCTTGTCGGCGGGGCGAGCGAGCACAGTGCCCTTGTCGGTCACCACGATCGGGCGCTCGATGAGAATCGGATGCTGGGCCATCGCCGCGATCAGCGTGTCGGCGTCCGCGCCTGCGAGCCCCAGTTCCTTGTAGATGCTCTCGCGAGTTCGAATGGCCTGACGCGGTTCGAGGCCGGCGTCGGCGAGAAGCGTGCGGAGTTCGTCCTCGGTGGGTGGCGTCTCCAGGTATCGGATCACCCGCGGCACCACCCCGGCTTCCTCGATCATCTTCAGCGCTGTGCGAGAGGTGTTGCACCGCGGATTGTGGTAGACGGTTGCCGAACGGGTCATGTTTGTAATCCTGCCACGCGGGTAGCCACCCCGACAGATTCACGCCAGGAACGGAGTAGTCGATATGACCGACAAGCGCATTGTCATCGCAGGTGGCCACGGCCAGATCGCCCAACATCTGACTCAGGTGCTCACAGCGCACGGAGATCGTGCGGTGTCGCTGATTCGTAACAGCGACCACGTCGATGCCGTCACCGCGCTGGGCGCGCTGCCGCAGGTGATCGATCTCGAATCGGCTTCGGCCGAGGAGGTGGCCGCAGTGCTGGCAGGTGCCGACGCGGTCGTGTTCGCGGCAGGTGCAGGGCCCAACAGTGGCCCCGAGCGAAAGGACACGGTCGATCGTGCAGGTGCCGTGCTGCTGGCCGATGCCGCCGAGAAAGCCGGTGTTCGCCGCTATGTCCTGATCAGCTCGTTCGGTGCCGGAGAGCCGGTCGCCGAGGACTTGGACGCCGGTTGGAAGGCCTACATCAAGGCCAAAACCGCTGCGGAAGAGGATGTTTCGGCTCGAAGCGGTCTGGACTGGACAATTCTGCGACCGGGCAAGCTGACGGATGACGATCCCACCGACTCGGTGTCCCTGACCGAGCCGCCGCTGGACTCGGGCGAGGTCACTCGCGCCGACGTGGCCGCCGTGATCGCTCGGTTGCTGGAAACCGATGCAGCAGTGGGCAAGACGCTGATGTTGACGTCCGGTCCGACGTCGATCGTCGACGCAGTCGACGCGCTCGGATAGGGCATCGACCGTGCGCGTACACATCGATTCGTCGAACACCACCCCGGTGTTCGAGCAACTGCGAATGCAGATTCTGGGCCTGGTGAGATCCGGCGATCTCATTGCCGGTACCAAGATTCCGACGGTCAGGGGTCTGGCCGAGGAACTCAAGATCGCGCCGAACACGGTGGCGAAGACCTACCGTGAACTCGAGCAACAGGGGATCATCGAGACGAGGGGCCGATCCGGTTCGTTCGTCGCGTCGGGCGGCGATCCGTCACGCGACATCGCGGCTCGGGCGGCGACGGAGTTCGTCAGGACGGTCCGTTCCATCGGCCTGGACGACGACCAGGCTCGTTCGTTCCTCGAATCTGCCCTCAAAGGTGCGAGCGGCAGCTGAGTTGACGCTTCAACTTGCTTCTGTCAGGGTTGGGCTGCCCGTATAGCCCTGTCAGAAGGATGTGTCATGAATTCCACCGTCGTCCGCGACGCCGTTGCCCTCGTAGCTCGAATCGGCCTGGGTATCGTTTTCATCGCCCACGGCTGGCAGAAGCTCAACACCTACGGACTCGACGGCACCGCCGCGAGCTTCGTGACGATGAATATCCCGCTGCCCACGGCGTCCGCCTACTTCGCCACGTTCGTCGAACTCATCGGCGGCGGCGCACTCATCCTGGGGATCTTCACGCCGGTTGCCGGACTGCTGTTGTTCGTCGACATGCTCGGTGCCGCTATCTTCGTGCACTTCGACAAGGGTGTATTCGCCACGGAGGGCGGTTACGAACTGGTCGTCGCTCTCGGCGTCGGCGCGCTGCTGCTCGCCGCATTCGGTGCCGGACGCATCAGCATCGACGGACTCACCAAGGGCAAGACCGCGCTGCTGTCGTAATCGCTCAGCGCCAGCTCGGCAGCCACAACTGTTGCTGCCACATCTGCGGCGTGATCGGCATAGCGGTCAGAATCGGCCACAGCCAGACGAAGTTGGCTATCACCACGGCGAGGTACAAGGACACCAGTAGTAGTCCGGTACCTCGCCGTTCGGCCGATGCGGTGGCTTTGCCGATGATGTCGCCCAGCACCAATGCGAAGCCCATCACCATGAACGGCGCGAGCGCCACTGCGTAGAAGTAGTACATCTGTCGGTCGAGTGTGGTGAACCAGGGCAGTAGCGCTGCGGAGTACGCGACGAGCACTGTTGCGTAACGCCAGTCGCGTCGGACGAACACCGACCAGATCACCCAGGCCAGCATCGGCAGGGCCAGCCACCACATCGCTGGCGTGCCGATCAGCATGATCGCCTTCACGCACGAGGACGCCGAGCACCCGGACACACTCTCGCCGTCGGCGAAGTAGTACAGCATCGGGCGCAGGCCCATCGGCCAGGTCCACGGCTTCGATTCCCAGGGGTGGCGGTTGCCGGCCGAATTGGTCAGGCCCTCATGGAATTGCAGCACGCTGCTGCTGTAGAACCACAGGGACCGCAGCGCGTCGGGCACGAACGAGAACGGACCGCCTGCGCCGACGCCACTGCCGACCTCGTGTCGATACACGCCGGTCTCGGAGGTGAACCACGCCCACCAGGTCATCAGATACACCGCGATCGGAACGATCACCAGCGCGTACAGCGCAGGACCGATGTCGCGCAACGCTGTTCCGCGCCATGGGCGTGCGACGCCGTAGGACCGCCGCGCCGCCACATCGAATGCCACACTGAGCAATCCGAAGAACGCGATGAAGTACAGACCCGACCACTTGGTGCCGCAGGCGAGACCCAGCATGACGCCGGCCCCGAATCTCCACCAACGCACGCCCATTCGCGGCCCCAGCACACTGGCATCGATTCGACCTTCGGCCCGCACCCTCGACAGACGCCGTCGCATGTCGTCGCGGTCGACCACCAAGCAGCCCAGTGCAGCGGTGACGAAGAGAGCGAGAAAGATGTCCAGCATGCCTATTCGGCTGCTGACGAACGTCACGCCGTCGACGGTCAGCAGAATCCCTGCGATCGCACCGACGAGAGTCGATCGGGCGAGCCGTCGCACGATCCGAATGACCAGCAGTACCAACAGGGTTCCGGCCACGGCCGACGAGAAACGCCAACCCCACCCGTTGTAGCCGAACAACGCTTCCCCGACGGCGATCAACTGTTTGCCGACCGGCGGATGCACCACGAGGCCGTACGCCGGGTTGTCTTCGAGACCGCCGCCGGTCAGTACCTGATACCCCTGCGGCGCGTAGTGCTTCTCGTCGAAGACCGGGGTGCCCGCGTCGGTGGGGTAACGCAACATCGTGAACCGAGTGACCGCGCAGATGACGGTGATGACGACGGTGACGATCCAACCGCGTCGGGCATCGGTGTCGTGGAACCAGTCGCGCGCGGCAACGGTGGGCCCGGGACTGACCATCGACCGGTCGCCGGAGCGCTCAGAGGTCGTCAAGGTCACGTACCGATCGTAGGCGTTGATCGGCAGTGCCCGACACGCCGCTGTATCGCATGCGGGACACTGGAGGCATGCTCATCCTTGCCGCCACCCCGATGGGCGACGTCGGTGATGCCTCGCAGCGCCTGCGTGATGCCCTCGGCAGTGCCGAGATCGTCGCTGCCGAGGACACCCGGCGCACCAAACAACTCGCCTCGTCTCTCGGCGTGGCGATCACGGGCAGGGTCGTCAGTTTCTACGATCAGGTCGAGACGGCCCGCCTTCCGGCTCTCGTCGAGGCCGTGGCCGAGGGCAGGACGGTGCTGTTGGTCACCGACGCCGGGATGCCGTCGGTGAGCGATCCCGGATATCGCCTCGTGGCGGCATGCGTCGAGGCCGATCTGCCGGTGACGTGTCTGCCCGGTCCGTCGGCGGTGACGACCGCGCTCGCGTTGTCCGGCCTGCCCGTCGAACGGTTCTGCTTCGACGGGTTCGCGCCACGCAAGCAGGGCCAGCGTCGTACCTATTTCCGGTCGGTGCTCGCCGAACCCCGCGCCATCGTCTTCTTCGAAGCACCGCATCGTCTCGTCGCCTGCCTCGAGGACGCTGTTCACGTACTCGGTCCCGACCGGCGCGCGGCGGTGTGCCGAGAGCTCACCAAGACCTACGAGGAGGTCCGACGTGGCGGCCTCGGCGAGCTGCTCGAATGGTCGCGAGACGGAGTGCGCGGCGAGATCACCGTTGTGCTCGAAGGTGCCGTCGCCGTCGCCGAGGAACCGGAGGACCTCGTTGCCGACGTAGAGACGTTGGTGGCGTCGGGCATGCGGTTGAAGGACGCCTGCGCCCAGGTTGCCGTCGACGGCGTCTCCAAGCGTGAGGTCTACGAGGCCGTTCTCGCCGCTCGAAAAGAGCAGTAGGGGGTCAGCCCACCACTTGCTGTCGCAGGCCCTCGGTGGCCGCTTCGATGATCGTCTTGGTTCCCTTCTTCACGAGGAAGCCGGGTAGCGGGATCTTCGGGTCGACCGTCAGCTCGAACTCGACGTGGGTGCTGTTTCCCTTGGGCGTCAACGTGTATCGGCCGTCCTGGGCCTTCTGCTGAGTGCTCTCGACGAGAGTCCACGACACCTCGTTCTCGGACCAGGTGTATTCGACGAGCTGCTCGTCGTTGACGCCGATGATCGAGACGTGCATCTTGACGTGGTGCGGCTTGCCGTCGTCGAAACGATCGACCACCTCGCACTTCTTGTGGACCGGGGACCACGAGGGCAGGCCCTCGACGTCGGCGAGAACTTCGAGGATTGCCGATGCATCTGCGTCGATGTCGACTGACTTGTTCGCTGTGACTGCCATGGGGAGAAGGTATCTCAGCTTTCTCTGCTGGGGCTGACGTTCCGCGCGAACTCGCCGATCGCTCTGAGCGCGCGACGGGCCTCGGGAACGAAATCGGCTGCCTGGAACACGTGCACCTGATCCTCGTACACCTGGAGTTCGCACTCGACTCCGGCGACAGCGAGGCGCTCGGCCATGAGTTCTGCGTCGGCATAGACCATTTCGGTGGAACCGACCTGAATCAGCACCGGCGGCATGCCGGTGAGATCACCGTCGACGGGCGATACTCGCGGGCCCCGTCGGCCGTCGACGACGATGCGCGCATCGACGCGATCGGCCAGTGCGGTCAGCGCCGGAACTGCGTCGGCCGGAAAGACCGAACACTTCGATGCGTTCTCGTGATCGAGCTTGCCGGAAGGGTCCATATCGGTGAGCGGAGACATGGTGAAGATCCCTGCGGGGGCGGGCAAACCGACGGTGCGCAGCGCCAGGGTGACCATGAACGCGAGGTATCCGCCTGCCGAGTCGCCGCCCAGGACGATCTGCTCCGGTCGGTAGCCGGAATCGAGCAGGAAGCGGTACGCGTCGACGCCGTCCTCGACGGCATGGCTGATCGGGTTTCGCGGCATCATCCGGTAGTTCACCGACAGCACCGAGCCGTCGACGCTCTTCGACACGCGCGAGGTCATCCGGCGGTGGGTGCGCAGACCGCAGCAGACGAATGCGCCGCCGTGCATGTAGAGGACCACGCGATCGGTGCCGGTGCCCTCGGCGCGAATCCATTCGGCCTCGCATTCGGCCAGCATGACGCGGCTGCGGGTGGTGCCGCTGATCTGGGGGACGAGCAGTCCGGCGTAGTCGACCAACCCCATCGGCCATGGAAGCGACGGTGCCTGAGCCCAGACCGTCAGGAACGGACGCACGGTGAACTGCAGGTACTTGGACAGAATCTGCGACTGCAGGCTCGCGCCGCGGATGTCGCGTCGGCGTGCGGTGGCTGCCGGGTCGGTCGATTTCACTACGGTGAGCGCCGGATTCATAGCCGTCGCCTCCATCCCCGTCGTCGGTGCGCGGCGCGTGTGCGCCGTGCGTCGGAACCCCGCTCTATTTGGAACCCCTGGTAACGGACAATAGCGGGTACCTTTTCGTGACCGGACGTAAGGTCGTGTTCTGAGTCACATTCGGTGCAGTACCGTGACCGAAAACGAATGGAAAAGGGACAGCTCATGGCACTCATGCCCATCACGGAATCGATGTTTCTGATCGCCGAGTCACGGGAACACCCGATGCACGTGGGCGGTCTGGAGTTGTTCGTACCGCCCGGTGATCCGCACGACTTCGCCGAGGAAGTGCACCGCAAGTTCACCACCGGGGAGGTGCACGAACTCTTCCGCAAGCGGCCGTCGCGTCCGGTACAGATCATGGGCAATCTGGCCTGGGCCTTCGACCCAGATGTGGACTTCGAGTACCACGTTCGGCGCACGGTGCTGCCTGCTCCCGGTCGCATTCGTGAGCTGTTCCAATTCCTGTCGCTCAATCACAGTGCACCGCTCGATCGCTACCGTCCGATGTGGGAGCTGCACATCATCGAGGGACTGGCGGACGGCCGAATTGCGTTGTACACCAAGGTGCATCACTCGCTGGTCGACGGCGTCAGCGCACTGAAGCTGATGCAGCGCACGCTCACCACCGATCCCGACGATCGAAACGGCGTCGCAACGTGGGACCCGTCGCTGTTCGGTCGACGCAAGAAGCAGGCCGCCGTCGAGCAGCCAGGACGGCTTGCTCAGCTGGGCACCGGGCTGTCGATGGGACGCAAGATCGTCGGGGACCTGGTCGACTTCGCACCCGCGTCGGCGCGAATCGGGTTGCGCGCGTTGAAGAAAGAAGGAGCGCAGCTGCCGTTGCGGGCGCCGCGCACCATGTTCAACGTGCCCATCGGCGGTGCGCGCCGCTTCGCCGCCGAGAGCTGGTCGATCGAGCGCATCCGCACGGTCGGTACGGCACTGGATGCGACGCTCAACGACATGGTGCTCGCGATGTGCGCCGGGGCGCTGCGGGCGTACCTCATCGATCAGAACGCGTTGCCCGAGGAACCGCTGATCGCGATGGTGCCGGTCTCGCTCCGCAAGGAGGGCGACGACAGGGAGGCCGGTAACTCGGTGACGGTCATCCTGTGCAATCTGGGTACCGACGAATCCGATCCGATCCTGCGGCTGGAGCGAATCAAGGATTCGACCGTCAAGGGCAAGCAGATGATGAGCGAACTCAACACTCTCGAGGCGCTCACCGTCGGCGCAATCACCATGGCCCCGTTGCTGTTCGGCCCGGTGCCGGGATTCGTCGACTACACCCCGCCGCCGTTCAACGTCATCATCTCCAACGTGCCCGGATCCAAGGAAGATCTGTACTGGAACGGTGCGAAACTCGACGGCATCTACCCGGCATCGATCGTGGCCGACGGGCAGGCGCTCAACATCACCGTCGCCAGCAACGGCGATTCGTTGAACTTCGGGCTCATCGGATGCCGACGCAGTGTGCCGCACCTGCAGCGCATGCTGACGCATCTGGAGAACACGTTGGAGGAGCTCGAAAAGACCTTGTGAGAGCGGAGAGCTCTACTCGTACTTGGGGAACACCGGCGTCGGGGTCGGCAGTGCAGTACCGGGCACCGAACGTGTTGCGATGTCGGTGAATTCGCGATCCGACGCACCGAGCAGGTCGAGGATGCGCGACGCGGAATCGGGCATGACGGGCTGGGTCAGGATGCTCACGATGCGCAGCACCTCGATCGTCACGTACAGCACGGTGGCCATACGATCGGGGTCGGTCTTGCGCAGTACCCACGGTTGCTGCAGCGAGAAGTAGCGGTTGGTCTCACCGAGCACCGACCAGATCGCTTCGAGCGCGGAATGGATTGCCTGCACGTCGAATTCGCGTCGGCAGATCTCGAGGAGTGCATCCGCGCGAGCCAGCATCGCCTCGTCCTCGGCAGTGAATTCTCCCGGGGTCGGGAGCGCTCCGTCGAGGTTCTTGGCGACCATCGTCAGCGAACGCTGCGCGAGGTTGCCGAGTTCGTTGGACAGGTCGGCGTTGACGCGAGCGACGATGGCCTCGTGGCTGTAGCTGCCGTCCTGACCGAACGAGACCTCACGCAGGAAGAAGAAGCGCACCGGATCGAGACCGTAGTTCTCCACCAACGACTTCGGGTCGAGAACGTTGCCGAGAGACTTGGACATCTTCTCGCCCTTGACGTTCAGGAACCCGTGCACGAACACCCGCTTGGGAAGCTCGATGCCCGCGGACATCAGGAACGCAGGCCAATAGACGGTGTGGAAGCGGGTGATGTCCTTGCCGATGATGTGCAGATCGGCCGGCCAGAACTTCCGGTACGACTCCGACTCGATGTCGGGATAGCCGGCACCGGTGAGGTAGTTGGTGAGTGCGTCGACCCACACGTACATCACGTGCGCGGGATCGCCGGGCACCGGCACACCCCAGTCGAATGTGGTTCGGGAGATCGACAGGTCGCGCAGGCCGCCCTTGACGAAGTTCACGATCTCGTTGCGGCGCGTGTTCGGTGCGATGAAGTCCGGCGACGCGTCGTACAGCGCGAGCAGTTTGTCCTGGTACTGCGACAGCTTGAAGAAGTACGACGACTCCTCGGTCCACTCGACCGGAGTGTTCGTCTCCGTCGCGACGCGCGAGCCGTCCTCGCCGAGGGTGGTCTCGGCCTCGGTGTAGAACGCCTCGTCTCGCACCGAGTACCAGCCGGAGTAGGAGTCGAGATAGATGTCGCCGTTCGCTTCCATCCGCTTCCACAGCTCCTGGCTGGCGGCGTGGTGATCGGCGTCGGTGGTGCGGATGAAGCGTCCGTAGGAGATCTTCAGCAGGTCCTGCGCAGTCTGGAATGCGTCGGAGTTGCGCGCCGCGAGCTCGCGCACGTCCACGCCCTCGGTCTGCGCGGTCTGCTGCATCTTCAGGCCGTGCTCGTCGGTGCCCGTCAGGAATCGCACGTCGTAGCCGTCGAGGCGCTTGAAGCGCGCGATGGTGTCGGTGGCGATGTACTCGTAGGCGTGTCCGATGTGGGGAGCGCCGTTGGGGTAGGCGATCGCCGTGGTGACGTAGAAGGGTGGCCGAGAGGCATCAGCTGGCGCAGTCATGGTGCGCCTACTCTAACGATCGTGAGTAGAGACCGTCCCGCACCACCGTTGCCCGAGCCCGTCGGCACCCTCGTCGACGCCCACACCCACCTCGATGCGTGCGGCGCGACCGACGCGGCGAGTGTGGCCGCCATCGTGGACAAGGCCGAGTCCGTCGGTGTCACGCGCGTGGTCACGATCGCCGACGATCTCGAGGCCGCGCGCTTCGCCGTCGACGCGGCGTCCTGGGATCCGCGGGTCTGGGCCGCGGTCGCGATTCATCCCACCCGCGCGAACGTGCTCGACGACGCAGCCAAGGCCGAGATCGAGCGGTTGGCGTCCGACCCTCGTGTGGTCGCCGTGGGGGAGACCGGGCTGGACTACTACTGGCCCGGCAAGCTCGACGGGTGCGCGACGGTGGCCGAGCAGCACGAGGGATTTCGCTGGCACATCGACCTGGCGAAGCGGCTGGGCAAGCCGTTGATGATTCACAACCGCGAGGCCGACGAGGACCTACTGGCCGTTCTGACGGCGGAGGGCGCCCCCGAGACGGTGATCTTCCACTGCTTCTCCGGCGGTCCCGAGACCGCGAAGGCATGCGTCGACGCCGGCTACGTTCTCAGCTTCTCCGGAACGGTCAGTTTCAAGAACGCGCACGCGCTTCGGGAGGCCGCGGTGCTGGTACCGAACGAGCTGGTGTTGGTGGAGACCGACGCACCCTTTCTCACTCCGCATCCGTTCCGTGGTGCCCCCAACGAGTCGTACTGCCTGCCGTACACGGCCCGGGCGTTGGCCGAGATTCGCGGCCAAGATCCGGCAGAGCTCGCTGCGCACGCCACGGCAAATGCCGAGAGGGTGTACGGCCTCTAGCTGCTGAAGTTGCGGCGTGGGTACTAATTCGTTACCGTACCGTGACCGAACTCGGGCGTTTCCACGCCGAAGTCACGCTCGCAACCGCCAGGAATACGAAACTTGTCGACTATCAGACGCCTCAACTCCGCCCGTTCGACCACTCTCTACCTGGTCATCGCGGCCCTGTTGATGACGCTCGTCGCCGGCGGTGTGATGGCCGTGAGCCGTCACAAGACCGTGACCATCGACGTCGACGGCGACATGATTTCGCTGAGCACGATGAAAACCGACGTCAACAGCGCCCTCGTCGACGCCGGCTATGCCCCGTCGGACAAGGATCTGGTGGTTCCCGCTCCCGATTCCGGTCTGAGCGACGGCGACACCGTGGTCCTGCGCCGCGCCCGCGAGATCACGCTGAACGTCGACGGCAAGCCCGAGGACATCTGGACCACCGCGTTGACCGTCGAAGAAGCACTGCAGCAGACCGGCCTGGCCGAGGACGTGCACGTGTCCGCCTCGCGCTCGGAGCGGCTGCCTCTCGACGGCACCGAGTTGGACGTGGCGCTGCCCAAGCAGGTCTCGCTGGTCGACGGCGGAGCCCCCGCCGCGCCGGTCACCCTGGCCGCACCGACCGTGCGTGAATTTCTCGAAGCAGCCGGAGCGCCGCTCGAGGAAGCCGACACCGTCAGCCCCGATCCCGACGCCACCGTCACCGACGGCACCGAGATCGTCGTCACCCGTGACCGCACGGTCACCAAGACCGAGACCACCGATACCGATGCTCCCGAGCAGCGCATCGAAGATCCGACGATGAACATGAGCCGTACCGTCGTCGAGAACCCGGGTGCTCCTGGCGTCTCCGACATCACCTGGAAGATCAACATGGTGAACGGCGTCGAGGTCGGTCGCGAGAAGGTCGACGAGACGGTTCAGGTACCCGCGCAGCCGAAGACCGTTCGCGTCGGAGCCAAGCCGGGCACCGAGGTGCCGCCGGTGGAGAACGGTGCGATCTGGGACGCGCTCGCGCAGTGCGAAGCGACCGGCAACTGGGCGATCAACACCGGTAACGGCTTCTACGGTGGCGTGCAGTTCGACCAGAACACCTGGGAACGTCAGGGCGGCCTCAAATACGCCCCGCGCGCCGACCTCGCCACCCGCGAAGAGCAGATCGCCATCGCGTCGGTGACGCAGAAGTCGCAGGGCTGGGGCGCATGGCCCGCATGCACCTCGCGCTTGGGTTATCGCTGACTGTTCCGGGTCGTTCCGCAGGCTCCACTCCTGCGTTTCCGGGTCGTTCCGCGGGCTCCACTCCTGCGTTTCCGGGTCGTTCCGCAGGCTCCACTCCTGCCCACGTAGAGTTTCCGCCGTGTCAGAACATGTGAGGGGAGCTGCGGCTCTGCTCGGCCCCGCCGAGGTGCGCTCCCTCGCCGCCGAGCTCGATGTGCGTCCCACCAAGCAGCTCGGCCAGAACTTCGTACACGACGCCAATACCGTTCGACGCATCGTCGCCTCCGCGGGCGTGGGCCCGCAGGACACGGTCCTCGAGGTCGGCCCCGGCCTCGGATCGCTGACACTCGCGCTGCTCGATGTCGCCGAGGCCGTCATCGCCGTCGAGATCGACCCCAAGCTCGCGACCCGTCTGCCGACCACGGTGGCCGATCGGGCCCCCACTCTGGCCGAGCGCCTGACGGTGATCGAGGCCGACGCCCTTCGCATTCGTGCCGCGGACATCGCCGGGGAGCCGACCGCCTTGGTGGCGAATCTGCCCTACAACGTCGCGGTTCCCGTGCTGATTCATCTGTTCTCGGAACTGCCGAGTCTTCGTGTCGCCGTGGTGATGGTCCAGGCCGAGGTGGCCGACCGGCTCGCCGCGGTGCCGGGAAGCAAGATCTACGGCATCCCCAGCGTCAAGGCCCGATTCTTCGGTGACGTCAAAAGGGCAGGCGCAGTGGGTCGTTCGGTGTTCTGGCCGGTGCCCAAGGTCGAATCGGGACTGGTGCGCATCGATCGGTACGCCGAGCCGCCGTGGCCCACCGACACCGCGCATCGCAAGGCCGTGTTCGCGGTGATCGATGCCGCATTCGCGCAGCGACGCAAGACTCTACGGGCAGCTCTCGCCGGTTGGGCCGGCTCACCGGTGGCAGCCGAACGCCGGTTGCGTGAGGCCGGAATCGACCCCACGGCGCGAGGCGAAACCATCGACGCCGCAGCGTTCGTCCGCTTGGCCGCCACCGAAGCCTGAGGGCCTCTCTACAGGTGGATGTCCGACAGTCGCGTCAGCTCGGTCCACCTCGACGCTTCGGCACGGGCTGCGGCCACCGGTGCGTAGCGATCGGCCTCGATCAGGACATCCAGCTCGAGACCGGTCATCGACGCGATGTCGGCCACCGGAACCTGGTAGGTCCGGTACGGGCCGAGCGGCGGGGGATCGGTCTCGAGCCGCAGCGGCTTGTCGAGGATCGGGTCGAGCGACGGCGACTGATCGAGCACGTATCCGGTGCATGCGGGAGTCGAATCCTGCGACCACGCCGCGATCTTGAAGAACTGCCGAGGAATGGCGACGCCTCGGTAGATCGGATCGTTTTCGGCGAAGATGCAGCCGCTGAAGACCGAGAGCTTTCGGCCGTACTGCTCGGCGTTTTCCAGGACGTAGTCCTCGAGCCCGAGCCACAGTGTCTTCGACTGGTTCAGCGTGGCCGTCTGCGGCGCGCACACGGTGTAGTGGAACGTGTCCTCGTTGGCGCGCTCGGCCACCGCACGCTCACCCCACACCGGATCTCGCCTCCGAACCAGATGCCCGCGATCGAGATCGTTGTTCTTGTACAACTCGTTGCCGGCCTGCTGCGCAGCCGGTAGCCGATCGTCGAGTCGCCAATTGTCTCCCCGATCGACGTCCTTCAGGCTCGCGCCGTCGATGTTGACGCCGGTGACCGCGGCGAGGCGTCGGGCAGGGTCGATGGACACCGAGAAGTGGGTGTACGGCAGCACCACCACGTCAGCGCGGTCGGGCAACGGAACGTCGATGTCGGCCAGGAACTTCGGGTCGAAACCGAGTGGTGTCGTCATCTGCCCATTGACTCACGTACCGGTTACCGGAGGGTGAACCGCCGCGAGGTATCGCTCGTTCAGCCTCGCGTGCCGCTCGGCCACGACGCGGCATTCCTCGCGCAGTTCCGGCGGATCGAGCACCGTGAAGTCGGTGTCGAACGCCGCCAGCCACCGCGCGATCGACGGCAGTGAATCTCCGGCCAACACCACCGCGCAGGTGCGCTCGTCGATGGATTCGAGTGTGCCCCATTGCTCGTCGATCATCGGAGCGATCGTCTCGAGGGGCGCGTGCAACGCGATCCGGGCCTGAACTCGGGCGAACGCACTATCGATTCCCTTCGAGACGAACGCCGCCGCACCGCCCGGCGGCAGCTGCCGGGGTGTGAACCGCGGACCCGTCGGAATCTTCGGAATCAGGCGATCCACCCGATACGACCGCCAATCCTCCCGCAGCACATCCCAACCCAGTAGATACCAGCGCGCCCCCGCCCGTACCAGGCTGTACGGCTCCACCTCGCGCCTGGACTCGGAACCGTCGTGCTTGCGGTAGTCGAACCGCAACCGCTCGTGTGCGTGGCACACCGCCGCCACCGCGGACAGCACCGACGCATCCACCGCCGAACGCGGTGTCTGTTCCACCACGTCGATGCGCAACGCGTCGAGCCGATGCTGGAGGCGTGAGGGCATCACCTGCCGCAGCTTCGTCAACGCCCGCAACGACGCCTCCCCGATACCCGCCACCGAGCCACCCGCCGCGGACTGCAACCCGAACGCCACCGCCAGCGCTTCGTCGTCGTCGAGCAGTAGTGGGGGCATTTCGGCACCGGGACCGAGTTGATAGCCGCCTCCGACTCCCGGCGTCGCATTGACCGGGTAACCGATGTCGCGCAGCTTGTCCACATCGCGCCGCAGCGTGCGAGGAGTGACGTCGAGCCGCTCGGCCAGTTCCGCGCCCGCCCAGTCACGACGCGTCTGCAACAGAGACAACAATCGCAACAACCGAGCCGATGTTTCCTTCATGACGTCACGATGCCACGCAATGCGGACAACTACAGTCCGCATTGGCCCGTCGTCCCCGCCCTGGTGGTGAACTCGGCCGCTGTTTCTCCACTACTGTGGTTACTCGTGCTGTCTGTCGTTCCCACACCCGTCGTCGTTCGGGCCCCGTCGAAGGTGAATCTGCATCTGTCGGTCGGTGACCTGCGTCCCGACGGCTTCCACGAGCTGACGACGGTGTTCCAGGCGCTCTCGCTCTCCGACGAACTGTCGGTGGTTCCGGCCAAGACGCTCTCGGTTCGGGTGCGAGGCGACGACGCGAGGGTGGTTCCCACCGATTCGCGGAATCTGGTGTGGAAGGCCGCCGAGTTGCTGGGGCATCGGGTGGGGCGAGAGCCGTCGGTGGAGATCACCATCGACAAGGGAATCCCGGTGGCCGGTGGCATGGCAGGCGGAAGTGCCGATGCCGCCGCGACTCTGGTGGCACTGAACGCGATGTGGCATCTCGATCTCTCGCGTGACGAGCTCGACGAGGTGGCGGCCCAACTCGGCAGCGACGTGCCGTTCTCGTTGCACGGCGGAACCGCGGTCGGAACCGGTCGCGGGGAGAAGCTGCTTCCGGTGCTCTCGCGCAACAGTTTTCACTGGGTGCTGGCGTTGGCGAAGGGCGGTCTGCAGACGCCCGCCGTCTACAACGAACTCGACGAACTGCGTGCCAAGGGTGAGCCGCCTCGCCTCGGCGGCACCGAGGATCTGATGCATGCGCTGGCGTCCGGCGATGCGCGTGCGCTCGCGCCGCTGCTCGGCAACGATCTGCAGGCCGCTGCGGTGTCGCTGATGCCGCAGTTGCGTCGCACGCTGCGTGCGGGAGTCACCGCCGGGGCGTTGGCGGGCATCGTGTCCGGCTCGGGCCCCACCTGTGCGTTCCTGTGCGCCGACGCCGATGCGGCGGTGTCGGTGAGCGCTGAATTGTCCGGTGCCGGTGTGTGCCGCACCGTCCGTGTTGCGAGTGGGCCGGTTCCCGGTGCTCGTGTTGTCACTAGTGAATCGATTGGTTTTTCCTGATGGTCAATCTCGTCAATCTCGAAAACGTCAGCAAGTCCTTCGGCGTCAAGCCGCTGCTCGACGGCGTCTCCCTCGGCGTGCAGGAGGGCGAACGGATCGGCATGGTCGGCCTCAATGGCGGCGGTAAGACCACGACACTCGAGGTGCTCGCCGGCATCGAGCCGCCCGATTCGGGACGCGTCAGCCGCGTCAACGGTCTGCGGATGGCCGTCGTGACGCAGCGCGGCGTGTTGCCTCCCGGTTCGACCGTCGGCCAGGTTGTCCTCGACCCACTCGGAATGGCCGAGCACGAGTGGGCGGGCGACTCTCGGGTGCGAAACATCCTGACGGGCATCGGTATTGCCGATCTCGGGCCTGCAGGAAGTTCGGGACTCGACGCGCCGATCGACAACCTCTCGGGCGGCGAGCGTCGACGAGTGGCGTTGGCAGCGGCCCTGGTTCAGGATCTCGACCTGCTGGTCCTCGACGAGCCGACCAACCACCTCGACGTCGAGGGCGTGCAATGGTTGGCAGCGCACCTGGTCAGCCGTCGCAGTGCGCTGGTGGTCGTCACCCACGATCGCTGGTTCCTCGACACCGTCGCCAATCGCACGTGGGAAGTGGTCGGCGGTGGCGTCGAGGCCTACGAGGGTGGCTACAACGACTGGGTGTTCGCGCGTGCCGAGCGGTCCCGCCAGGCGGACGCGTCCGAGGAGCGTCGACGCAACCTCGCGCGCAAGGAGTTGGCGTGGCTGCGCCGCGGTGCCCCGGCCCGCACGTCCAAGCCCAAGTACCGCATCGAGGCAGCCGAGGCTCTGATCGCCGACGTTCCCGCCCCACGTGACTCCGTCGCGCTGTCCTCGTTCGCCCAGCGCCGTCTCGGCAAGGTCGTCATCGAGCTCGAGGACGCGCGCCTCGAGACCCCCGACGGCCGCGAATTGGTGAAGGACTTCACCTGGCGTCTGGCTCCCGGTGAGCGCGTCGGTCTCGTCGGCGTCAACGGTTCGGGTAAGACGACGATGCTCCGTACGCTCGCCGGTGAACTGC
This sequence comes from Rhodococcus sp. 15-2388-1-1a, assembly GCF_002259145.1. NCBI lineage: Bacteria > Bacillati > Actinomycetota > Actinomycetes > Mycobacteriales > Nocardiaceae > Rhodococcus > Rhodococcus sp. 15-2388-1-1a. The sequence continues at coordinate 33,253 of NZ_NPFP01000002.1, read as the reverse complement.
AGCCTGCCGCAGGTAAGCGCATCCAAGGCCAGACCGTCAAGATCGGTTGGCTGAAGCAGGAATTGGACGACCTGCCCAAGAAGCTGCGTGTTCTCGACGCGGTCAAGGAGGTGGCCGAGCGGATCACCCTGGGCGACAGAGAGATCTCTGCGGGCCAGCTCGCGGAGCGGCTCGGCTTCACCCCGGCGCGTCAGCGCACCCCCGTCGGAGATCTCTCCGGTGGCGAGCGTCGTCGGCTGCAGCTCACTCGCGTGTTGATGGCCGAGCCGAACGTGCTGCTGCTCGACGAGCCGACCAACGATCTGGACATCGACACCCTGCAGCAGCTCGAGGACATCCTCGACGGCTGGGCGGGCACCCTCGTCGTCATCAGTCACGATCGGTACCTGATCGAGCGCATCTGTGATTCGACGTGGGCATTGTTCGGCGACGGCAAGCTCACCAACCTTCCCGGCGGCATCGAGGAGTACCTGCGCAGGCGGGCCATCCTCGCCGCCGACGCGACGCCGGACTCGTTGACCACCGGCGGGGCACCGCGCAAGGCCACCCGTGATGCGGCCTCCGAGCGCGCGGCCCGCAAGGAACTCAGCAAGCTCGAGAAGCTCGTCCTTCGGCTCTCCAAGCGTGAGGTCGAGTTGCACGCCGAACTGGTCGACGCGTCCACCGAGCAGGGCAAGCTCGTCGCCCTCGACACCGAGCTCAAGCAGGTCCTCGCCGACAAGGATGTCGCCGAGGAACGATGGATGGAACTGGCCGCAGAGCTGGAGTAGAGCCTGCGGCATGTGAGTGGCTGAGTAATGGGTCGTTCCGCAGGCTCCACTCTGAGAAATGGGTCGTTCCGCAGGCTCCACTCCTGGGCTCGTAGCCCACTACGACGTTTCGCTCACGTGCCCGATGCGCATACTGGAGACATGGCATCGGTGGTCGCGGAAGTACTCGGTTCGGATTTTGCCCGTCTGCATCCCAAGGTTCAGTGGCGCTTCGGATTGCAGTCCTCGGACGATCTCGCTCAGTTCGGGGTGGGCGTGATGGAGGAGATGACGCATTCTCGGCTCGTGCCGCCGCCGTTGCTGTGGGCCGGACGCAAGCGCGGTCTCTTTCCCGCCGGCGTCGGCAAGGACGTGCCGTTCACCATTGCCAACTATGCGTATGTCGACGAACTGGGCCGCGAGACACTGTCTTTCGTGCGTCGCTTCGCTTTCGCGGGCCGCCCGCAGGGGATGAATTCGGTGATGGTGTCTTCCGCCGAGTCCAACACGTATGCCCTCGACTACCTGGGTTTCTCCTCGGACATGGTGGTGCACACCAGGTGTGAGGTCGATGCCGACGGTGGCCTGGTGCTCGAGAGCGAGGTGCCGCGATTCCTGCTCGGCCCACTTGCGCCGAAGTTGCCCAAGGTGGCGTCGGCAGTGACGATCGGTCGGGAGTGGTGGGACGCGGCCGAGGAGCGGCATCGCATCGAGATCGAGGTGAAGAGCCCGGTGCTCGGACAGCTCTTTCTCTATCGCGGTTGGTTCACTGCGGAAGAGCGGCCCTGCCTGTCCGCCGACATTCCCGGTGACGCGCGTCCGCGGTCGGTCGAGTCTCGCGAATAGCGCTACTCTTACGCGTCGAACGATCCGCGTGTGAAGGAGTCAACAGTGGCCGTTGTCGAAGCCGAGATCGTCGGTGCCGTAGGGCATATCGTCCTGAACCGGCCGGAGGCTCTGAACTCGTTGAACGGTGCGATGATCGAGGGCATCCGCGCCGCACTCGATGCGTGGCGCGACGACGACGCCGTCACTTCCGTTCTGGTGACGAGCAGTTCACCTCGGGCCTTCTGCGCGGGCGGCGACATCAAGGCGATTCGGCAGGCCGTCGTCGACGGTGACCACGAGGCCGGGCCGGCGTACTTCGCGGCGGAGTACGACCTCGACGAGCTGATCGCGAATTACCCCAAGCCCTACATCGCCGTCATCGAAGCTGCGGCCTTCGGCGGTGGACTGGGTATCTCGATTCACGGCAGCATCCGGATCGTCAACGAGAACGCCGTGTTGGCCATGCCGGAGACGGCGATCGGTTTTGTGCCGGACGTGGGATCGAGCTACTTTCTCTCGCGCCTGCCGGGCCATGTCGGACGTTACCTGGCGCTGACGGGAACTCGGATCACCGGATCCGACGCGCTCGCACTGGGATTGGCGACGCATTTCTGCCCGAGCGACGCGGTGGACGGTCTGAAAGCCGACATCCTCGGCGGCATTGCCATCGACGAGGTGTTGGATCGATACACCACTGCGCCGGCGACGACCGAGCTGTCGTTCGACGCGGAGGCGGTGGCAGCAGTGTTCGAGAGGAACTCACTCGTCGACATCATCGACGCGCTGGTGTGCGACACCCCCTGGTCGCGGACGACGAAGACTCAGTTGGCGACGCTGTCGCCGACATCCCTGATGGCCACCGACGCGCTGATCACACGGGGAGCGGACAGTACGTTGCGTGAATGTCTCGATCGGGAGTTGCGGATGGCGACGTGGATCATCACCGAACCGGACTTCGCCGAGGGTGTCCGCGCAGTGTTGGTCGACAAGGACCGAGCGCCGCAATGGAAGCCTCTGGTACTCGAGATGGTGCGACCAGAGGCATTCCAGCAGCTGTTGTGACCGATAGGGGTCAGCGGTAGCCCTTGGCGGGGTTCTGCAGGTCCAGCACGATGGTCTGGCCGTTGGAGCGCACGTGGATCTCGGGGTTCTGCAGGCCACCCGAGACGAGGTACTCGCCGAGGAGCTGGAGCAGCTCGTCGGGGCCCACGGAGGTGTCGGGGGTGCGGATGTCGCCGGTGCGGCTGCCGAGCTCGTTCTGGGTCAAGCGTCCTGCGATGCGTACCGAAGCGACACCCATGGCGGTGCGACGGTCGGGTCCCTGGCCGCGGCCGAGCGACGGCGAGGAGCCGGCGGTGGAGCCGTGAGACGTGGAGCGGCCGTTGGTGGGCAGGCCGTGTTCTGAGATCTGATCGCTTGTAGTCACTTCAACCTCGTTCGATTCCGTGGCGGGCTTCTCTGGACGACGTCGATCCGCGTGGGGGGTCGTTGAATCCGTGGCGGACGACGTTGCTGGTGCAGGCGTTGTTGCGGACGCCTTCTCGGTGGACGTGACCACTGCCTCCGACTTCTCGGTGGTAGCAGTCTCGACTGCCTTCTCGGCGGACGCTGCCGCCGAAGAATCGGTGCGGACACCGGCGGGTGAAGCGGAGTCGGACTTCGGCGGCGTCGCCAAACGATGCGCGGGAGCGCCACCGACCTTGATCCCGGCCAATGGGTAGTTCGATCCCTTAGTCATGTCGTTTTCCACTTCATCGTGATTCCCAGGTGACTCCGCGCCGAGATGTCACGATCGGGTATCGATCAGGACGGTCTGGTCGGCGTCGAGCACGCAAAACGTACTCGAAGTTTGTTCGGACACGCTGAGAGTAGCATCACGATTGTTTACGACGCCATTTTTTGACCGAAGCTCTTGTTCTGGATTCTGAACCACACGGCGAATCCCCAGGCCACGAACGCGGCATACACGAGGTAGAGAACCGCGGACGGATAGAACCCGGCGACGATCAGCAGTGGTACGCCCACGATGTCCACCGCAATCCAGATCAGCCAGAACTCGGTGAGGCCACGCGCCATTCCGAAGGTCGCCAGCATGGATCCGGTGAAGATCCACGCGTCGGCCCACTTGCCGAACGAGCCGAGGTAGCCGAACAGTTGCGCGAACACCACCGTGCCGACGATCGCGACGACGATCATCGCCGTCCGCTCCCGCGCCGTGCCCCACCTCGGCACGACCGCGGCCCCCGAACGCTTCGAATCGCGCAGCCAGCGCATCAACCCGTAGACGCTCACGGCGATGAACATCAGCTGTCGCCCGGCCTGGCCGTACAGATCGAGCGCCTGCGGAGTATGGAACACGCCGCCGAGAAAGACTGTGAACAGCAACGCATTTCCGATGATGCCCACCGGCCACGCCCACACGACGCGTCGCATCCCACCGATCGCCGAGAGCAGGCCGAAACCGTTGCCGACCACCTCACGCCACAGAATCGGGTGCCCGAGAACGGAGAATTCCGCGTCGAGCAGGTCGATCAGCACGAGCCCGCAACGAGCGAGTGCAAGCTACTGATCACCGGCGGCGACGAGTGGTTCGAGGGTCAGTTCGGGCATTTCCTTCTGGATGTACTGCAGCCGCCACTTGTCGCTCACCAGCGCCAGCAGCGCGCCGTCGGTGCGGGTGAAGACCTCGACACCGCGTTGGCGACCCAACTCGACGGCCGAGGCCGCGTCGGTGCGTCGAGCAAGGGAGTATCCGAGTGGTTCCATGCGAGCATCGACGCCGAACTCGGTCTTCATTCGTGCAGTGACGACCTCGAACTGCATGGGTCCGACGGCGGCGAGCACGGGGGACGCGTCGCCGCGAATGTCGTTGCGCAGCACCTGAACGACGCCCTCGGAGTCGAGTTGCTCGACGGCCCGGCGGAACTTCTTGTACTTGTCGGCGCTGTCGACGCGCAGTGCCGAGAAGTGCTCGGGTGCGAACGACGGGATGGGCGGGAACTCGACCTTCTTGTCGGTGTAGAGCGTGTGACCGGGGGCCAGTGCGGTTGCGTTGACGAGGCCGACGATGTCTCCCGGGTAGGCGTTCTCGACGGTCGTACGGTCGCGGCCGAACACCGTCAACGCGTACTTGGTGGTGAACGGCTTCTTGGTCTGCGAGTGGGTGACGACCATGCCGCGCTCGAACACTCCGGAGACGACGCGCATGAATGCCAGCCGGTCGCGGTGCGCGGTGTCCATGCCCGCCTGCACCTTGAACACGACGGCGCTGAACGGATCGGTGACCTCGCGTACGCCGCCGGAGACGTCGTCACGCGGGCCGGGTGACGGAGCGAGGGCCACGAGTGTGTCGAGAATCTGCCGGACGCCGAAGTTGAGCATCGCGGAGCCGAAGATCACCGGCGACGTCTGACCGGCCAGGAACATCTCCTGATCGTGCTGCTGACCGCTCGAGATCAGCAGATCGCTCTCCTCGACGGCGGTGTCCCAGTCGACGCCCTCACGTTCGGCCGCGGCCTCGGCCGTCATGAATTCCTCGGGCGCGATGGTCGCACCACCGGCGGTGCGGGTGAAACGGATGTAGCTGCCGTCCTGTACGTCGAGCAGGCCGCGGAAGTCACCGGCGATCCCCACGGGCCAGTAGAGAGGCGTCGGCGTCAGACCGATCCGCGACTCGATCTCGTCGAGGAGCTCGAGCGGCGACTGGCCCGGGCGGTCCCACTTGTTGATGACGGTGATGACCGGGATGCCGAACTGGCGGCACACCTGGAACAGCTTGAGGGTCTGCGGCTCGAGGCCTTTGGCGGCGTCGATCAACATCACTGCCGCGTCGACGGCGGTCAGCACGCGGTAGGTGTCCTCGGAGAAGTCGGCGTGGCCGGGGGTGTCGACGAGGTTGATGACGTTGGTGATCTCGGCGTCGGGGGAGGTCTGGTAATTGAACTGCAGCGCAGTCGAACTCACCGAGATACCGCGGGCCTTCTCCATCTCCATCCAGTCGGAGACGGTGGAGCGACGGCCGGCTTTGCCGTGGATGGCACCGGCCTCGGAGATGACACGTGCATGCAGGGCGAGGGCCTCGGTGAGCGTCGACTTACCGGCGTCGGGGTGCGAGATCACCGCGAATGTTCGACGCCTCGCGACCTCGGTCTCGAGCTCTTTGGCCTGGCCTCGGGTGGTCCCGGACTCGTCGAGCGCTGCCGGTCCGGACCCTTCGAGCGTTGCGTCGACGTCGGGGGTGCTGGACGGGGTACTCACGAAGACCTCATTCTCGTAGCAAGGGCGGCACCGAAAGAGTGGCCGGGGCAAAATTAAAGGATACGCGGCCCGTTGTTCCCCTCGGTCGGGGCGGGAGTGCCTACTGTGAACGGTGGGCCGGGAGATCCCTCACGAGGAGATGCGCGTTGAGCAAGTTCACCGAAGAGATGTTCGAGACCGCGAGCACCAGCAAGCACGGTCTGGTCACCGGCGAGCCCGACGAGGCGCTTCGGCAGTCCTGGGGTGAGATCCACGAGCAGGCGCGGCGCATGGCAGGCGCCTTGGCCGACGCAGGCGTCGAACACGGGGACGCGATCGGGATCCTGGCCGGTCAGCCGGTCGACATCGCGCCCGCGTGCCAGGCGACGTGGATGCGCGGGGGATCGGTGACGATGCTGCACCAGCCCACTCCGCGGACCGACCTCGCCGTCTGGGGTGAGGACACCGAGACCGTCGTGCGGATGATCGAGGCCAAGGCCGTGATTCTCGGGGCTCCGTTCGACATCGCCGCACCGGTGCTCGAGGAGCGCGGCATCACGGTGCTGAAGATCGAGGACATGAAGACCGGTCGCGATATCGATCCGGTGCCGACGGCCGAGTCCGATATCGCGCTGCAGCAACTCACGTCCGGCTCGACCGGTTCGCCGAAGGCCGTGCGGATCACGCACGAGAACTTCTACGTCAATGCCTACGCCATGATCGATCGCATCGAATTCGATGTCGATTCCGATGTGATGGTCAGCTGGTTGCCACTGTTCCACGACATGGGGATGGTGGGCTTTCTGTCGGTGCCGATGCAGGTCGGTGCCGAGGTCGTCAGCATCACGCCACTGGACTTCCTGCGCTCGCCGCTGCTGTGGGCCAAGCTGATTCACAAGTACCGCGGAACCGTCACCGCAGCGCCCAACTTCGCGTACTCGCTGCTGGCGCGGCGGTTGAGTCAGGCCGAGGACGATCTGGATCTCGATCTGTCGACTCTGCGCTACGCCTGGAACGGAGCCGAGCCGGTCGATCCGGACACCATGACCGCGCTCGCCGAGGCCGGGGCCCGGTACAAGCTGAACCCGCTGGCTCTGGCTCCGGTCTACGGAATGGCGGAAACGACTCTCGCGGTGTCGATTCCGGATCCCGCTCAGGGGCAGGTGATCGACGTGGTCGACGCGGACCTGCTCGAGACCCTCGGTCGCGCTGTCCCGTCCACCCGTGGCAACACCCGTTCCCTCGCGACGCTCGGCAAGTTCGTTCCCGGGTTGGAGGGACGCGTCGTCGACAAGGAGGGGCAGGTGCTCACCGCGCGCGGCGTCGGCATCATCGAGGTGCGAGGCAAGGCCGTCACGCCCGGATACATCACCGTCGAGGGTCCGGTGTCGACACTCGACGAGGAGGGCTGGCTCGATACCGGTGACGTCGGCTACATCACCGAGGACGAACTGGTGGTCGTCTGCGGACGTATCAAGGACGTCATCATCATGGGTGGTCGCAACATCTATCCCACCGATATCGAACGGGCCGCGGGCACCGTTGCGGGTGTGCGGCCGGGCAATGCCGTCGCCATTCGGCTCGATGCCGGTGACAAGCGCGAAAGTTTCGCGGTGGCAGTGGAAACCAACGACATCGACAACCCTGATGAGGTCAAGCGCATCGAACGCGAAGTGATCCACGCGGTGCACTCGGAGGTGGGTGTACGGCCCCGAACCGTTGCGGTATTGGGGCCGGGCAGTATTCCGAAGACGTCGAGCGGCAAACTGCGTCGGGCGAATTCGGCGTCGCTGCTGAACTGAAACGGGCTGCAGACCTCACACCCTTTCTGCGGGGTGCGCGCCCACGCTCGGACGCGAGAGGCGGCGCGCGCCTCACAACAGGGGTGTGAGGTTCGCTCCCGATCAGCGCGGGTGCACCCTGTTCTGGGCGGCTTCGAGGCCGGCCGAGAGCAGGAGCTCCGCGGCATCGGCGGCTTCCTCGACGACGACGCCGAGATCCTTGCGTTCGGCGGCCGAGAACGGCTTGAGCACGAACGACGCCGGATCCATTCGCCCCGGTGGCCGCCCGACGCCGACGCGCACCCGCAGGTAGTCCTTGGTGCTCAGGTGCTGCGAGATCGAGCGGAGGCCGTTGTGGCCGCCTTCGCCGCCGCCGAGTTTGAGTCGCAGAGCACCGAAGTCGATGTCCAGCTCGTCGTGCACCACCACGATGTTCGCCGGCTCGATCGAGAAGAAACGCGCCAACGCAGCCACCGGCTGGCCCGAGAGATTCATGAAGGTACGCGGCTTGGCGATGATCACCGAGCGACTGCCGAGACGGGCCTGCACGATGTCGGAGTTGGACTTCTTGTGCGAGGAGAACGACCCGCCGATGCGTCCGGCCAGGGCGTCGGCCACCATGAATCCCACGTTGTGACGGGTCTTTTCGTACTGCGGACCGGGGTTTCCCAGGCCGACGATCAGTGCGGGCCCGTCGAGGGGTGCAGGTTCGGTGCTCACGTGCGTCATTCTCTCATCGGCTATTCGAAGGCGAACGGCGCGCCACCTCCCGTGGGAAGTGGCGCGCCGTTCGACGTGCGGGGGTGAGTATCAGCTCTCGTCGGAGCTTTCCTCGTCCTTGGACTCGGCTTCTTCCTGAGTCTCGGCCTCGCCCTCTTCGGAGATGGGCTCGGTGCCTTCGCCGTCGGCCTCGAGGTCTTCCTCGGACGGAGCCTCGACGACGTTGACGAGCAGCGTCTCGCCATCGGAGACCAGCGTGACGCCGGACGGAAGGTCCAGGTCGGCTGCGGTGATCTGGGTACCGATCTGAGCCTCTTCGACGGAGACGACGAAGTTCTCCGGGATCTCCAGTGCGTCGGCCTCGATCTCGACCGCGGTCGAGTCGGTGGTGACGAGGGTTCCCGGTGCGGCGTCGCCCTCGACGATGATGTTGACCTCGACGGTGACGCGCTCGCCCTTCTTCAGGACGAGGAGGTCGGCGTGCTCGATGCTGCGACGGATCGGGTGCACGACGATCGACTTGGTCAGAGCCAGTTGGGACTTGCCGTCGATGTCGAGGGTCAGCACGGCGTTGGTGCCGTCGTTACGCAGCACCGCTGCGAACGCGCGTGCGTCCAGCGCGAGGTGCTGGGGGTCGGTGGCGTGTCCGTACAGAACGGCGGGAACGAGGCCGTCGCGACGGGTGCGGCGAGCAGCGCCCTTGCCGAATTCGGTGCGGACCAGCGCGGTGAGATTGTTTACCTTCGATGCCATGGTGCTAGGTGCTCCTGATAAATGTGGTTCGTGCGGCGTACTTCGTCGGGCGGTCAAGCTCGTCGGGGCGGACACGAACGAGCGCGGCCAACGGGGCCGAGCCGCGTCGATAACGGTGGATCCGAAGATTTCCGGATCTACCCTCGCCGAGACAACCTGGGAAACAATACACGACCACGTCAGGTGCGTGGAAGCTCGACCCCTGCTGCGAACGTGCGTGCACCTGCGAGTGCAGCCAGCAGGTCGGACGCGATGCCCCGCGCGACCGCTATCGCGTCGTCGCGAGCTCCCGCCGTCCCCATCACCACCGCGCCCTCGTGCAACACCGACAGTCGGGTTCCCAGCTGTTCGGCGTCGGGGTATCCGGCTTCGTCGGCCAGTCGCGCGAACAGCGATCTCGTCCAGTTCTTTTCGGACTCGATGATCGCGAGCACCGGGCTGTCGGTGCCGCCGAACTCCGCGAAGGCGTTGACGAATCCGCAGCCGCGGTGGTTGTCGCGCATCCAGACGTCCAGGGCGTCGTACACCCCGAGGATGCGTGCGTCGCCGGGGTCGAGGGATTCGACGTACTGCGTCACGTGGTCGCACCACAGTCCGTATCGGCGGGTGAGGTATCGCTGTACCAGGCCGTCCTTGGAGCCGAATCGGTCGTACAGGGTCTTCTTCGTGGTGCCGGCCTCCTCCGCGATGAGGTCGACTCCGACGGCGCGGATGCCGCGAGCGTAGAACAGTTCGCTGGCGACGGTCAGGATGCGTTCTCCGGCGGGGGTGAGTGGCTTGTCGAGCATGGTTGCCTTTCGAAAGCGCTGGTGAGCGACAGGTGCACTGCAAGTATACAGACCTGTATGTTTACATCGGTTCATGAGATCACGCGTCGACGCCATCGCAGGTACGGCACTGGTGGTGCTGTGGAGTTCGGGCTTCATCGGAGCCGAGCTCGGAACCGCCGAGGCTCCGGCCCACACCCTTCTGGCCTGGCGCTACCTCGTCGCCGTTGTGCTGCTGATCGCGTGGTGCCGGTATCGAGGGCTGACCCCCACCTGGCATGCCATCCGAATCCACGCAGTCCTCGGCCTGTTCTGTCAGTTCCTCTACCTCGGAGCCACCATCACCGGCATCGGGATGGGCGTGCCACCCGGTGTCGCCGCGTTGATCGCCGCACTGCAGCCGCTGGTGGTCGCGATGGCGTCGAGCAGGGTCTTCGGCGAACGCGTCGGAGGACGGCAGACCCTGGGACTGGTCGTCGGGATCGTCGGGGTATCGCTGGTGGTGGTGGGGGACATGTCCGGTGCCGACCTCGACTGGCCCGTCTATCTGCTACCGGCTGCGGGCATGCTGGCACTGTCGGTGGGCACGATCGGTCAACGGCTACTGGACCCCACAGAGCCGATCCCCCTCGCGATGGCGATCCAATGTTCCATCAGTGCAGTCGGATTCATGACGTGGAGTGCGCTGGCCGGCGATGTCGCACCGCCGATGACGACGGGCTTCCTCGCGGCTGTCGCCTGGACGGTCGTGCTCTCGACCTTCGGGGCGTACGGCGCGTACCTGTTCGTGGTGCGTCGCAACGGACCCACTCGCGCCAGCGTGCTGCTCTACCTGACACCGCCGACGACGATGTTGTGGGCATTCGTGATGTTCGGCGACGCGATCACCTGGCTCGGAGTCGGTGGGCTGCTGATCTCGGCGATCGGGGTTGCTGCCTATGTGAGCGACGGTTCGACGGGTCGTTCCGCCGGCTCCCCTCCTGCCGGCTCTGCTACGAAGTGTCACTCACCTGCGAGCGCAGCGAGCATCGTGTCCAGTTCCGCGAACGTGACGAAATAGTGGGGAGATGCGCGCACGACGGCGTCGAGTCCCCGGCTCGTCATGTCCAGTTGCGTCGAGCTGCGGTAGCTGACTCGCACCGTCACTTCCCGGTCCCAGAGCCGGTCACGGACAGCCTCGGGCTCCTCGCCGTCCACTGTGAACGAGACGATGCCGTTCTTGCGATCGCCCAGGTCGTGCACGGTCACCCCGGGGATCGCCCGGAGCCCGGCCCGAAGGTATTCGGCACGTTCGACAACGGCCTCTTCCACCTGGTCGATACCGAGCTCGAGGAGATAGTCCACGGCCGCTCCGAGGGCGAGCCTGGCCGCGACGTCGCACTCCCAGAACTCGAATCGCGTGGCGTCGTCGGCCATTCGATACGTCTGCCGGTCGACCCATTGGGCGCTGTGCAAGTCGAGGGCAGGGGGATGCAGCGTCGACGCCAATCCCGGTCGCAGGTAGAGGAAGCCGGTTCCGCGGGGGCCGCGTAGCCATTTGCGGCCGGTGGCCGAGAGCGCATCGACTCCCAACTCCTCGACGTCGACGCGCATCTGCCCGATGGACTGGCAGGCGTCGAGCAGGACCAGTGCACCGTGGCGGTGCGCGAGATCGGCGACGGCACGGGCGGGATTGATCAGACCGCCGTTGGTGGGGGCGTGTACCACCGAGATCAGTTTCACTCGGTCGTCGAGCATCGATTCCAGTGCGTGCACGTCGATGCGTCCCGATTCGTCACTCGGGACGATCTCCACCGTTGCACCGGTGACCTCGGCGCGGTGGAGGGCGGAGATCGCGTTGCTGGCGTATTCGGCCTCGCACAGCAGGATTCGGTCGCCGGGGGACAGCGGTACCGAGTAGAAGAAGTCGGTCCAGGCCCTCGTTGCCGAATCGCTCAGTGCGATGCTCGACGCCGGGGCTCCGATCAAAGTTCCGATCGAGGTCTTGACCGCGTCGAGGTCGTTCCGGCGTTCGGCCGCAGCCTGGTAGCCACCGATTTCTGCTTCCCGGCGCAGGTGCGCGATCGCGGTATCGAGGACGACGGTCGGAGGTAACGAGGATCCGGCGCTGTCGAGAAACACCCGGCCCGACGCACTCGGGGTGTCGCGTCGAATGCGGTCGTGATCGAGCATCGGTCGTCCTTTCGGTAGCGAACTCTTGGGCACCAGAGTTCCACAATCGGTAGCCTCGACGAGACGAGGGATCGCGGCGTTTTCGATCCTCGCAGCTGGGTACGTTCGGTAGCGGAGAACGTGTTGAGTGCGGAAAGAAGGAATGAGTGTCGTCCAACGAGAAGTCTCTCGGGCTGAGCTCGCGCCCGGCAGCAGAGGCATATGTGTCGAAGGTGTGTTTCAAGCTGGGGCCACCGGCTCTCGTCGGTGCCGAACTCGAGTGGCTCACCGCCCTCGACGACGGAACGCGTCCGACCCTCTCGGCTCTGGCCGCTGCGCTCGGTGATCATTCCCCGCGCAGTATCGATCCCGAGTCACCCGCCCTGTCGTTGCCGGGCGGAAGCATCGTCACCGTCGAACCCGGCGGTCAGGTCGAATTGTCCAGTTCGCCTTATGCATCCGTTTCTCAACTCGCACCGATGCTCGACGCCGATGCGCGGCTGTTGCGGGACATTCTCGGTGATGCAGGCATCGACATCGCATCTGTTCCGGCAGATACCTCTCGGGCACCCGAACGCCTCCTCGTTCTACCGCGGTACTGCGCGATGGAGAATCGGTTCACCACCATCGGCCCCTTCGGGAAGTTGATGATGTGCAATACCGCTGCGGCTCAGGTGAGCGTCGACGCCGGCCGTGATCGCGCCGAGGTCGCCGCGCGCTGGCACATGCTCCACGTCATCGGTCCCGCCTTCGTGGCTGCGTTCGCACGCTCTCCCGAACTCGCGGGTGCACCCGCGGGGCGGTGGGCATCCCAGCGGATGCGGACCTGGCTCGAACTCGATTCCAGCAGAACCGATTCGAGTAGGACTGCGGTTCCGAACACCGGAGACCCGATTGCCGACTACGCACGCTGGTCACTCGACGTTCCGCTGCTCTGCATCCAAGGCGTCGACCAGAACTGGGAAGCGCCCGCGGGTACGACGTTCGCACAGTGGTTGGACGATCCGGGCGTTGTGGGGCGCGCCCCCACGCATGGGGATCTCGACTATCACCTGACCACCCTGTTCCCTCAGGTGCGCGCCTGCGGGCACCTCGAGATTCGTTATCTCGACGCGCAGCCGGACGGCCAGTGGGTGGTTCCGGCGGCGGCGTTCGAGGCACTGCTGTCCACACCCGAACTGGTCGCACGCGCCACCGAGATCGGCGGCGGGACGGCCGGACGGTGGCTCGACGCGGCCCGCGTCGGGCTGACAGATGACGACCTACGCAGGGCCGCAACCGAATTGCTCGACCTCGCAGCGGAGTTCGGCGGGGAATTCACCGAACAGCTGTGGGCAGCATCTCGGCGGTGCCGAGCCGGGCTGCCGCCCGACGAGTTCGACGCCCTGTCGCCGACAAGTCACAGTCGAAAGGAATCGGTGTGAGCGCCGAACAACTCAGGAGCAGGATCGAAACGGTCCTCACTCGCAGCCGAGCCCGTAGTGCATCGCTGACCGATTGTGTCGACGAGACCGAACTGATGGCGCAGCACTCGCCGCTGATGAGTCCGCTGGTCTGGGATCTCGCCCACATCGGTAGCCAGGAAGAACTCTGGCTCGTACGCGATGTCGGTGGTCGAGATCCGGTGCGCCCCGACATCGACGAACTGTACGACGCGTTCAAGCACTCGCGTTCCTCACGCACGTCGCTTCCGCTGCTCACGCCGGACGAAGCGCGCGTCTACGTGCAGACCGTCCGCGACAAGGCCTGGGATGTGCTGGATCGCAGCACGTTCGAGGGTAGGCCGGTCGAGAAGCACGGTTTTGCGTTCGGCATGATCGCCCAGCACGAGCAGCAGCACGACGAGACCATGCTCGCGACCCATCAATTGCGTTCGGGACCTGCGGTTCTGACGGCTCCCGCTCCACCGGCCTCGGTGGTGCCGGTGTCGGGTGAGGCCGTCATCGCCGGTGGCACGTTCTCGATGGGGACCTCGCTCGACCCGTGGGCACTGGACAACGAGCGACCGGCTCATGCCGTGCACGTGCCGACCTTCGCCATCGACCGAGCCCCGATCACCAACGCGCAGTTCGTGAACTTCATTGCCGACGGTGGGTACGAACGCCGTGAACTGTGGACCGAGAAGGGGTGGCTGCATCGCGTCGATGCCGATCTGACCGCGCCGCAGTTCTGGGAGGCCGACTCCGATGGCACGTGGTGGCGTCGCAACTTCGGCGTGCGAAAGCCGGTGCGCCCGCATCAGCCCGTGGTGCACGTCAGCTGGTTCGAGGCCGACGCCTACGCGCGCTGGGCAGGCAAGCGTCTGCCGACGGAGGCGGAGTGGGAGAAAGCCGCGCGTTTCGACGCCGACACTCGAACCAGCAACGCGTACCCGTGGGGCGACGCCGAACCCACTGCCGCACATGCCAATCTGAACCAGCGGCATCTGGAACCGGCCGACGTCGGGGCGTATCCCGACGGTGCCTCCTCGGCCGGTGTGCATCACCTGATCGGTGACGTGTGGGAGTGGACCTCCTCGGATTTCGAGCCGTACCCAGGGTTCGAGGCGTTCCCGTACGCCGAGTACTCCGAGGTGTTTCTCCGCGGCGACTACAAGGTGTTGCGCGGCGGCTCGTTCGGCACCGACGAGGTGGCGTGTCGAGGCACGTTCCGCAACTGGGACCATCCGATCCGCCGCCAGATCTTCAGCGGATTCAGGTTGGCCCGCGACGTCGAGCCCAGCTGAATGTGCCGCCATCTCGGGTATCTGGGCGCTGCCACCTCTGTCGGATCGCTGCTGACACAGGGTGATCACTCACTGCGCACCCAATCCTTCGCACCGAACGACATGCGCGGCGGCGGCACCGTCAACGCCGACGGATTCGGTGTCGCGTGGTGGGACGGCGAAGAAGGGTTGCACAGCTACCGCAACCCGATGCCGATCTGGACCGACCCGGCAGTGGACGATGTTCTGCCGCAGATCGATTCGACGTCGGTGATCGCGGCGGTGCGATCGGCGACCGTCGGGATGCCGGTCGAGCGCAGCGCCTGCGCCCCGTTCACCGACGGCCGGTGGGCTTTCAGCCACAACGGTGTGGTGTTCGGCTGGCCGCAGTCGATGGCCGACCTGTGGTCGGAGGTACCGCCCATCGACGCGCTCGCGTTGCCCGCGCCCACCGATGCCGCCGCCCTGTGGGTCGTGCTGCGGAACCTGCTGCGCACCCATGATCCCGAGTCGGCACTGCGCGTGCTGGTCCGTAGGGTCCTCGCGACGTCGCCCAAGGCTCGCCTGAATTTTCTGCTGTCGGACGGCGAGAGCATGTACGCCACGGCGGTGCATCATTCGTTGTCGGTTCTGCGGACCGAGGATTCGGTGACGATGGCCTCCGAACCCCTCGACGATCGACCCGACTGGATTTTCGTCGACGACCGAAGCATGGTCGTCGCCACCACAGCCGATCTCACCATTTCCAGCCTGGAATCGTAAAGGAGCGTCATGAGCACGGTGGATGTACATCTGGCCGACACAGCATTGCTCGACGAGTTGCGCAAGGACGTGCGGGACGGTCTCACTGCCGATCCGAAGTGGCTCTCGCCCAAGTACTTCTACGACGCTCTGGGCAGCGAGCTCTTCGAGCAGATCACGGTGCTGCCGGAGTACTACCCCACGCGTACCGAGCGCGCCCTCCTCGAAGAGCATGCTCTGGACATCGCCGAGGCAACCGAATCCACGATGTTGATCGAGCTCGGTTCCGGCTCCTCGGAGAAGACGAAGTTGCTGCTCTCCGCCGGAGTCAAGCACGGATCACTGAAAACGTATGTGCCACAGGATGTATCCATCTCGGCGCTCGAGGGTGCCATCGAGCAGATCGCGCAGGAGTTCCCGGCGCTCGAGGTGCACGGCATCGTCAGCGATTTCACCGATACTCTGCACAACCTGCCGGGCGGCGATCGCCGCACGATCGCTTTTCTCGGCGGAACGCTCGGCAACCTGATCCCCGAGGAACGCCGGGAGTTTCTCGGAGCCATCGCCGACGCCCTGGATCCGGGCGAGTATCTGTTGCTCGGTGTCGGTCTGGTGATCGATCCGAAGGTTCTCGTTCCGGCGTACGACGACGCCGCTGGAGTGACTGCGAAGTTCAATCGAAACGTGTTGTCGGTGATCAACTCTCGCCTGGGCGGCAACTTCGATCCCGATGCCTTCGAGCATGTTGCGCTGTGGAATGCCGAGCAGGAGTGGATCGAGATGCGACTGCGGGCCACGTCGCCGCAGGAGGTGTATCTCGCCGATCTCGATCTGCACGTGCACTTCGAGGCAGGTGAGGACCTACGCACCGAGATCTCGGCGAAATTCCGGCCCGAGGGCATCACCGCAGAACTCGCTGCAGCAGGATTCGACGTCGACCATCTGTGGTCCGACGCCGAATCTCGCTTCGCGCTCATTCTCGCTCGCAAGAGCTAGGCATCCGCTGACGCCACCACCGGAGTGGGCACCAGTGCACGCTACGGGAGCCGATCGACGGAATCCCGTCGATCGGCGTCGGTAGTGTGCAATCCGGCCCGGTGCCGGCCACTATTTCACGGGAGTCGACGGTCCGTTGCTGCGATCGACTTCCGGCGACGCCGCACCACGGTGATGATTTCGTCCACGACGCGATCGAGGTCGGCAAGCGCCGTGGCCGCCGAGTATCGAAGCACCAACCATCCATCGAGCACCAACTCGTTCTGCCGTCGACGATCGTTGTTGAACGTTGCGGAATCCGTATGGAACTCTCGGCCATCGATTTCGACGATGACTCGTGCTCGATAATCGACCAGGTCACCGTAGAACTTCCCCACACGCGCATTGATCTCCATCGTGAAGTTGCGAGCGGTCAACGCCCGCGCTACCACGCGCTCCGGCTCGGATCGTGTTCTCGGGCAGCACGTTCGAAGCTGCTTCCGGACGGCAGCCATCCCGTGCATTCACTGTGCCGTGTCACACAGTGCGGCGACCCGTCGCCACGGCAGATGATGGTCGATGGCGTTGTCGAAGAACTTCTCGAGATCGGGCGTCGACAGCGAGGTCGCGACGTCGACGAATGTCTGCTCCAGTGACACCACTCGCAGGCCTCGGTGGAGCTGGACCTCGACGAGGCGTCGGCGATGTATTCGAACCCACGGCACCGACCTCGACTGGACGTTCGGGGCCACCGTGACGTCGACCAGACGCGGTTCGTACTCGATCAGTCCCCACAACCAGGCCGCACTTTCGTGGCTCAACACGGCGTCCGGTTTCCACAGAGTCACACCGGTGCACAGTCCGAAGTAGTCCGGTTTCTCCGTCGCGTAGACCTTCGGCAGCAGGCGCACGAGCTCTCCCGACTGCGATCGTCTCGAAATGCCGCTCGTACTGAACCCTTGCGCCATCAACTGCTGCACCGTGTAAACCCCCATTGGTACACCGTTGCGGCTGGGGAGCCCGTGCAACAGTGGCAATCTCGCAATTGTGGATAACTCGATGACGTTATCCACAGGCAGGCCCGGCAGAGTGGGCACCAGTGCACGCTACGGACGCCGATCGACGGGATCCCGTCGATCGGCGTCGGTAGCGCGCAACCCTGCCCGGCCGTCGTCGCCCAGCATTGGCGACATCGGGTTCAGGCATCCGCCAACGCGACCACCGGCGAAATTTGATTCGCGCGTCGTGCCGGAGTCAGTGAGGCCCCGAGCGCGAGGAGTCCACCGCACAGCACGGTTCCGGCGATCACGGCCCACGGCAGAGTGGGAGCAGTGAGTCCGCGTGAATCCAGTGAGCCGAGCAGCGATTGCGCTGCGGCCCAGCCGTATCCGATGCCGAGAATCAGACCGAAGCCCATCGAGGCGATCACCATCTGACTGCTCTCCGAGACGATCATCGCCCGAATCTGCGTGCGGGTGAATCCGAGTGCACGCAACAGACCGATCTCTCGGGTGCGCTGCAGAATGCTCAGCAGCAGGTTGTTCACCATCCCGACCGCCGCGATGACGGCCGAGAACCCGATCAGCCCGGTCATGATTCCCACTGTCACGGTGAGGACCTGGTCGACGGACGCTTCGTCGTACTCGTTGACGAGCATCGCCCGGTAGCTGAACATCGCGACGGCGAACGTGGTCACCAGAGTCACCCCGATGAGCAGTCCCACCGCGGTGCGGGTGCTGCGATCCGGATAGCGAACTGCGTTGGCCGAGGCCAATCTCGCCGCAGGTCCACGGCCGAACAGTTTCCCGACCAGCCTCAGCGTCGCGGGAAGAATTCGGTAGGCACCGACCATGATGCCGGTGAACGATGCGACACCGCCGAGGAAGGCGACCAGAACGCCGGTCGGGTTCACCATCCCGATCAGGATCCCGAGTCCGAGCAGCGCCACTCCGCCTGCGATCAGCACGATCGACAGCGCTGTGCGCACCCGCCGCGATCGGGGCGTCTCCACTCCCGTGTCCACGGCACCGCCGGTTGCCTGAACAGGAGTCACGTCCAGCACTTTTCGAGACCCGACGTAGGACGCGAGCGTGGTCGTCAGCACCACGATCACCACCGGAAGGATCACCAACGGCTGGACGGACGTGTATGCCACATCAGGCAACTGACCCGCCGAGACCGCAACGGCACGCGCGAGATGGCTGGCACCGACACCGAGAACCAGACCGACTGCACCACCGAACAATCCGACGACGAAGCCTTCCTTCGCCACCGATCGACGCAGGTCACGCGCCCGGGCACCCAACAGTCGAAGGAGGGCGATGGTCCGGGTGCGGCCCGCGACGATCGTCGCGAACGTGTTCGAGGTGACCACCGCCGCGACATACAGAGCAAGACCGATGAACACCAGCGCCACGCTGTACAGCGCGGTGATGGCTGCGCCGCCTTCCCCGCCGCCGAAGATGTCGACCAGGAACGCCGTCGCCTGAATCAACACCACACCGAAGAACGACGCCAGCGACGTCACCAGAAGACTGGCTCCGTGCTCCTTCGACGCCTGAGCCGACGTCAACCCGCTCATCGGACGCTCTCCATTCCCAGCATGTAGCTCGAGATCTGTTCTGCACTCGAACGCCCGAGTTCGTTGACGATGCGCCCGTCGGCGAGGAAGACGATGCGATCGGCGTAACTTGCTGCGATGGGGTCGTGCGTGACCATCACGATCGACTGGCCGTACTCGCGTACCGCTGCGGCCAGGAGGCCGAGAACCTCACGGCCCGTGCGCGAATCGAGGTTTCCGGTGGGTTCGTCGGCAAAGATGAGATGCGGCCGCGTACCGAGCGCGCGGGCGATCGCGACGCGTTGCTGCTGCCCACCCGAGAGCTGATGCGGGCGGTGGCTCACCCTTGCCTGCAAGCCCAGAGTGTCGATGAGCTGCTCGATCCATGCCGCCTCCTCGGCGGTGGGCACGCGGCCGTCGAGCTCGAACGGCAGCAGTATGTTGCCCCGAACATCGAGGGTGGGAACGAGATTGAACGACTGGAAGATGAAGCCGACCTGCGTGCGGCGCAGCGTGGTCAGTGCGTCGTCGTTGGCCGCGGTGATGTCGGCACCGGCCAGCATCAGATGTCCGGAGCTGGCGTTGTCCAGTCCTGCCATCACATGCATCAGGGTCGACTTGCCGGAACCGGACGGTCCCATGATGGCGGTGAACTGGCCACCGTGAATGTCGAGAGACACGTTGTCGAGGGCGCTCACCGGATTGGACGAGTCACCGAAATACTTACTGACCTGGAATGCCCGGGCGACCGGGGGGAGCGTTGTTGTCATGCCCACAACGCTATGAATCGAACGGTCGCGAGTAATCAGGCTCGAGTAGTCGACCACTACATCTGCAGGATGACTTCGGCGTCAGTCTCCAGTGAGTCCGTGCTCGAAGGCGTAGACCACCAATTGCACTCGATCACGCAATCGAAGCTTGGCGAAGATGCGACTGATGTGTGTTTTCACCGTCGCTTCGCTCAAGAACTCCATCGCGGCGATCTCGGAGTTGCTCAGCCCGCGCGCGGTGAGTCGGAAGAGTTCCTTCTCCCGTGCGGTGAGGGTGGCGAACTCGGCAGGGACCTTCGGCACCACCGGTGTGGGGGTGAAGTGCGCCAGCAGCCCCGTCGTCGCCGACGCGGCGATCACCGAATTGCCCGCATGCACCGTGCGGATCGCCGCGAGCAGAAATTCCGGGTCCGCGTCCTTGAGCACGAATCCACTTGCCCCCGACCGAATCGCTCGCGCCGCACTCTCGTCGAGATCGAACGTCGTGAGCACCAGAATGCGCGGTGGAGTATCGGACGCGGCCACGATCTGCTCGGTGGCGGCGATACCGTCGAGCACCGGCATCCTGACGTCCATGAGCATCACGTCGGGCCGCGCCGACGCGGCGAGCTCGACGGCTTCTTTCCCGTTGCCCGCCTCACCGACGAACTCCAGATCTGGCTGCGAGGAGATGAGCATGCGAATGCCGGCCCTGAACAGCTGCTGATCGTCGACCAGAGCCACCTTGATTCGATCGGTCATCAGTTGATTCCCTTCGTCGACGAGCCGGCCGCGGGAAGCCAGGCAGTCACGGTCCACGACGAGCCGTCGCCGGACGCGGTGCACATGCCACCGGCGAGGCTGGCGCGTTCCTTCATGCCGGCGATTCCGTGGCCGCCCGATTCCGACGCCGACCGCACCGAGGACACACTGTTGCGCACCGCCAGTTCTGTGCCGGCGGAGTCGGATTCGATGGTGACCGTCACCGGCTTGTCGGGGTCGCCGTGACGTAGGGCATTGGTCAGCGATTCCTGCGCGATCCGGTAGAGCGCCAGGTGCGCACCGGCTCCCAACGACACCGACGTGGTGTCGATCGAGGAGTCGATGGTCAGTCCGGTCGCACGCACTTGGTCGAACAGGCGCTCGAGATCGTCGGGTGTCGGGTTCGGTAGATCGCCCTGACTGTGCCGGAGCTGTCCGAGCAACACTCGAACGTCGGACAGTGCCTCGCGCGCGGTGTCGGAGATGGTCGTCAGTGCAGTGTCGACGGCAGCGGGATCGACGGCGCGCACATACCGCGCACCGTCGGCCTGCGCGATCACGACGGCGAGCGAATGCGCCACGATGTCGTGCATGTCGCGAGCAATTCTGTTGCGCTCCTGCTCGATTGCCACTTCGTGTTCGGCGCGGGCCTGATGTACCTCGGCAAGCTCGCGCGCGTGTGCGGATTCGATGGCGGTACGCCTTGCGTAGGCGAGCCGGCCCAGAGCCCAGGACAACCCGAGCATGGCCCACAGGCCGGCGAGGAGGAGCGCGAACTGCGCGATTCGAGGTTCCTGGTAGCCCTCTTCCGTCGCCGGGCCGAACGGATTGCCGTCCACGTACGCCAGATACAGCGCCGCGATCACTCCGCCGCCGACGGCCGACGCGAGCCCGACGCGTCGCACGACGCTGTCGCCGTACGCGGCCGAGCAGTACAGAATCGCGAAGATCGCGGTGTCTGCCGCGAGGGGGAGTACCCCGCCGACCATCTGTACGACGGCCACTACCCAGGCGAGAGCCAACGACAGCCGTGGTGACCGGCGACGAACTGCCAGTGCTACGCCGAATCCGGCCAGGACGCCCACACCGGGAGAACCGTAGGAACCGCTCAGAGTGGACGGCAGCAGGAGCAGAACGAAGACGACGGCGTAGGTGACATCGAGCACCTGCCGTGAGATCGAACGCTTGCGTAGCACTCGATCAGACTACGTGGATCAGTTGGTGCGGCGACGAGCCTTCTCGAGCGCGGCCAGAGTGGACAGCACGGTTGTCCGCTGCCGTTCGAGATCCTTCATGCGCGCACGGGCAGGGAGGCCTTGCACGCCGTCGAGGGCGCTGATCTGCTCATCGACGGAGGTGAGCTGGCCGAGCAGCTTCTGCACACGGGACTGCAGTTCGATCGCATCGATCCCGGTGACACCGGCCTGCGACTTCTTCGTCGGTGCCTTCGCCGGTGCTCCGGACGTCGGCGAGGCCGGTGCGTTGCCCGCAGCAGCGGCCCTGGGACGCAACGCTTTGCGGACGGCGGCCGGATCGGGCAGCTTCTCGAGCCGAATGCGGTTGAGCACCTCACGCGCATCGCGAGCGGTGACGCGGTACTCGCGCTCCTCCTCGTCCTCGGACGCCAGCGTGCCGCCCAAGGGCCGCAGGCCGTACATCCCGATGAAGTGCTTGGCCTCGTCGATGACGGCTTCCTTCTCGCGGCACAGGCCGCAGCGCGGCTCGTTTCGGAATTCCTCGACGCTGTCGGTACTGCCGCACCAGACGCACCCGCCCGGCGTCCATCGGGCAATTCTGACCGTAGTAGTTCCAGCCGGGCCGTGGGGAGAGTCTGCGTCGATCACGACGAGTCATCTTAGGTGACAACAAAACCCGCCCCGCACACCCCCGTCTCGCGAGCTGCATGTTCCGGTCACGGACGTGACGTAGTTCATGCGGCGCGGACGGAAGGTGGGCGGGGCGGGATGAAACAGACCTGAAGGTCGGGAGTGGAGCCTGTGGAACGACCCGAAAATGCTACGCGCTGCCGTTGAACAAGCTTGTGACGGAGCCGTTTTCGAAGACCTCGCGAATGGTGCGAGCCAGCAGCGGCGCGATCGAGAGCTCGGTCAGCGTTGCGAAGCGCTTCTCGTCGCTGATCGGCAGGGTGTTGGTGACGACGACTTCCTTGGCACCGCAGTTCGCGAGACGCTCGGCGGCCGGGTTGGACAGAACGCCGTGGGTGGCGGCGATGACGACGTCACCGGCTCCGGCCTCCTTGAGCACCTTCACAGCTCCGGCGATGGTGCCGCCGGTGTCGATCATGTCGTCGATGAGAATGCAGGTGCGGCCTTCGACGTCACCGACGACGCGATTGGACTTGACCTGGTTGGGCACCAACGGGTCACGCGTCTTGTGGATGAACGCCAGCGGTGCGCCGTCGAACGAGTCGGCCCACTTCTCGGCGACGCGCACGCGGCCGGAGTCGGGGGAGACCACGGTGATGTGCTCGAGGCTGTAGGTCGCCCGGATGTGATCGGCGAGCTGGCTGTGTGCGTGCATGTGATCGACGGGGCCGTCGAAGAAGCCCTGGATCTGATCGGTGTGCAGGTCGACGGTGATGATGCGGTCGGCACCGGCGGTCTTGAGCAGATCCGCGACCAGGCGAGCGGAGATGGGCTCGCGTCCCCGGTGCTTCTTGTCCTGACGGGCGTAGGGGTAGAACGGCAGGATCGCGGTGATGCGCTTGGCCGATCCGCGCTTGAGCGCGTCGATCATGATGAGCTGTTCCATCAGCCACGTGTTGAGCGGGAACGGATGCGACTGAAGCACGAAGGCGTCCGATCCGCGGACCGACTCCTCGAAGCGAACGAAGATCTCGCCGTTGGCGAAGTCACGCGCGGTCTGCGGGGTGACGTCGATCCCGAGTTCCTTGGCGACCTGCTCGGCCAACTCCGGATGTGCTCGACCAGAAAACAACATCAGGTTCTTCTGGTTGTCGATCCAATTAGGGGTGGTCACTGCTGTTCGCCGTCCTTTTGTTCTTGCCGATCACGATCTGCGAGCGCCGCTGCTTTCGCAGCTTCGGTTCCGGGCCTGTTGTCCATGACCCAGCCTTCGATATTGCGTTGCTTGCCACCGGAGACGGCCAGCGCGCCGGGAGGAACATCGTCCCGAACCACTGTTCCTGCACCGGTGTAAGCGCCGTCGCCCACATGTACGGGAGCGACGAACGTCGAGTCGGAACCGGTCCGTACGTGGGATCCGATTTCCGTGCGGCTCTTGTTGACGCCGTCGTAGTTGGCGAAGACGTTGGAGCAACCGATGTTGCTGTGGTCGCCGATCGTGGCATCGCCGACATAGGTGAGGTGCGGGACCTTGGTGTGGCGCCCGATCGTCGCGTTCTTGGTCTCGACGTAGGCACCGAGTTTGCCGCCTTCGCCCAGCACCGTGCCTGGACGCAGGTAGGTGAACGGTCCGACGGTGGCATCCGGTCCGATCACGGCCTGCTCGGCGTGGGTCCGTACGACCGACGCGCGTTCGCCGATCTCCACGTCACGCAGCGTCGAGTCCGGTCCGACGATCGCGTCGTCGGCGATGTGGGTCTTGCCGTGGAGTTGGACGCCGGGTTCGAGGCGGACGTCCGCGCCGAGGGTGACGTCGATGTCGATCCAGGTGGTCGACGGATCCACGACGGTGACTCCGGCGCGCATGTGTCGTTCGACGATGTGACGGTTCAACACAGAGGTGACGTGCGCCAGCTGGACGCGGTCGTTGACGCCCACCACCAGATCGGGATCGGCGAGCTGGGTTCCGTAGACCGCTTTGCCGTCGGCCTTGCTGATCTTGACGACATCGGTCAGATAAAGCTCGTGCTGAGCGTTGGCGGTGCTGAGCTTGCCGAGGGCGGTGCGCAACGCCACGGCATCGAAGGCGTAGACGCCGGAGTTGACCTCACCGATCAGCACCTGAGCGGGGGTGGCGTCGGCGTGCTCGACGATCTCGGCCACCTCGCCGTCGTCGGTGCGGACGATACGGCCGTAGCCGTTGGCATCGTCGGGAAGAAAGGTCAGAACCGTGGCCGCCGCGGGCCGGGGGGCGCTCAGATGCTCGTCGAGCAGAGCTTTGAGCGTGTGGCCGTCGAGCAGGGGAACGTCGGCTGCGGTGACGAGGATCGTGCCCTCGAAATCGTCGGGCAGGGCAGCAAGGCCGCACTGGACCGCGTGTCCGGTGCCGAGCTGGCGATCCTGGACGGCGGTGTGAATCGTGCGACCGAACGTGGCTGCGAGGTCCTGGACGGCCTCGGTCACTCGTTCGCGATCGTGTCCGACAACGGTCACCAAGTGGTCGGGACCCAGGTCGGCGGCCGCGTGGAGGGCGTGCGCGAGCATAGTGCGTCCGGCGAGGGGATGCAGAACTTTCGGAGTCTTCGACCGCATTCGGGTACCTGCACCCGCAGCGAGAACGACCACGGCGGTCTGCACAGGCATTGAGCTCCTCAGGCGGTGACGCGAAGACGGTATGCACGAATGATGTTGCTCGCTCCGCCGCCAGGACTCGAACCTGAACTATCTGAACCAAAATCAGAGGTGCTGCCATTACACCACGGCGGATAAACGGCCAGCGGTTTCACCAGTGGCCGACGAATCGAACGACTCATTCGTTTGCCGCTGCGCTCCCACTGAGCGCAACGATCCTCGCACGCGAGGTGGTGGTGAGTCGAACCGCGATGCAGATTGGTGAGACAAACGGATGGATCGGACATCGCTAGTGTGGGGGAGGCGTCGATTCCGGCGTCGGGAAATGCAGGGTCGGTAACGGGAGCGGTTTTCCATGACAGGCGCAGCCTCCGAGCAGGAACGCTCACCTCGGGTCCGAATGACCGGGACACAACGGCGTGAGCAGTTGATCGAGGTGGGCCGCACGCTGTTCGCCGAACGCGGGTACGAGGCCTCGTCGGTCGAGGAGATCGCCGGCCGCGCGAACGTGTCCAAGCCGGTCGTCTACGAGCACTTCGGCGGTAAGGAAGGTCTCTACGCCGTCATCGTCGACCGCGAGATGTCGACACTGCTCGGCATGATCACCAAATCACTCGACCTCAATCGCTCGCGGATTCGCGTCGAACGCGTCGCACTTGCCCTGCTGACCTACATCGAGGACCGAACCGACGGATTCCGCATTCTCGTGCGCGATTCCCCTGCGGCTGCCGAGGACGGCAAGTACTCGTCGTTGCTCAACGAGGCCATCGGTCGCGTCGGGCACATGCTGGCCGGCGACTTCTCGCGCCGAGGACTCGATCCCGAGTTCGCTCCGATGTACGCCCAGGCCCTGGTCGGAATGGTGTCGATGACGGCGCAATGGTGGCTCGACGTGCGAACACCGTCGAAAGAGGTCGTTGCCGCACATGTGGTCAACCTGTGCTGGAACGGACTGACGAATCTGGAAGCCGACCCTCGATTGACCGAGGAATGAGACTCGGTTTCGACTCTCGCCTTTGAAAGGAGGGGTATCGTCCCCTTTGTCGGCCATGAGAGCTACGTCACCTACGGCGGAGTTCTCAATCGGACCGATGCATGTTGGCACCAGACGTAAAGCCACTCAGTGGTACCGTTCGGGCGTAATTTGCGCAGTGGCAGTTCTTATTGCGAAGGCGGATCCCATGGTCAGGCAGGCCCGCGCTGAGATCACTCGCGACACCGTGCTTGCTGGCGCAGCGAATGTGTTTCTGCGCCTCGGGTACGCGAACGCGAGCCTCAGCGAAATCATTTCCCAGTCCCAGGTCACCAAGGGCGCTCTGTACTTCCATTTCGGTTCCAAGGAAGAACTCGCACGTGCGGTCATCGACGAGGGCAACACTCGGCTGACCACTGCATGCCAGCAGTTCAACGACGGCCGCATCCCGGCGCTCGAAGCGGCGATCGGCATCTCCTACATCGTCGTCGACCTCTCGGTCAGCGACCCCATGGTCTCGGCCATGCTCCGGCTGAGCCATCAGATCGGCGACTACCGCGGCACCGAGGGCAATGTCATGGCCGGGTGGAGCGAGTCGTTCGACAGGCTCGCCGCCAAGGCCATCGCGCAGGGCGACATCGACCCCAACTCGGATTCGCGCACCATCGGATCGCTCGTGCTCGAGATCCTCACCGGCGTGCACATGGTCGCGGTTGCCACCTCCACCACCGAGGAACTGCCCTCGCGCATGGAGCGCCTCTGGTACTACCTGCTGCCGGCGTTGGTTCCCGCCAACAAGCTCGACTACTTCCGCGAGTTCGCGGCGCGTCGAGTCATCCGCTTCGGACCGTAACTACCGGTACCGCATCACGAAGTCTGCGATGTCGTCGCGCAATCGGTCCGGATACTCGCCGTTGACGGCATGTGAGGCGTCGGGATAGAGCCGGACGGTTCCGTCGGACAGTGTTCTCTCGGCCGTGTCGGCGGCTTGCTGAGCGTCGTGCATCACCGACCTGCCCGCGATGATTGCCAGCACGGGCACGTCGAGCATCGCCAGTCGCTCATCGGTGATGCGCGTGGGCTGCGGCAGCTTCAGCGAGTAGCCCTGCATCCCGGCTTCGATCATGTCCGCGATGGGAACGTCCTCGACTTCCGCGCCGCCTGCTGTGTAGGAGTTGAAGCTGTCCCGCCAGGATTTCGGGAGCCAGGGCACGGCGGCAGGGAGGGCACGAATCGCGGTGCCCCACGGAATGTCGGCGAAGGTCTGAGCCGGGTCGATCAGCGTGAGCGTGGCGAGGTGCGTGCTGTCGTGCAGCGCCAGGTTCGCTGCGGTCCACCCGCCGATCGAGAGTCCGACGAGATGCACCTGGTCGGTGGGTAGAGCATCGAGCGTCTGATCGAGCCACGCAGCCTGGTCCTCGTCGCTGGTGATCGGCCGTTCCTGGATGCTGCGTCCCGGCTCGCCGAGCAGGTCGACGGTATAAACGTCGCCGATCGTCAGCAAGCCGGGCAGGTTTGCCGCCCACACCGGCGTGGCAGAGGAACGTCCGGGAAGCAAGAGCAGAGGGTGCGTGGAGGCCCCGGCACCCTCGAACCGATACACGCGGACGACGCCGTAGTCGGTTCTGATGTCGAGTGTCTCCGCAGGATCGGGCAGATCCTCGAACGCGCGGTCGTAGGTGGCGAGAAATCGGTCCTCGCTCGCTGCACTGTTCCAGTGCCCGACCGGTGAGGGAGACCGGAGCGCGAACGCGAGGGCGAGCGCGCCCACGGTCAACGCCCCAGCGGCGATCTTCAGGTATCGATGCCGCGTGTTCGGTGCTCGGACGTTCATATCGAATCCCCTAACCGATCGGTAAGTAATTCAACCGTACGGTAGGCTAGCGATCGTGGCAACGAGAGAACCGAGCTTCGTCGAGCACGCTCGGCGCGCGCAGCTGATCGACGTCACGATCGACTCGGTTGCCCAGCACGGGTACGCGAAGGTCTCGCTCGCGCGCATTGCGGACAGTGCCGGGATCACCAAAGCGGCTGTGCTGTACCACTTCCGAACCAAGGACGCGGTGATCGACGCCGCGTATCGGTTCGTTCTCGCAGCGCTCGTGGAGGACGTGGCAGCCGCGGTCGAGGCCGTCGACGCCCGGGAGGGTCCCCAGGCGTACGTGCGTGCAATGGTCGGCCACCTACGCGATCACCCGACACACACCCGAATGTTGGTCGAGGCGCTCGGCAACTCGGCTCTGGGGCACACCCCGGAGGACCGATGGCGACCGCTGGCCGACATCATCGACGCATCCGTCGAGGCTCGCGCGACCGCCGGCGTCGATTCGCGCACCCTGGCGATCATCGTCGGTGGTGGGATAGACGCGATCGTCACCGAGCGCCTGCACGACCCGGAGTACGACTCGGCCGCTGCTGCCGAGGCTCTCGCAGCGATGCTGGATGCAGCTCTGATGTAGCCCGTCGGCGTCTCCCGCCTTCCGGGCTGTCGGTGTGCTCCCATAGACTCGCCGAGGACTGTGCGTAAGCAGCCGTCGTCTCGACACGCTTGTAGGAGCATTGCTGTTGTCTTCCGATTCCCTGCCCGCCGTTTCTCCTTCCGGGCCGGCCCCGATCGTTCCCGACGCGGCGCTGCAACTCTCGGGTCTGGCCAGCGTTGCGCTGACGGATTCGTCCATGGTGGCCGTCGCCGATGCGATCGGAACCGCCGAGCACACGCTCATCGGGCCGCACTCGGTTCGCCCGTTCGTCGCCGCCGCGATCGCACAGCACACTCAGCTGTTGATCGTCACCGCCACCGGGCGTGAAGCGGACGATCTCACCGACGAACTCCGCCAGATTCTCGGCGGCGGAGTGGTGATGTTCCCGTCATGGGAGACGCTTCCGCACGAGCGACTCTCACCGAGCGCAGACACCGTCGGCAAGCGACTGGACGTACTCCGCCGGCTGGCTCGTCCCGGCGACACCGATTACGGCGATCCTCTGCGCGTCATCGTCACCACCGTCCGCTCGCTGGTGCAGCCGATGGCACCCGGTCTCGGTGAGATCGAGCCCGTGACCCTCAAGGTCGGTCTGGACATCGACTTCGACGGCCTGATCCACCGACTCGTCGAGTTCGGCTACCTGCGCGTGGACATGGTCGGCAAGCGCGGTGAGTTCGCCGTCCGCGGCGGCATCCTCGACCTCTTCTCGCCGACGGCGGATCACCCGGTGCGTGTGGAATTCTGGGGCGACGAGATCACCGAGCTCCGCGCCTTCGCGGTCTCCGATCAGCGTTCGCTGCCCGATCACGAGGTCGATCTCGTCATCGCGCCGCCGTGCCGCGAACTGCTTCTCACGCAGGAAGTTCGCGACCGCGCCGCTGTTCTCGCAGCCGACAATGCCGGCGACACCGCGTTGGTCGAGATGCTCGACAAGCTGTCCGCCGGTGTCCCGGTGGAGGGCATGGAGGCGTTGCTGCCGCTGCTGCAGCCCGGCGAATTGCAGTTGCTCGCCGATACTCTCCCCGCGGGAACGCACGTATTGCTCTGCGACCCCGAGCGGATCCGCACGCGCGCAACAGATCTGGTGCGCACGGGCCAGGAGTTCCTCGAAGCATCCTGGACGGCAGCATCGATCGGCGGAGCTGCGCCCCTCGATACCTCCACCCTCGACACCTCCAGCCTCGAGGGTGCGTCGCTGGATCTCGGTGCCTCGGCCTACCGTTCGCTTCGACAGGTTCGCGAGTCCGCGCAGGTTCACGGCCGTCCGTGGTGGACCATCAGCCCGCTCGCCTCCGGCAACGGCGAAGAAGTCGAACTCGCTGTCGATTCGGTCCCGGAGGTCCGTGGGTCCGAGGAAGCACTGACGGCGCTGTTCGCCACCCTGCGAGCCCATATCGCCACCGGTGGTCGTGCGGTCATCTCCGTCGCGGGCGCAGGCACCGCCACCCGTATCATCGAACGCCTCGCCGAGGCCGAAGTGCCTGCGGCACATCTCGACTCCGGTGCGGTCCCGGTCGCCGACGTCGTGAACGTCCTGTGCGGATCGTTGCACGACGGTCTTGTGTTTCCCGACGCGAAACTCGTGGTCGTCACCGAGAGCGACCTGACCGGCAACCGCGTGGCCGCAGCGGGCGAGGGACGCAAGCTCCCGGCGAAGCGTCGCAACCAGGTCGATCCGCTCGCCCTCGTCGCCGGCGACAGCGTCGTCCACGATCAGCACGGCATCGGTCGATTCGTCGAGATGGTCGAGCGCACCATCGGCGGCGCCAGACGCGAATATCTCGTCGTCGAGTACGCACCCAGCAAGAGGGGCCATCCCGGAGACCGGCTCTTCGTCCCGATGGACTCGCTCGATCAGCTCTCGCGTTACGTCGGTGGTGAGCTGCCGTCTCTGAGCAAGCTCGGCGGATCCGACTGGGCCAACACCAAACGCAAGGCGCGCAAGGCAGTTCGCGAGATCGCCGGAGAGCTGGTGCAGCTGTACGCCGCTCGCCAGGCCGCTCCCGGGCACGCCTTCGGGCCCGACACCCCGTGGCAGCTCGAGATGGAAGATGCGTTCGGCTTCACCGAGACGGTCGACCAGATGACGGCCATCACCGACGTCAAGGCCGACATGGAGAAGGCGGTTCCGATGGACCGCGTCATTCTCGGTGACGTCGGCTACGGCAAGACCGAGATCGCGGTTCGCGCCGCGTTCAAGGCGGTGCAGGACGGCAAGCAGGTCGCCGTGCTGGTGCCGACAACGCTTCTGGCGCAACAGCATCTGCAGACCTTCACCGCGCGGATGGCGTCGTTCCCGGTGACCGTCAAGGGGCTCTCCCGCTTCACCCATGGCTCCGAGTCCAAGGAGGTCATGGCCGGGCTGGCCGACGGGACGGTCGACATCGTCGTCGGTACGCACCGGTTGCTGCAGACCGGTGTCGCCTGGAAGGACCTCGGGTTGGTCATCGTCGACGAGGAGCAGCGCTTCGGCGTCGAGCACAAGGAGCACATCAAGTCGCTCCGCACCCACGTCGACGTCCTGACGATGTCGGCGACTCCGATTCCGCGAACGCTCGAGATGAGCCTCGCCGGAATCCGTGAGATGTCGACCATCCTCACACCGCCCGAGGAGCGGCACCCGGTGCTCACCTACGTGGGTGCGTACAACGACAAGCAGGTCGCCGCGGCCGTCCGGCGTGAACTACTGCGCGACGGCCAGGTGTTCTTCGTGCACAACCGAGTCAGCTCGATCGACAAGGCTGCCAAGAAGATTCGCGATCTGGTGCCCGAGGCCAGGGTGGCGACGGCACACGGGCAGATGAACGAGGAGACACTCGAGCGCACCGTGCAGGGATTCTGGCAGCGCGAGACCGACGTCCTGGTGTGTACCACCATCATCGAGACCGGCCTCGACATCTCCAACGCCAACACGCTGATCGTCGAGCGGTCCGATTCGCTCGGCCTGTCCCAGCTGCACCAGCTCCGCGGTCGCGTCGGCCGTAGCCGTGAACGTGGCTACGCGTACTTCCTGTACCCGCCTGAGAAGCCGCTCACCGAGACCGCCTACGACCGGCTGGCGACCATCTCGCAGAACTCCGACCTCGGTGCCGGTATGGCCGTGGCGATGAAGGACCTCGAAATCCGTGGTGCCGGAAACGTTCTGGGCGCAGAGCAGTCCGGCCACGTCGCAGGCGTCGGATTCGACCTGTACGTGCGGCTCGTCGGTGAAGCGGTCGAGGCGTACCGCGCGGCCGCCGACGGAAAGCCCATCACCACCGACGAGGCCCCCAAGGAAGTGCGCATCGACCTCCCCGTCGACGCCAACATCCCACCCGACTACGTCACCAGCGATCGGTTGCGCCTCGAGGGCTATCGAAAGCTCGCTGCCGCAGCCGATTCCGAGGGCATCGACGCGGTCATCGAAGAACTCGTCGACCGATACGGCCCGCTGCCCGAGGAGGTCGGTCGACTGGTCTCCATCGCCAAGCTGCGTCTGATCGCCAAGGAATACGGCCTGACGGACGTCAATGTTGCCGGAACACAGGTGAAGCTGGCTCCGATGGACCTACCCGATTCCAAGCAGATCCGCCTCAAGCGGCTCTACCCGAGCGCTGCGTACCGGGCCACCACCGGAGTGGTGCAGTTGCCGCTGCCGCGTGTCGAAGGCGGCGGTGTGGGGGCGGCGCGCGTGCGCGACGTCGAATTGGTGCAGTTCATCGCCGATCTCATCCTATCCTTGGACGGGAAGCCATCTCGGTCGGTGTTGTTGGAGCAAACAGTGGGGGTGTAGCGGTGACGGTAGTTCTGCTCGACCCTGTTCGACCCACACAAGTGCCGGTGGATGCTGTCGAATTTCTCGGCGGTGCAGTGCAATTCACCGAAGAAGTGCCGGTGCGAGTGCGATGGCTGTTCTCGGGAACCGCTGCGCCCGACGCCGTCGACGCAGTGCTGGTGAGCACCGATCCCGCCAACCCCGACGTCCAGGAACGGATCGCCCACGGAGAGCGGGTCATCGCCGCCGAGAAGCTTCCCGGTGACGACCTCATCGCGGCAGTCCGGCTGATGGATCGGCTGCGCACCCTCGGCGGATGGGAAGCGCAGCAGACCCACGAGTCGTTGCGCGGTTACCTCCTCGAAGAAACGTACGAGCTGCTCGACGCCATCGCCGCGGGCAACCTGGTGGATCTGCGCGAAGAACTCGGAGACCTGTTGCTGCAGGTGCTCTTCCATTCCAGGATCGCTGAGGACGCAGCCGAGAACGCGTTCGATGTCGACGACGTCGCGGCGGGACTCGTCGCCAAGCTCACCCACCGCAGCCCGCACCTCGGTCGAACGGGCAACGGCCCCATCGACATCGCCGAACAAGAGCGAGCCTGGGAAGAGAAGAAGGCAGCAGAGAAGGCACGCGGATCCTGTGTCGACGGAATCGCCCTGTCTCAGCCGTCACTCGCCCTGGCG
Source organism: Rhodococcus sp. 15-2388-1-1a (assembly GCF_002259145.1). Taxonomy (NCBI): domain Bacteria; kingdom Bacillati; phylum Actinomycetota; class Actinomycetes; order Mycobacteriales; family Nocardiaceae; genus Rhodococcus; species Rhodococcus sp. 15-2388-1-1a. The sequence goes on along the minus strand of NZ_NPFP01000002.1, from coordinate 424 downwards.
CAGAAGGTGATCGGACGAGCCACCAAGGCCGGCCTGCCCGACGAGCTGATTCCCGACGGCCTACGCGTCGTACACATCGGGGTCGATCACTCGCACGGTGGAGACAGTGCCGAGGACCTGCTGAGGCGTCGGGTACTGGAGTTCGCGTCCCTGATCCGCAACGCCGAGGCGTCGGCACGCAACGCCGGCATCGCGCCGGGGGAGATGTCCGCACTCGACTGGATCGAGCACTGGGGTCTGCGGGGCTGACACTCCGCCCACCCCACCCCCCCGAACGCGTCAATGGACCATTGCACTGCCCAGACGTATGCAGTGCGCCATTCACGCAAACTCTGCAGCTGCGTCAATGAACCATTGCAGCGGTCAGACGTATGCAAGGGTCCATTGACGCGGACGGGGTGGGGCGGACGCGGACGGGTGGGGC